>NZ_JBEXHL010000010.1:0-292308 GCF_040607795.1 Amycolatopsis sp. NPDC005232 | reverse complement strand
CCCCACCCCGCCGGGCCCACCCGTTTGTAACCCCTGGGGTATAGGGGGGGGGGCCACAACAGGGCGCTCGGGTACGAAATTTTTTTTACGGGGGCGCGCCCCCGTTGTCCCGCGGCGGGGCCGCCCACTGTCCACAAGACACTGACGGTCAGCTCTTCTTCCAGGTGCACCTGCCAAGCACCTGGTACACGCAAAGGGACACGATTCGGACGAGCGCCTGTCCGCCGCCGCCCACGGCGACGGTGTTGGCAGCTGGGGTTACTCCAGGTTTACGCTGACGACCATGCGATTCGCCATCAAGACTTCGCCCCAGAACACCGTCTGGGAGGACATGCTCTCGGTCTGGCAGACGGCCGACGAGATCGAGCTGTTCGAATCCGGCTGGACGTTCGACCACTTCTATCCCATTTTCTCCGATTCGACCGGCCCCTGCTTGGAGGGCTGGGTCACGCTGACCGCGCTCGCGCAGGCCACCAAGCGGCTGCGCCTGGGCACGCTCGTCAGCGGCATGCACTACCGGCACCCCGCGCTGCTCGCGAACATGGCCGCGACGCTCGACATCGTGTCCGGCGGGCGCCTGGAGATCGGCATCGGCGCCGGGTGGAACGAGGAGGAGTCCGGCGGGTACGGCATGGAGCTGGGCACCATCAAGGAACGCAGCGACCGTTTCGAGGAAGGCTGCGAGGTCCTGATCAGCCTGCTGACTCAGGAAACCACCACCTTCAAGGGCACGCACTACCAGCTCACCGACGCCCGCAACGAACCCAAGGGCGTCCAGAAGCCCCACCCGCCCATCTGCATCGGCGGCAGCGGCGAAAAGCGCACCCTGCGCACGGCCGCGAAGTACGCCGACCACTGGAACTTCACCGGCGGCACGCCCGAGCAGTTCGCCCACAAGCGCGACGTCCTGCACCGCCACTGCGCCGACATCGGCCGCGACCCCAGCGAGATCACGCTGTCCTCCCACGTGCGCCTCGAACCTGACCTGGATTACGCCGCGGTCGCCAAGCAGGCCGAGGGCCTCGGCGAGGCCGGCCTCGACCTGGCCATCGTCTACCTGCCGCCGCCCCACACTCCCGCGGTGCTGGAGCCGCTGGCGAAGGCGCTCGAACCGCTGCGTTGATCTTTCACCGGGGCCGCGCATTCACTTGTGCGCGGCCCCGTAGAGGGAGGTCGAGGCTTCGGAATACCGGGCCGGCACCACTCGTTCCTTGACTGTCCACAGAAGATCTTTCCGCAGTGCTTCGAACACATCCCGAAAGCACTCACTCGCTCGATCCATTCAGGACGGATGAGCGCCGCACTTCAGATTCCGGAATACGCATCACGCGATGCTAAAATTCCACCATGCCCGCTGACGAAAACGAAGACCTCCGGAAACGAGCCCGCACCGTCATGGCGGACCTCGCGCGGGACGGCAACACGAAAGAGCTCGCGGAGTTCATCGCGCACGGCCTGGACGTCAACGCGCTCGACGAGGCCGGCAATTCACTCCTCATGCTCGCCGCGTACCACGGGCGGGGCGAGACCGTGGAGTACTTGCTGCAGCACGGCGCCGATCCCGACATCTGCAACGCCCGCAACCAGTCGCCGATCGCGGGCGCGTTGTTCAAGGGCGAGACGGAAATCGTCGCGGCCCTGAAGAAGGCGGGGGCCGATCTGGACGCCGGGACGCCGAGCGCGCGGGAAGCCGCGAAAATGTTCGGGCAGAGCCTGTAGAAAAGCCGTTGCCCCCGTCGCGAAAACGGCGACGGGGGCAACGGCCACAAAGGACTTACAGAGCGCCCAGGACCTCGCAGGCCTTCTGCACACCCTCACCGTAGGCCGGGTCGGCCTTGGCGCAGTTGTCGATGTGCCGCTGGACGGTTTCCTTGCGCGCACCCTTGATCGCGCGCGCCGTGTTCTCGAACAGACGCTGTTGTTCGTCCGCGGACAACAGGCGGAACAGGTTGCCCGGCTGCGTGAAGTAGTCGTCGTCGTCTTCGCGGAAGTTGAAGTGGTCCGCAGTCGAGCCGACGGCCTGCGCCGGGTCGGCGTACGAGGGCTGCTCCTGCCAGCGGCCGAAGTTGTTCGGCTCGACGCCCGGGACGCCACCCTGGTTGCCGTCGACGCGCATGGCGCCGTCGCGGTGGTAGGTGTTGACCACCTTGGCGCCGCGCGGGTAGTTGACCGGGATCTGGTGGTGGTTCACGCCGACGCGGTAGCGGGCGGCGTCACCGTAGGAGAACAGGCGGCCCTGCAGCATCTTGTCCGGGCTGAACGAGATGCCGGGGATCAGGTTGGCCGGGGTGAAGGCGGCCTGCTCGACGTCCTGGAAGTAGTTGTCCGGGTTGCGGTTGAGCTCGAACTCGCCGACCTCGATCAGCGGGTAGTCCTTCTTGCTCCACACCTTCGTCAGGTCGAAGGGGTGGAAGCGGTAGGTCGCCGCGTCGGCCTCGGGCATGACCTGCACGAGCAGCTTCCACTTCGGGAAGTCGCCACGCTCGATGGCGTCGAAGAGGTCGCGCTGGTTCGACTCTCGGTCGGCGGCGATGACGGCGCCGGATTCCTCGTCGGTCAGGTTCTCGATGCCCTGCTGGGTACGGAAGTGGAACTTGACCCAGTTCCGCTCGCCCGCCGCGTTGATCAAGCTGTAGGTGTGCGAGCCGAAGCCGTGCATGTGCCGGTACGACTTGGGGATGCCGCGGTCGGTCATGATGA
The DNA here is from genome assembly GCF_040607795.1 of Amycolatopsis sp. NPDC005232. NCBI lineage: Bacteria > Bacillati > Actinomycetota > Actinomycetes > Pseudonocardiales > Pseudonocardiaceae > Amycolatopsis > Amycolatopsis sp. NPDC005232. The sequence goes on along the minus strand of NZ_JBEXHL010000010.1, from coordinate 289,608 downwards.
TCGTGACCTGGTGCAGCGCCTCGGGCAGGTTCGTCCAGTAACCCCAGTTGTTCTCGGGGTCACGCAAGTTGGTGCGCGGGTCACGCTTCACCGCGCGGTTGAGATCAGGGAACTTCAGCGGGTCGCGGTGGAAGAACACCGGCGTGTTGTTGCCGACGACGTCCCAGTTGCCCTCTTCGGTGTAGAAACGAAGCGCGAAACCGCGAATGTCACGCTCGGCGTCGGCCGCGCCGCGCTCACCCGCGACGCTCGAGAACCGCGCGAACATCTCGCACTCGTTGCCGACCTTGGCGAAGATCGCGGCCTTCGTGTACTGCGAAATGTCGTGCGTGACGCGGAAAGTGCCCCACGCGCCGGAGCCCTTGGCGTGCATGCGGCGCTCCGGGATGACCTCGCGGTCGAAGTGCGCCAGCTTCTCGATGAGCCACAGGTCCTGCAACAGCACCGGGCCGCGCGGGCCGGCGGTGACGCTGTTCTGGTTGTCCACGACCGGCGCACCCGCCGCCGTCGTCAGCGGTTTGGTGTTTTCCTCGAAAGCCACTTCATCTCCTTCAGGTGGTGGACAATCAGTTTTCGTTGCAGGAAGGGCAAAGGCCCCAGTAGGTCACTTCGGCCTCGTCGATGACGAACCCGTTGGTGCTCGCGGGTGCGAGGCAAGGCCGCTCCCCCACCGCGCAGTCGACGTCGGCGACCGCACCGCAGCGGCGGCAGACCACGTGGTGGTGGTTGTCGCCCGTGCGCATTTCGAATCGCGCCGGCGACCCGGCCGGCTCGATGCGCCGCACCAGCCCCACCTCTCCCAGCGCCGCGAGGATGTCGTACACCGCCTGCGTCGACACCGCACCGAGCTCGGAGCGCACCGCCCGGACCACCGCCTCGACGTCCGCGTGCGGCCGCTGCGCCACCGCGTGCAGCACAGCGGTCCGCTGTTTGGTGACTCTTAGTGAGACACCCCGCAGACGTTCCGCATGATCAGTGGCCGGCATGAGGGCATCAGACCATGTTTTCTGGAACAAGTCCAGACTAGAGATTGGACACGTTCAAGTGAATCGAAGCGCTCATCCGAGCAAGGCGTGTGACTTCAGCAACGCCCTGAACAGGGAGGACTGTGCGCCAGTGATCAAGGGTTGGTGTTTTGGCGACAGAGCCGTGGTCGGATTCGCACATCCGCTGAGATGGTAGTCACAGGAGTTGATCACCGCCGAGACTCGAGTGTTCGTTCTCGCGCATGAGTACATAAAGTGATTGTCGTGCTGACGGTGTGTGCGCCAGTCGGACGGCCGCACCCTCCACCAGCGGTGACGCCCTGCTCCTTCTCCGCTCGATCCGCCCACATGTGCGTTTCCGAACCGCTCGCGCCGCGTACAACGGTCGAGCCTGCTCAAGGTAGCGGCAAACGGCCGTCTCCATCAGAACCCTTCAACCTCCCCCTTCAACGCCGCCGTGCGAAAAGCCTCCGCGAGACGCGCCGCGGCGTCCGAAAGGCGGCCCGGTAGGCGGGCAAGCAAGATGCGCCGCCGTTCGGAAGGCCCTCCCCGGACGGGAAGGACGCGGACGCCGGGCGGGAGCACCGGAGTGAGGGCGGTGGGCACGGTCGTGATGCCGCAGCCGGCGGCGACGAGGTGGAGCTTGGCGAGCCAGTCGCGCGCGGTGTGGGCGATGTCGGGGCGCTCGTCGAGGCCGGGCCAGACGCCCATGACGTGCTCGTTGCGCGAGCCGGCGATCCAGCGCTGGCCGGACAGGTCGGCGACGTCGATGAACTGGCCGCGCGCGAGGGGATGGCTGGTGGGCACGGCGACGCACAGGCTGCGCTCGGCAAGGGTCTGCACCTGCAGCGCCGGGGTTTCGCTGTCCGGCGGGCGGAAGGGCGGCGTCGACGCGATCAGCGCCAGGTCCAGCGTGCCCGCGCGCAGTGCGCGGACCAGCGCGGGGGTGCTGCCTTCGCGCGTGGTCACGGTGATGCCGGGGTGCGTGCGGCGCAGTTCCGCCAGCGCGCGGGGCACCAAGGCGGCGCCGGCGCTGGCGAACCAGCCGAGCCGGACGCTGCCGTGACCGTCGGGCAGGCCGTCGAGGTCGCGCGCCGCGGCGTCCACCTCGTCGACGACGGTGGCGGCGCGGCGCACGACCAGCCGACCGGCGGGTGTGAGGCGCACACCGTCGTGGCGGCGTTCGACGAGCGGGGTGCCCGCGGCGCGCTCCAGTGACGCGATCTGGCGGGACACGGCGGACTGCGTGTAGCCGAGGGCGGCGGCCGCGGCGGTGAACGAGCCCCGCTCGGCCACCTCGCGGAACACCCGCAGCGCGGTGAGCGACGCGTCGGTGAAGGCCATGACGATTACGCATACCAGACTTGACGAACTTTCGCTGGCAGCATGCCCTGTGACTGCTTAGCGTGAAAGTATGACCTTGATCCAGACTCCCTTCGGCTTCGCCAGCACAGCGGCGGAGGTGGCCGAAGGCATCGACCTCAGCGGGCGACGCGCGGTGGTGACCGGGGCGTCGTCCGGGATCGGCGTGGAGACCGCCCGCGCCCTGGCCTCGACCGGCGCCGAGGTGACCCTGGCCGTCCGCGACGTCGCCGCCGGCGAACGCACGGCGAAGGACATCGCCGCGAGCACCGGCAGCACCGCGGTGCGCGTCGCGGAGCTGGACCTCACCGACCCGGCCTCGATCGCCGCTTTCACGTCCACTTGGGACGGTCCGCTGCACGTCCTCGTCGCCAACGCCGGCGTGATGGCGAGCCCCGAGCAGTACACCGAACAGGGGTGGGAGTGGCAGTTCGCCACCAACCACATCGGACACTTCCTGCTCGCCACCGGACTGCACCCCACGCTGGCCGCAGACGGCTCGGCGCGCGTCGTCGTGGTGAGCTCGAGCGGGCACCAGCTCTCGCCGGTGGTGTTCGACGACGTGAACTTCGCCTTCCGCCGCTACGATCCGTGGCTCGCTTATGGACAGTCCAAAACGGCCAACGTGCTGTTCGCCGTCGAGGCCACGCGTCGCTGGGCTCGGGACGGCATCACGGCGAACGCCGTCATGCCGGGCGGGATCTTCACCAACCTGCAGCGCCACACGAACGGCCGCGGCAGCGGGACCGTCCCGCCCGAACTGATGAAGACCCTCGAACAGGGTGCGGCGACGTCGGTCCTGGTCGCCACGTCACCGCTAGTGGAGGGCATCAGCGGCCGGTACTTTGTGGACTGCGCGGAGACGCCGACCATCGACCGGCGCGGAGAAGCACCGCAGTTGCACGGTGTCGCACGCTACGCCCTCGACCCCGATGGCGCCGCGCGGCTGTGGGAGCTCACGGAAGGTCTGGTGCGAGCATGACCGTCGCACTGGTCACCGGAGCCACCCAAGGGCTGGGCCTGGCGCTCGTCGAGGGCCTCGCGCAGCGTCTGTCCACCCAGGACACCGTCTACCTCACGGGACGGGATCTCGGCCGGGTCGGTGAGGCCGTGGAGTCGCTGCCCGCGGGCGGGGCGACGGTCCGAGGCGAACTGCTCGACGTAGCCGATCCAGCGTCCGTCACCCGGCTCGCCAAGGTGCTGAGCGATCGCCACGGCGGGGTCGACGTCGTGTTCGGCAACGCAGTGATGCGCGTCGGTCCCGACGACGACCCGCGGGCGATCGTGGGCCCCTACACGGAAGTCAACAACTTCGGTACGACGAGATTGTTGCGGGCGTTCGCCCCACTGCTGCGGGACGGCGGCAAACTGCTCGTCGTCGCCAGCTCGCTCGGCACGCTGCACTACCTGGCGCCGGTCCTGCACGATCGCTTCGACGGCCTGGCCTCGCTGGACGACGCCGACAAGGCCGTCGCGAACTGGCGGGACGCGGTCGCGGACGGCAGCGCCCGCGCCGGTGCGTGGCCCGGGTTCGTGAACATCCCGTCGAAGATCGGGCAGGTCGCGGCTGTACGTGCGCTCGCCGCGGTGCGCCGCGCGAGCGACGCGGAGCGCGGGATCCTGCTCGCGTCGGTGTGCCCGGGGATGATGAACACGCCGACGTCGGCGCTCTGGTGGGACGTCAGCACGGCCGCCACTCCGGCCGCGGCGGCGGTGCCGCTCCTCGACCTCGCCCTTTCCCCCACGGACTCCGATCACTACGGCCAGTTGATCCGCTACGGAGCCGTGTTGCCGTGGGCGCCGGGCTAGCGTGGTCGTGATTCACGCCGACGAAGGACGCGTGCGCCGCGCGGTTGGCCGATAAGCAGGCGAAGAGCGCCGAGCCGATCGACCTCGTCGGGCACGACGGGGGTGCGCTACTGGGGCGCTGTCACAGGATCGTGACGTTCCGGTCGAGGTGCGCGCACACAGGGTGAGGAGTCTGAGCGGGTTCTGTGATCCACAGGTGAGAGGGAGCCCGTTGAAACTCCGAAGTGTGCTGGCCGTCGTGGCGGCAGCGTTGTCCGTGACCGCGTTGGGTGTTGCTCCGGCATCAGCGATTGTTGGCGGAGTCCCATCACCGCGTGCGTATCCGTTCACCGGGTCGCTGAACCGACCGGCCGACTCATCGCGGCCTGACGGGCACGTGTGCGGGGTGACGCTGGTCGCGCCGCAATGGGTGGTGACGGCGTCGCACTGCGCGCGCAACGATCTCGAGACCCAGGTCGGCTACCCGCACGACTGGTCGGTGCGGCTGGGCTCGGTAAGCGCGACGTCTGGCGGTGAGGTGATCGCGGTCGAGAAGTTCGTGCGACGTTCGAACGGCACCCTCCCGCACATCTTCGGCAAGGACATCGCGCTGCTGAAGCTGGCGCACCCCGCGAAGGCAGTGCCGATCAAGATCAGCGCGAAGGCCCCGGCGCCGGGCACGGGCGCGCGCATCATGGGCTGGGGCATGACCTGCAATCAGTCCGCCCCGCAGTGCTACCCCGACCACCTGCTCGAGGCCGACACTGTTGTCCAGCCAACATCAACCTGTCTGGTTTCGCTCAGCGACCTGTGCATCGGCGCACTCGACGGCAAGGTGGGCCCCACCAACATGGACTCCGGTGGCCCGGCGCTCGTGAAGGAAGGCGGCGCTTGGACGTTGGCCGGTGTCGTCAGCGGCGGCGACAACGGGCCGGGGATCTACACGAACGTGCCCGCGTATGCCGACTGGGTGCGCGAGACCATCGCGGAACGCCACCCGATTCTCGAGGGCGCCGTGAACCTGGGCTCGTGCGCGGGGTCGCTGGTCCGCAAGGCCGGCGCCAGTCCGGACGACCCCGGCCTGCTGCTGACCAACGGCCACTGCATTACCGGCGACCACCCCGCCGTGGGCTCGGCGGTGACGGAGCGCACGGAGGCCCGCGATGCCGCGGTGCTGTCCGCGTCGGGCGGGATCAAGGCGACCCTGCGCACCACGAAGCTGTTGTACGCCACCATGACCGGCACCGACGTCGCCCTGTACCAAGTGGACAAGACCTACGCGCAGCTCGCCGCCGCAGGCGCGAAGGTCTTCGAGCTCGGCACGCGCGAACCCCAGCAAGCCGACCAGCTCGACGTGCTTTCGGGCACACACCGGAAGACCTGGGCGTGTTCGGTCGCGAACATCGTCCCGGAACTCCGCGAGGGCGGCTACACGCAGCACAATGCGATCCAGTACAGCGAAGACTGCATCCCCGGCAGCGGCGACTCCGGCTCGCCGGTGCTCGACCCGCACACCGGTCAGGTCGTGGGCATCCACAACACGTCCAACAGCTTGGGCAAGGTGTGCGATGTGGACAACCCCTGCGAGGTCGACGAAAACGGCGTCATCACCGTCCACATGGGCCGGTCCTACGGGCAGCAGACCGCCGGGATTCCGGCTTGCCTCGGGACTGGGTCGACGGTGGATCTTTCGTTGGCGGGATGTGGGTTGACGAAGCCGAAGGCATGAGTTGCCGGGGTGGCCCCGGGCCTTTCATGGGCGCGGGGTCACCCCATTTTGCGGTGAGATCCCCGCATTCGACGGTCACGAAACCCTGCCGCAACGCGATTTCCTGGGAACACCCGGTGTCGGTCGGCAGGATCTCGTCGAGGAGGACCGCACCGGGGAGCTCCCGGGTGGACCTGATGGAGAACGACAGGCCGGTGACGTTCGCCCCAACGCAGCGAAACAAACCTCATCAACGAAGCCTTCTGCCTGGCCGAGGCGCTTCCTCGGGAGCATGGGTCACCCTACAGTTCCCCAAAAGGGACAATTGGGATGATCACGAGTGGATCTCCGAGACCGGGATCTCCCCGAAGATCGGGCAGGATTCGGGACATGTATTTGCCCAGAAGACTCATCGCCGTCGCCTTCGTGGTGGCGGCCGCCGCGGGGTGTGCCGCTGGCGGCGCGGCGACCACGGTGGAGGGACCCACGACGACGACGTTCGTGGCAGCGGCGTCGCCGGAGCGGCTCAGTGCGGCGTGTCCGTTTCTGGACTCGGGCGAAGTCCAGCATGAGCTCGCGGACGGCAACAGCTTCGAAAGCACTGAGGAAGAACCCGATACCCAGGGCGGTGTCACCCTGTACGCCTGCTCGTATCACCGCGCCCGCGATTCGCATGCCGCCCTGGTGGAACTGGGCGTCGGCGATGCGCCGGGTTTCGACTCGCCGGAGGCTGCTTTCCGGGCTTCGGCCCGCGGCTGCGCCGACGAGCCCAAGCCGTTCACCGACGACGCCGTCTACTGCACCACCTCCCTGGGCAGTACCACCATCACCATCGCCAAACGGAGTCACGGCCGGATCCGGGTCGCCCAGCTGGGATTCCGCCGCGCTCCCAGCGACGCGTTCCTCGACGCCTACGCCGAGCTGGCGAAGACCGTCGCCGGGAGGTTGTGATCAGCGGAGCGCCGGGGCCAGCGACACGAGGTGGTCGATGCCCGGGCCGAATTCCGTGCCCGCTGGGGAAAGCAGGGTGACGTGGTCGGCGCCGGCGTCGAGGTGGGCTTGGACGGCGACGGAGACGTGGTCCGGACCCTCGAACGCGACGAGGGTCCGCACCAGGTCGTCGGTGGGCTCGGCCGGGTAGCCGAGGTCCGCGAGTGTTGTGCGGAAAGCGGTGCGGCTGAGCCAGTTCGAGACGGTTTGGCGGGCCGTCTCGAACGAGTCCGCGATCGATTGCGCGACGACGAGGAGTTTGTCCGGGCCCAGGATCCGTCGGGCGAGAGCCGTGTGCTGCGGCGGCAGGCCGGCGGGGAGCGCGCCGTCGGCGAGGTCGGCGGCGAGGGTGAGCATCTTCGGGCCGTTGGCGCCCAGGATGAGCGGGTACGGCGCGTCCGGGGCGGGTGGCCGGGTTTCCGCCGCCATACCCTCCACATAGGACCGCATGGTAGCCAGCGGAGTCCCGAACGGACGGTCGACACTCGACGCCTGTTGCGGGTAGCCGACGCCGAGGCCGAGCGTGAACCGGCCCGGGAAAGCCTGCGCCAGGAAGGAAGCGGCCGCGTGCGCGGTCTGGGGCGCCCGGGCCCAGATGTTGGCCACGCAGGTGCCGAACACCAGTGACTCGGTGGCACCGAGAAGCACCGCCAGCTGGGCGAGGGCGTCTTTGCCGATGACCTCGTTGGTCCACGCCGCGTGGTAGCCGGCGCGTTCCAGGCGGCGCACGGCGGTGCGCTGGTCGTCGGCCGAAGGGGTGCTGGTGAAGGTGACCGGCAGGCACACGCCGACTGGGCCGGCTCCGAACATCGCCATCAGCGGGAGAAGTAGTGGCCGGCGTCCAAATCGGACAGCAATCCGGAATGAGTGGGGTGCCAGTCGAACAAGTCTTGGGCGCGGGCGCTCGACGCCGGCATGTCCGCGGCGAAGATCGGCCCCAGCCAGCCGAAGTGCTCGGCCGCCTGCTCGACTGGGACGGACTCGACCGGCAGCCCGAGGTGCTTGCCGACGCGCTCGGCGATCTCGCGTACGGGGATGCCCTCGTCGCCGACGGCGTGCAGGCGCGTGCCCGCCGGGGCGTGCTCGAGGGCCAGGCGGTAGAGGCGCGCGGCATCGAGGCAGTGGACGGCGGGCCAGCGGTTGGCGCCGTCGCCGGGGTAGGCCGAAACCCCGTGGGTGCGAGCGGTTTCGATGAGCAGGGGGACGAAGCCGTGGCGGTCCTCGTCGCTGTGGACCGACCGCGGCAGCCGAACGACGGAGCCGCGGACTCCCCGCGTTGCCAACGAAACCACGATCTCTTCGGACGCGAAACGACCAGCCGCGTGGCTGTCGACTTCGGGGATGGTGTCCTCGGTCGCCACGCCGTCGGGGGTGGCCGGGGTGCCGGAGCTGATCACGAACGGGCGGCCGGTGCCTGCCAGGGCTTCCCCGATCGTCTCGATCGCGAGGCGGTCGGTGCCGACGGAGCGCTCGAAGTCGCTGAAGTCGTGGACGAACGCGGTGTGGACCACGCCCTCGGCCGCGGCGGCGCCGGTGCGCAGGCTGTCGAGGTCTTCGAGGCTGCCGCGGTGGGCCTCGGCGCCGGCCGCGGTGAGCTTGGCGGCCGACGCGTCGGAGCGGGCCAGGCCGAGCACCTGGTGGCCGGCGTCGAGCAGCTCGCGAACGACCGCGGAGCCGATGAACCCGGTCGCTCCGGTAACAAACACACGCATGGTGTTGCTCCTCAAACAAGGGATGTTCTGGTCCTTCCACCCTGCCGTCGGATTCCGCACATCGGCCAATGAAACCTTCGTATCGCGCAATACGCTTCGTGCATCACCGCCGGTAGAATAACCACATGCCCGAACATCCGGTCGACCTCGACCTCCGGCTGGTGCACTGCTTCACGGTCGTCGCGGAGCACAAGCACTTCGGCCGCGCGGCCGAGGCATTGCACGTGACGCAGCCTTCGCTGAGCCGTCAGATCCGCCGTCTCGAGCAACAGCTCGGCGCGCGGCTGCTGGACCGCACGCCGCAGGGCAGCCGGCTCACGGACGCGGGTGAGGTGTTCCTGCCGCAGGCGAAGGCGTTGCTGCGCACCGCGGCCCAGACCATCGCGCGCACGCGGGCCGCCGCGCAGCCCAGCCGGCTGGCCGTCGGGTACGCGGGCGGGCTCATCGTCACGCCCGCCGTGCGGGAGATGCGCCACCGGCATCCGGACGCCGACGTGCAGACGCTGCACGTCGCGTTCGACGACGTGCCGACTGCGCTGCTGGAGCACCGCGTCGACGTCGTCGTGAGCCGGCTGCCGTTCGCGACCGAGGGACTGCACGTCACGGTGCTTTACGACCAGCCGCGTGTGGTTATTCTCCCACTGGATCACCGGCTGGCCGGCAAGGAATCGGTGAGCATCAACGACATCGCCGACGAACCCCTGCCCCGCATGCGCGACTCCGATCCGGCGTGGAGTGCTTACTGGCGCGTCGAACCGCGGCCCGACGGCCGGCCGGCGCCCGACGGGCCCGTGATCGAAGCCCTGGAGGACAAGTTCGAGCTCGTCGCGGCCGGCCAGGCCGTGGCCATCTCCGCAGGCCACGACGTGCGCTTCCTGCGTCCCGACCTGACGTCGGTGGTGCTGGAGGACGTCGAACCGGCGCACGTCGTGCTCGCCACCCGCGCCGACGACCGCAGCCGCCTCGTCGCCGCTTTCCGGAAGTACGCGCAAACACACCTCACGGGCCGCTAAAGTGAACGGGAGTTGAACGAAAGGGTTGCCACCGTGCGCTGACTCCCCGCTCTCGCGGCCGGACCGCCGCTCTCGCGACACGACCCCGTTCCTGCGCACCCCGAGGGACCCCCGATGAGCACCGAGAACGACACCGTGCGGCAGTGGCGAGCGCCGAAAACGGTGGCAGAACTGGTAGCCGGTCCGGCCTGGACCGTCGAGCGCAGCCCCACGACCGGCCAGTGGAGCACCGCGGAGTGGCGCCACGGCTCCTGGCAGATCGGCCTGACGCCCGTGCGCCAAGGCGTGGTCGCGGCCATGCTGTGGTCGCAGGACAAACTGGTGGAACACACGCGCGGCGGCGAGGCCGCGATCTGCGCGACGGTGACCGGCTGGCTGGAGGACATCGCGCGCAAAGCGTGACTCGGGAGTTGCGGCGGCTGTCGCTATACGCCGGATGCGGCTCGTGGATGTCGGGGCGGGGCGGGGGCGTAACCGGCGGGCCCTCAGCCAGGCAGTCGCGCTTTCTTCGCTGTGCCCCGCACAGGTTCGCTCGCGGCTCCTGGAACCCGACCGAACAGCGCGGTGAACGTCGGACCTTCGGGGGCAGTTGCGCCGTGTCCAGCGGCGCCCAGCGCAGGTTCGCTCCTGGCCGGCCGAACCCGACCGCACGGCGGCGTGTGCGGCGGAACCTCGGCGAGGAGGGCGCGCCGTCTTCCCCGCGACCCGGGCCAGTTCGCTCGCGGCAAGCGGAATCCGATCAAACGGCGCGGTGAACGTCGGAACTTCCGCGAGGCAGTTGCGCCGTCTCCAGCGGCGCCCCGCGCACGTTCGCTCCGGCCCACGGAACCCCACCGAACGGCGGCGGGAACGCCGGGACTTCAGCGACGCAGTTGTGCCGGATTCCCTGCGCACCGGGCCAGTCCTAGGCCTGGCCCGGCGTACTGCCCGTACCGCGTCAGCCGAGGAGGGTGGTGTGGGAAACCCCGCACCACCCCGACCTCAGTGGTTCCCAGCTGTTCTCAGTAGGCCTCGGGGTCGTCGACCACGTGGACGGCGGCTTCCTCCGCGGAGGCGGCGCCGCCGTCGATGCCGACGTCGGAGGCGTACAGCTCGTCGTCGGAGTCTTCGCCGGAGCCCTCGTCGGCGGCGACGAGGCGGCCCGCGCGGAAGTCGCCGAGTTCGCCGTCGATGAGTTCGCCGTCGGTGTCCTCGCTGTCGCCGAGGTCGTCGCCTTCCTCGGGCTGCACGTCGGGCACCTCGCGGGCGAGGCGGCCCTCCCAGCTTTCGCCCTCGCGCTCTTCCTCGGGCGTGGTGCCGAACTCGTCGACCTCGTACGGCTTCTCCGGCGGCGAGTAGCCCTCGTCGTACGGATCGCCGTCCTCGAGGGTGTCTTCAGGGTCGAGCACGCCGGTGTCGGCGTTGTCCTCGATGTCGTCGTCCACGGACGGCTCCTCTCTCCGGGCGCACCCAGTCTCGCGCCCGAGTCGGGAAGTTACCAGGCGAGCCCGCGCACGTTTGTTCAGCGCGGCTGGAGGATGCCGGACGAGATCGTCGACGCGGTGAGGTGCTTGTAGCCCACGCTGGGGAAGTAAACGAGCAACTCGTGTTCGTCCTGGGACAACAGTTGTCCGTCTCCCCACAGGCGGTGGTGCACGGGGGCACCGCCGGAGACGTCGGCGCGCTGATGTTCGGTGGTGTGAGCCGCACGGTCGTTGTCGCAGTTTTCACACGGCGGTGTGTAGTTCTCACCGAAGTATGCGAGAAGTTCCGCACGGCGGCACCGCGTGCTTTCGGCGTATGCGCGCGCGGCCTCGATCCGGCTGGTGAGCACGGCCTGGCGGCGCCGGTCGAGGTCGACGAGCTGGTCGGCGAGCTCGGCCGGCGGTGTGAGTTCTTGTTCGCACTCCACCACGCGGTGGTGGCCCGACCCCGTGACGCCGACGAAACCCAGCTCCGCCAGCTCGTTGACCACCCGCTCGACGGCGTGGGCGGCCACCCCGGCGCTGGCGGTCAGGTCGGTGAGCGTCGCTTGCCGAGGCGAGTTCTCGACCGCGTCGACCACCAGGTGCACGGTCTCCTCACCCAGGTGCGTGCGGGCGGCGAGCAGGCGCGGGATACGGATGGTGCGCGGGTCGTGCACGAGGACGGCCACGGCGGGCTCCCCGTCGCGGCCGGCGCGACCGATCTCCTGGTAGTAGTCGTCGATGCTCGCGGGCACACCGGCGTGCACGACCGTGCGGATGTCGGGCTTGTCGATCCCCATCCCGAACGCGCTCGTGGCGACGACGACGTCCAGCTTCCCGGCGAAGAAGTCGTCCTGCACCTGCGCGCGGGCGGCCGCCGTCATGCCGCCGTGGTAGGGCGCGGAGCGGAAGGCGTCGAGGCGCAGGCGGTCGGCGAGGGACTCGCAGCGGGCGTGGGTGAGGGCGTAGACGAGCGCCGGGGTGTCGTGCTGGATGAGGACGTCGACGCACCGGTCGTCGACGGCCCGCGCCTCCGGTTTGCTGGGCTGCGTCGGGCGCATCGAGAGCGAGATGTTGGGCCGGTCGAAGTCCGCGACCACCACCTGCGCATCGCGCATCCCCAGCCGGCGCGTGATGTCCGCCTGCACGGGCGGCGACGCCGTGGCCGTCAACGCGAGGATCGGCGGCCGGCCGAACTCGGCGATGGCGTCGGTGAGCCGCAGGTACTCGGGGCGGAACTCCTGTCCCCATTCGCTCACCAGATGTGCTTCATCCACCGCGAACAACGTGACATTGGTGATCGCCGCACGTGTCTCGGCGTTGGTGAGCTGCTCGGGGCCCAGGAAGACGAAGTCCAGCTCGCCCTTCTCCAGCCGCGCCAGCGTCTCGCGGCGCTCGTGGACCTTCTGGCTGGAGTTGAGGAGCTCGGCGTTGATGGTGCGGTCGCCGTAAGGGCGTCCCGCGATGGACCGCAACTGGTCGCGCTGCAACGCGATGAGTGGAGAGATGACCAGCGTCAACCCACCGAGGGCGAGGCCGGCGACCTGGTAGATGGCGCTTTTCCCGCTGCCCGTGGGCAGCACCGCCAACGTGTCCTGCCCCGCCACGACCGCGTCGGCCGCCTGCACCTGTGAGGGCCGAAGTGCGAATTCGAACAACGCACCCGCGACGTCGGTGGGATTCGGACGTGAGCTGGTCATGTGTCGAAGGTACTGCCGGCCCGGGCTGCCCGGCCGTCACCACGACCAGGCAGCCCGGAACCAGGTCAGTGAAGCTGCTCGGCCCAGTTCGCCGGCAGGCGGTCGGCCGGGCCGGGGGCAGCCTGCGTGAGCGGGTGGTGCGTCGGGGCGGCCAGTTCGGGGCCGCGTTCGTACATCACTTCCTCGACGTAGTCCCAGAACCACTCCTCGCCGGGCTCGAAGCTGCGGACGATGCGGTGGCCGGACGAGGCGGCGTGCGCACTGGCGTGCTGGCCGGGCGACGAGTCGCAGCAGCCGATGTGGCCGCACTGCGCGCAGCGGCGCAGGTGGAACCACCAGCCCTGCGGACTGGCCGCATCACAGTCGGCGCAGCCGTTGCCGCTCGGCGCCACCGCGGGGTCGACACCCTCCACGTGTTTCTCCTTTGCGCGAAAAGTCCTGTGGCACCAGCTTAATCACAACCGCGGCGCCTGCTCGGCCAGTTGCCAGAGGTACAGGCACGCGAGCGTGCGGTACGGCCGCCACGGCTCGGCCAGCCGCGTAAGCTCTGCCGGCGTCGGCCGGGCGGACAGCCCGTAGGCCCGTTCGACGCTGCGGCGCAGCTCGAGATCACCGGTCGGTAGCACGTCAGGGCGGTGCAGGTGGAACATCAGGAACATCTGCGCGGTCCACACGCCGATGCCCTTGACCACGTCGAGCTGCGCGATGACCTCGTCGTCGGGCAGCTCGTTGAGCGCGTCGAGGTCGAGGCGGCGCGCCAGGATGCAGTCGGCGAGCGAGCGCAGCGACACCGTTTTCGCGCGCGACAACCCGACGGCCGGGCGCAGCTGTTCGGGGTCGTCGGCCAGCAGCTCCTCCGGCGTCGGCAACCGGCCGCCGAAGCGGTCCTTCAGCTTGTGGAAGATGGCGCGCGACGCGTGGATCGAGATGTTCTGGCTGACGATCGCGCGCACGAGCACGCCGTAGTTGTCCTTCGGGATGTCCGGGTCGCCGGCCAGCGCCGGGTCGGGCGGCAGCTGGGGCGCCGGCCCGACGATCTCGTCCATGACCCGGCCGAGGACCGGGTCGGCGTGGCGCAGGTGCTCCTCGGGTGTCATCAGCGGGATGTTACGCCAGGTCAGACGGGGTCTAGATCGTCTGCGTCATGCCGCCGTCGAGGATGATGTCGGCGCCCGTGAGGTTGCCGACGCGGCCACTCGCCAGGAACGTCACCAGGTCCGCGACCTCCTCGGGCCGCGTGAACCGGCCGGTCACGGAGTCGGCGGCCGCCTTCGCCGCGACGTTGCCGGGCTCCGCGCCCACGGCGCCCCCGACCGTCTCGGCGACGCCGCCCTTGCCCAGCCACAGGTCCGTGGCGACCGGGCCTGGGCTGACCGTGTTCACGCGGACGCCGCGCGCCCCGACTTCCTTCGACAGGGACTTGAAAAAGCTGAGGCACGCCGCTTTCGCCGCGCTATAGTCGATCACCAGCGGGTCGGGCAAGGTCGCGTTGACCGAGCACACCGTGACGATCGCACCGGTCCGCTCCAGCAGCGACGGCAGCGCCGCCCGCGTGGTGCGCACGGCCGACATGAAGTCGAGGTTCAACGTCGCCAGCCAGTCTTCGTCCGTGACGGAGGCGAAGCCGTCGGGCCGGGGCCGCACGGCGCCGACGTTGTTGACCAGGATGTCGATCCCGCCCACGCGCGCCACGGCCTCCTCGACCACCCGCGCCGCGCCGTCCGGCGTGCCGAGGTCGACCGCCACGGTCTCGACGGGCAGTTCCTTGAGGTCCCCGTCGACGTTGCGCGCCGCCGCGACGACCTGAACGCCCTCCTCGACCAACGCCCGCGTCACCGCCAGCCCGATCCCCCGGCTCGCACCGGTGACGAGCGCCGTCTTGCCGCGCAGCAGCAGGTCCATCGGAGACTCCTTCAAGCGTCGGTCGTGCTTCCCGGGAGAAGCCTAGGCGGGGTGCCAAGCCGGGAGCCACTACTGCTGAATACCCGGCTGCAATCGTTCACAATGGGAAAGGCAACGGCAATTCGGGTCAGTTCGTGCGCAAAGGCGCCGTGGAACGCCGGTTGACCAGCTCGACCGGCAGCACGATCGACCGCGGCCCCTGCTCGGGGTTTTCCAGGTTGTCGACGAGAAGTTTCGCGGCTTCGCGACCCAAGTCGTACTGCGGAATGCGGATGGTCGTCATCGGCGGGGAAACGTGGTCCATGAACGGGGTGTCGTTGAAGCCGATGATGCTCGCGTCGTGCGGGCACGTCATTCCGTGTTCACGCAACGCGTCGTAACAGCCGAGCGCGATCAGGTCGTTTCCGGCGACGATCGCGGTGAAGTCGATCTTCTCGTCGCGCAGGAGTCCACTGAGGACACGGTGACCCTCGCGTTGCGACCACGCGTCGCATTGCGCCACGCGTTCGGGCTCGCGGTCGAGGCCGTGATCGGCGAGGCCCTGCACGAACGCGCGCTTGCGGTGCACACCGGTCGAGAGATCTTGCGGACCCGCCAGGTGGACGATCTTGCGGTGGCCCAGCTCCACGAAATGACTGAGCGCGAGGCGGACGCCGTGGTCGTCGTCGGCCGTGACCGACGGGATGTCGCGGCGGTCGACGGTGCGGTTGACCAGCACGAGCGGGTGGCCCTGGCCGGCCATCTGCTCGACGGTGTCGTCGTGGAGGCGCGACCCGGCTGAGATGAACCCGTCGACGCCGCGCGAGAGGAACGCTTCGATCGACGCGGCCGTGATCTTCGCGTCGTCGTCGGTGTTGGCGATCCACGTGCTGTAACCACGCTCGCGCAGGATGTCCTCGGCGCCGCGCACGATCGGCGGGAAGATCGGGTTGGTCAGGTCCGGCAGCAGGAGGCCGATCGCCATCGACCGGGCGGTGCGGAGCGTGCGGGCGCTGAGGTTGCCGGAGTAGCCGAGCTCGGTGGCGGCGCGGAGCACACGGTCGAGCGTCGCGCTGTTCACCAGGTGGCGACTGGTCTCGTTGAGGGCCCTCGACGCGGTCGCGACGTGGACCCCGGCGCGCGCGGCCACGTCCTTCAAGGTCGCTCTTCGCACGACGGCAGTATACGCAGAGGCGCCGGGCGGCCCGCCTATTTCGGGTGCGATTTCCGCGCCGGGCTCGACACGACGGGCGCGAGTGCCACACATTGTCTTGCAAACGATTGCAGCTAGCGCGGAGTGCTCGCCCAGCGCGCCGACTCGTTGATGAGCCGTGCGCTGATGAGGCCGGCGGCGTTGGTCACCGACGCGCGGGCCGACGCCACGACGGCCGTGGTGAACATCGTCGCGGGGCCGGCCAGCGAGACGCCGCCGACCGCGTGGCCCGACGCGTCGAAAATCGCCGCCGCGACGGACATCCGGTCCTTCTGGAACGACCTCGACGCCAGGAACCCGTCTTGCCGCGCGCGGACGAGCTCTGCTTCGAGCTCGTCGAGGTCGGGCGGCGGGGTCGAGCTCTCCGCACAGCACTTCTCCACGTGTGCCACGACCTTGTCGAACGGCAGCCACGACAGCGCTGCCTTGCCGCACCCGGTGAGGTGCGCGGGGGCGCGCTGGCCGACGCGGTTGTGCATCGGGATCTTGCAAGTGCTGGCGTTGCGATCGAGGTAGACGACCCAGCCCTGCGTGAGCTGGCCCAGGTGCGCCTCCTGCTCGGGCGCGCGGACCAGGCGGTCGAGGATGCCCTCGGTCGCGCGGACGAGGCCGGTGCGTTCGATGATCTGGCCGGCGAGCTCCAGCAGCAGCGGGCCGAGCTGGTAACCGTTGCCGGAATCCTCCAGCATTCCCTCGGCGACGAGGGTGCGGCACAGCTCGTGGGCGGTGCTGCGCGGGATGTCCGCGCGGGCCGAGACCTGCCGGACCGACAGGACACCCACCGTGGGCGAGAAGGCGCGCAGCACCTTGCAGGCCTTCACCACCGACGCCACGCCACCACGCGTTTCATCCATCTGCCCACGATAGGTCGAGTGCCGGCGTTTTGGCCGGAAAGTGTCCGGCTCTGCCGGACGGCATCGGAGTGTTCGCCGATCACAACCAGGTGTTCATTCCCGAACGCCAGATGTCCCCCATCGCACCATTCTTGGCGGAGACATCACAAGAAGACACACCGCTGTCACAGATCGCGGCCACGTCTTGTCTCAGCTCTCGGAAGGACAACCGACACCAGGTCCGTGAAGGAAGCTCATGAGCGTGGAACATTCGCACCACCTGCCGAACCCCAAGTCGAGCGCGCCGCCGCCGAAGATCGAGCTGGTGGCGACCGCGGAGGGGGCGCCGGCGGCACCCGAGGGGGCCGTGCCGATGACCATCCTGGTCACGTTGCCACCCGGGAGTGACGGGGCGCCGCCGCACCGGCATTCCGGTCCGGCCTTCGGGTACGTGCTCAAGGGCGAGATCATCTTCGAGCTCGAAGGTGACCCGCAGCGCGTCGTCAAGGCCGGGGAAGCGTTCTGGGAGCCCGGATTCGACGTGATCCACTACCAGGACGGCAACAACCTCGACGACGCCGAGTCCCAGTTCGTCGTCACGATGTTCTGCGCGCCAGGACAGCCGATGCTCATCCCGGTGAGCGACGAGGAGCTCGAGCAGCGCAAGCACCTGCGAGCGCCCCGCCCGTGACCCGGAACGGGGGCCGGCTGCCAAAGCCGGCCCCCTCGGTAAGGAGCACCATGAACCTGATCACCCTCGCCGAGACCCACGCCGGGCTCGCGGCGCAGGCGTCCTCCGGGCGCAGCGCGGTGACCGTCCACGGTGGACACGAGCACGCTCTGCGCCAGACCGTGATGGCGCTGGGCGAAGGCGAACACCTGCATGAACACGAACACCACGGGGGCGAGACCACCGTGCTCGTCCTGCACGGGCACATCCGCCTGGTCACCGGTACCGAAGGCCAAGGCGCGGCACCCGGCGACTTCCTCGTGCTCCCCGAGGGACGGCACCGCATCGAAGCCGAGACCGACGCGGCGATCCTGTTCACGAACGTCGTGCAACCCCAGTAAAAGTAAAAAAGGGGGCTCTCCCGACCGGGGAGAGCCCCCTCAGGTCACTCGACCAGTTTCCCTTCCGAGGAAACCTCCCGCATCAACGCGGCGATCTCCGCAGGCACCGGCGGCAACGCTTCCCGCTCGATCCGCCCGGGCCCGGACCACACGAGGTTCACCCGCATCGACTCGTCCAGCTTCGGGTAATCCGAGCGGTTGTGGCAACCCCGCGTCTCGCGCCGTTCCACCGCGGCCTCCAGGGTCGCGCGGCAAGCCAGCGCCGAGGACTTCAGGTCGAACGCGTGCGCCAGGTCCTGGAACCCGGCCAGGTCCGGGTGGACCCCGACGTTCTTCATCCGATCCTCGAGCGCGTCCAGTTCGGACAGTCCCGCGAGCAGACCCTCCTCGTCGCGTACGACACCCGCGTGCTCGGTCATCGTGTTGCGCAAAGAACGCTGCAGGGCCCGAACGTTTTCCGGACCGTCGGCCGCCAGGAGCTCGTCGACCTCACCGCGAGCCTCCGCCTGCGCGCCGGCGGAACGGCGTTGCGCAGACAGCGAAGTCGAGTACTCCGCCGCCGCCTCGCCGACGATCCGGCCGTACACCAGCAGCTCGATCAGCGAGTTGCCGCCGAGCCGGTTGGCGCCGTGCAGACCGCTCGCCGCCTCACCGATCGCGTACAGGCCCTCGACACCCGTGCCGTGGTCGGACGAGCGAACCCAGACGCCGCCCATCGAGTAGTGCGCCGTGGGCGCGATCTCGATCGGGCTCTTCGTGATGTCGAGCATCTGCAGTTCCAGCAATGTCTGGTACACCCGCGGCAGCCGCTGCATGATCGTCTCGCGCGGCAAGTGCGACACGTCGAGCCACACGCCGCCGTTCGGTGTGCCGCGGCCCGCCTTGATCTCGGTGTACGCGGCCAAAGCCACCCGGTCGCGTGTGGACAGTTCCTTCCGCTCCGGGTCATAGCGGTCCATGAACCGCTCGCCCAACGCGTTGCGCAGCTGTCCGCCCTCGCCGCGAGCGGCTTCCGACACGAGTGTGCCCGCCGCGTTTTCCGGTTCCAGCAACCCGGACGGGTGGAACTGCACCAGCTCCGGGTCGCGGATCCGGCCGCCGGCCAGCACGGCGAGACGGAACGAGTCGCCCGTGTTCTCGTCGCGCCGCGAAGACGTGCGGCGCCAGATGCGCGTGTGCCCGCCGGCGGCCAGGATCACCGAGTCGGCGTGGATCACGTAGCGGGTGCCGTTGTCGAGATCGAAGCCGTATGCGCCGAAGACCACGTTGTCCTGCACCAGGATTCGCGTGATGTAGACGTTTTCGAGCATCCGCACGTCGAGCTGCGCCGCCCGGTTCACGAGCGTCCGCTGGATCTCCAGCCCGGTGTAGTCACCGGCGAAGGCGGTGCGCCGGTAGGTGTGCGCGCCGAAGAACCGCTGGGAGATGCGGCCGTCGGCCTCGCGGGCGAAGGGCATGCCCCAGCGTTCGAGGTCCTCGATGCCGCGCGCGGCGTTCTGCGTGACGACCTGCACCGTGTCGGGGTGCGCCAGGAGGTAGCTCTCCTTGATGGTGTCGGCGGCGTGCTGCTGCCAGCTGTCCTCGGGGTCCATCGTCGCCAGCGCCGCGTTGATGCCGCCGGCGGCCAGCGTGGTGTGGGCGTCGCCTTTGGACCGCTTGCCGACCACGAGCACGTCGACGCCCCGCTCGGCCAGCTCGATCGCGGCGCGCAACCCGGATCCGCCCGTGCCGATCACCAGTACCGACGTCGCGACCTGCTGTTCTGTCATCGAGTTCCCTCCTAACGGGATGCGCGGGTGGCACCGGAACGGGACCACCCGCGCGAGGAATCACTTCCTGGGCGGGTTGGCCGGGAGCCAGTCCGCGAACTTGATCTGCCCGAGCTGGGCCCCCTCGTCGGGCAGCAGGCCCTTCGGCCCCGGCTTCTCGCCGAAGTACCGGGCCTCGGGGTCGACGGTGACCTCACGCGGGTCGTTGCGGAAAGTCAGGGCCTCGCGCACCCAGCTCTCCATGGTGAAGACCTCGGGCCCGCCGATCTCGGTCATGCCGTTGAGCGGCGAACCGGCGGCGGCCTTCGCGACGGCACCGGAAACCTCGGACGCCGCGATCGGCTGGATGCCCGCGTCGGGGAGCTTGACGACGTTGCCCTCGGTGCCGCCGTCGGCGATCGCGCCGACGAACTCGAAGAACTGCGTGGCCCGCACGATGGAGTAGGGCAAGCCGGAGTTCTTGATCAGCTCTTCCTGGGCTACCTTCGCGCGCAGGTAGCCGGATTCGGGCAGCCGGTCGCTGCCGATCACCGACAGCGCGACGAAGTGGCCCACTCCCGCGCCCTTGGCGGCCTCGGTCAGGTTCGTGGTGGCCGCGCGGAAGAACGCCATCACGTCGTCGTCGGCGAACGACGGCGAGTTCGATACGTCCACCACCACGTCGGCGCCCTGCAGTACTTCCTTGACGCCTTCGCCCGTCACCGTGTTCACGCCGGAGTTGGGCGACGCCGGCACCGCCTCGTGGCCGTGCTCCGTCAGCAGGCTCACGACCCGCGAGCCGATCAGGCCGGTACCGCCGATGACGACAATCCTCATGATGCGCCTTTCGCTGGGTGTCCCCGGCCGGCCCGGGGACTTCGCACCAGCCTCGACAAGGCGGACCGCGGATCTGTGACAGTGCCGCCACGGATCACCTGATCGGGTCACCTCCGGACACGAACGCGTCGCGCGGGTGCTCGACCGAGGCGAGCGACACGATGTCGCGGCCGAAGAACGCCGCCGTGAGCCAGATCGCGAGCACGCGGACCTTGCGTTCCCAGCTCGGCACGGCCAGCACGTGGTAACCGCGATGCATGAGCCACGCCAGCACGCCCGTGATCACGATCCGGCGGTACTGGAAGATGCCCTTGCCGATGCCGAGCGTCGCGACGGAACCCAGCCCGTGGTGCACGTACGGCTTCGGTGTGCGCCCGCGAACATGCGCTGTGAGGTTTCGAGCAAGCAGCTTGCCCTGGCGCAACGCGTGTTGTGCGTTCGGCACCGTCCGCGCCCCCGCCACCGGCGACGCGAGGTCCGGCACGGCGGCGTCGTCACCCGCGCCCCACGCTCCGGGCACCGGGTCCGTCTCGGTGCCCACCCGCAGGTCGGCGCGCACGACCAGCAGGCCGCGCTCGTCGATCGGCAGGTCGGTGTGGTTGTGCACCACGGGGTTGGCGGCGTTGCCCGCCGTCCACACGATGAGTGCGGAATCGAACTCCTCGCCCGTCGAGAGCACCACGTGCCCGTCGACGGCCGAGCGAAGCTGCGTGTTGAGGTGCACGTGGGCGCCGCGCTGTTCGAGCGAGCGGACCACCCACCGCCCCGGCTTGTCGGTGACCTCGGGCAGGATCCGGCCTTGCGCCTCCACGAGGTGGAAGCTCAGCTCGTCGCGGCCGATCTCCGGGTACGACTTCAGCAGCGCCGTCGCCAGCGACAGCAGCTCCGCGAAGCCCTCGACGCCCGAGAACCCGCCGCCGACGAACGTCACCGTGAGCAGCTTCCGCCGCGCCGGCCCCGGCTCGAGCGCCGACGCGCGGTCGAACGACGTCAGCAGCCGGTCGCGGATCGCGACGGCCTCCTCCACGTGCTTCATCCCGATCGCCTCCTCGGTGACGCCGGGGATCGGGAACTTGCGCGTGACGGCGCCGGCCGTCACCACGATCTCGTCGTACTCCAGCTCGAACTCCGGCCCCTCGACCGGCCGCACTACCACGCGGCGGTTCGCGTGGTCGATCTCCGTGACCGCCCCCGCCACGATCCGCGTGCGCTTGAGGTGCCGCCGCAGCGACACCGCCGCGTGGCGCGCCTCGATCGATCCGGCCGTGACCTCGGGCAGGAACGGCTGGTAGGTCATGTACGGCCGCGGGTCCACGACAGTGAGCTCCGCCTCCGAAGGCCGCAACCGCTTCTCGAGTCCCCAGGCCGCGTAGAAACCCGCATACCCGCCGCCGACCACCAGGATCCTGCGCATTTCGCTCCTCGCTCTCTTGCCCTGCACAGGAGAGACAAGACAGCGATGCCGGATGTGACAGGTTTGCCCCGTTCGAGTGGGCGCCGTCACGAGGTGGGCGCCCAACGGCCTCAGACCGAGGCAGGAGCCTCGGCGGCCAGGCCGGCGAGTGCGCTGTCCGCGATCGACTGCAGGGTGGTGCGGCCCGGGTTGGTCTTGGCGAGCACGTTCATGCCCTGCACGACGGCCACCAGCAGGGGCGCGGATTCAGGGCCCGCACCCGGACGGAGTTCGCCGGCGGCGCGGGCGCGGGTGAGGGCGCCGGCGAAGCTGGTGCGGAGGTTGGCGAGGTGTTGTTCGAACATCGCGGCCAGGGCGGGGTCACGGTCGGTGAGTTCGACGAGCGAGTTGGTGACGAGGCAGCCCCAGCGGCGGCGGCCGTCGACCATGGCGTCGACGAGGTGGGCGAAGTAGTCGCGCAGGCCGTCCATCCCGCTGGGGGCGACGTTGAGCCGCTCGACGGCCTCGGCGGACACGGTTGCCGCGTAGGAGCGGAGTGCGGCGACGAACAGGGCGTGTTTGTTTCCGAACGCGGCGTAGACGCTGCCGGGCTGGATGTCCATGGCCTGGCACAGCGCCTGGATCGACGTGGCGTCGTAGCCGCGCTGCCAGAAGATATCCAGGGCGACGCCGAGGGCTTCGTCGACGTCGAAGGTGCGTGTGCGTCCCACGCCGTAATAGTAGAGTAAGCGTTCAAGAATATCGACACCACAGAACCAGCATGGTAGAAATCCAGGGCACGCAACTTGGACGAGCGATCAACTAAGGGGATCAGATGCGGGTCGTGGTGATGGGCACCGGCGGAGTGGGCGGCTACTTCGGGGCACGGCTGGCCCAGGGCGGCCACGACGTGAGCTTCATCGCCCGCGGCAAGCACCTGGAAGCGTTGCGCACCAACGGGTTGAAGGTCGAGAGCGCCTTCGGCGACCTGCACCTGCCGAAGATCGACGTGACCGACGACCCGACACAGCTCGCCCCCGCCGATCTCGTGTTGTTCGGGGTGAAGCTGTGGGACACCGAGACGTCCGCGGAGCTCATCAAGCCGTTGCTCACCGAGCAGACGGCCGTGGTGTCGTTCCAGAACGGCGTGGTCAAGGACGACATCCTGCGCCGCGTCCTCGGGCCCGAGCACGTGATCGGCGGCGTCTGCTACATCGCCGCGACGATCGCCGAGCCGGGCGTCATCCGGCACACGGGCACGCTGCAGAAGCTGGTGTTCGGCGAATACGACGGCACCATCTCGGCGCGTGTTCGGAAATTCCACGACGCGTGCGCGGAAAGCAACATCGACGCGGAGATCAGTACCGGCATCGAACAGACGATCTGGGAGAAGTTCGTGTTCCTGGTCGGCCTTTCCGGCACCACGAGCACCGCGCGCACCACGATCGGCCCCATCCGCGCCAACCCGCGCTCGCGGGCGTTCCTGCACGACGTGATGGCCGAGGTCGTCGAGGTCGCGCGCGCCCAGGGCGTGGCGCTGCCCGCCGACTACGCCGACGACCGGCTCGCCTTCACCGACGGCGTGCCCGAAGGCATGACCTCCTCGATGCACCACGACCTCGAACGCGGCAACCGGCTCGAGGTCACGTGGCTCAGCGGCGACGTCGTCGAGCGCGGCAAGGCGCTGGGCGTGCCGACGCCGTGCAACCGCGCCATCACCGACATCCTCGCCGTGCACAGCGAAGGCCACCGCTGATGAGCCTCACGGTCCGCTCGGTCGAAGCCACGCTCGTGCTGGTGCCGATGCGCCGGCCGCTCGGTACCAGCGCCGCGCGCGTCTCGGCGGCGCCGTTGCTGCTGCTCGACCTGCACACCGAGGAAGGCGTGACCGGGCGGGCGTATTCGTTCTGCTACCTCGAAGCCGCCGGCCACGCCGCGGCCGCACTGGTCCGCGAGGTGCACGCCACGTTGGCCGGCACCGCGGCCGATCCCGCGGCGGTGCGGTCGACGCTCGAAGCGAGGTTCAAACTGCTCGGCGTGCAAGGGCTCGTCGCCACCGTGCTGTCGCTCGTGGACACCGCTTGCTGGGACGCGCTGGCCATCGCCGCGGGCCTGCCCCTGGCGCGACTGCTCGGCGCGCCGCTGAAGCCGATCCCCGCGTACAACAGCAACGGCCTCGGCCTGATCGAACCGTCGGCCGCGGCCGACGAAGCCCAGGAACTCGTGGCCGAAGGCTTCCGCGCGGTCAAGATGCGGCTCGGTCGCCCGGCCGCCGACGATCTGGCCGCCGTGCGCGCCGTCCGTGCGGCGGTCGGCCCGGACATCGAGGTCATGGCCGACTACAACCAGGCCCTCGACCTGCCCGACGCCCTCGCCCGCTGCGGCGCGCTCGACGAAGAAGGCCTGTCGTGGTTCGAAGAACCCGTGCGCCATGACGACTACGCGGCCAACGCCCAGCTCACCGCCACCCTGCGCACCCCCGTGCAGATCGGCGAAAACTTCGCCGGCCCCCGCGCGATGGCCGTCGCGCTGGAGCACGACGCGAGCGACTTGGTCATGCCCGACCTGGACCGCATCGGCGGCGTCTCCGGCTGGCGCGACGCCGCCGCCCTGGCCGGCACCCGCGGCATCCCGCTGTCGTCGCACCTGTTCCCCGAGGTCAGCGTGCACCTGCTCGCCGCGACACCGACCGCGCACTGGCTCGAGTACGTCGACTGGGCCGCCCCGATCCTGCGCGAGCCGCTGCGGATCGCCGACGGCCACGCGACACCGCCCGACCGCCCCGGCAACGGCCTGGAGTGGGACTCCGAAGCGGTCGCGCGGTACCGCGTGGGCTGAGCTTTATAGTCCGGCCATGAACATCTGCGTCTTCCTTTCCGCCGCCGACCTCGACGAGCGTTACACCGAGCCCGCGCGCGAGTTCGCCGACCTCGTCGGCAAAGGCGGCCACACGCTGGTGTGGGGCGGGTCCGACCGCGGCCTGATGAAGGTCGTCGCCGACGGCGTACAGGCTTCGGGCGGGCGCCTCGTCGGGATCTCGGTGGAGCTGCTGCGCGCCGCCGCCCGCAAAGACGCCGACGAGATGGTGATCACCGCGGACCTCGCCGAACGCAAGGCGCTGCTGCTCTCGCGTTCCGAAGCCGTGGTCGTGCTGGCCGGCGGCCTCGGCACCCTCGACGAGGTCACCGAGGTCCTGGAACTCAAGAAGCACGGGCTGCACCACAAGCCGATCGTGCTGCTCAACACCGACGGCTTCTACGACGGCCTGATCCTGCAGCTGCGCCGCATGGAAGACGACGGCTTCCTGCCACTGCCGCTCGACGACCTCGTGCGCTTCGCCGCCGAACCCGCCGACGTGCTGGCGTACCTCGAGTCCTGACTCAGACGTCGGCGGCGGTGCGGAAACCCGTGTTGCCGCTGGAAGAATCGGGAGTGTTGCCCGTCCGGGCGGCGACGCGGTAGCGATTGCAGTAGGACTCTTGGCACAGGTAGGACCCGCCGCGCATCGACCGGTTTTCGGGACCGAACCGGTCGGCGCACCACTCCCAGACGTTGCCGGACACGTTGTACAGGCCGAAACCGTTGGGCGAGAACGCATCCACGGGCGCGGTGCCCACGTGGCCGTCTTCTTCCGTGTTGTGCACGGGGAACCGGCCCTGCCAGATGTTGCACCGGTGCGCGCCGCCGGGGGTGAGTTCGTCGCCCCACGGGAACCGCGCCTGGTCGAGCCCGCCGCGCGCCGCGTACTCCCACTCGGCCTCGGTCGGGAGCCGACGCCCGGCCCACGCGCAGTAGGCCAGGGCGTCGTTCCAGGACACGTGGACAACGGGGTGGTCCCACCGGTCCTCGACGCTGCTGTGCGGTCCTTCAGGAGCCCGCCAATACGCGCCCGCGACCCCGCACCACCACGGCGTCTGCTCCGGCCGCGGCGAGATCTTCCGCAGCGCACCGGGCACGAACTTCGCGAACACGTACGTCCAGCCGAAGCCCTCGGCCTCCGTCCGGTGCCCGGTGGCCTCGACGAACTCGGCGAAGCGTGCGTTGGTCACCGCGTGGGCGTCGATGGCGAACGGTGCCACCGTGACTTCCCGCACCGGGCCCTCCCGATCGTCGGGGAAACCGTCGGCGTCGTCGGTCCCCATTCGGAAGCTGCCGCCGGGCAAGGTGAGCAGACCGTCCGCGTTGGTCGCGAGCCCGGCCGGGACCTCGGCGGCCACGGAATGGTGCGAAGAGCGCGAAGGCGGACAACATTCGGACACGGGATGGGAACCTCCTCACCCGCACAGTAACTTCCCGAACAGCTGCTGACACTTTCCACACAACCAAGGGCAGTTTCCGCACATCCGCCGACCTGTCAGGCGCGGTACCCGATCTCCTGCACCACCCACGTGTTCCCGTCCGGGTCCGCGAAGTCGAAGGCGCTCGCGTAGTCGCGGCGGTCGGCGTCGAGGCCGGGTGCCCAGTCGCCCTGCCAGTCGGCAAGGTTGGCCTTGTGGCGGAAATCGCCGACGGGGACGCCGCGGCCGGCGAGCTCGCCGCGGGCGGCTTCGAGGTCGGTGACGACGAGGTAGGTGGTGCGCGCCGAGCCCGGGGCGGCATCGGTGAGGCCGGTGCCGAGCTGGACGGAGCAGGCGGAGCCGGGCGGGGTGAGCTGGACGACGCGGTAGCCGTCCTGCGGGTGGTAGTCGACGTCGAGGGAGAACCCGACCTGGTCGGTGTAGAACTTCAGCGATTTGTCGACGTCGCCGACGGCCAGGGTGAGGACCTCGAGAGCCCAGTTCATCGTGGTGTTCCTTTCGAGCACGGGGTTACATGTCCAGGACGAGATCGGCGTGCGGGGTGGAGCAGCACACCAGCGCGTGCCCCGGAGCCGGCGGCTCCAGCGGCGAAGGCGAGTAGTCGACGGAACCGGAGAGCACGGGCGTCACGCACGTGTGGCAGACGCCGCTGCGGCAGCTCCAGCGCGCGGGCACGTCACACGCCTCGGCGAGTTCCAGCAGGCTGCCACCGGGGAACGGGGCCGAGATGCCGCTGCGCGCGAACGTGACGGTCGGCCCGGTTCCGGGCGGTCCCTCCGGCGCGTGCGGCGGGCGCGCGGTCTGGCCGACAAGGCCGGGGTTGATGGCGTCCAGCGCGCCGAACAGCTCGCTGTGGATGTGGGACGCGGCCAAACCTGCCGAGGTGAGGGCGGCGGTCATGTCCGTCATGAACGCCACCGGGCCGCAGAGGTACGCCGACGCGTCGGCGGGCACACCCAGCTCCACCAGTGCGTCCTTGGTGAGCCGCCCGGAATGGGCTCCCGCCGCGGTCCGTTCCTCCGCCGTCGCGGCGCTGTAGAAGATGTCCACGCGGCCACCGGGCAACGCGGCGACCAACTCCCGAACCTCGGCGGCCAGCGGGTGTTCCGCCGGCCCGCGCGCGCCGTGGATCCACCACACCTCACGGGTGCTGCCCTGCCCGGCCAGCTGGTGCAGCATCGCCAGCACCGGTGTCGCACCGATCCCGGCGGACACGAGCAGCACCGGCGAAGAACCGTCGCCGAGCACGAAGTCGCCTCGCGGCGCGGCCACGTCCAGCACCGCGCCTGCCGCCAACCGCGTGGTCAGGTACGTGCTCGCCACGCCCTCGCGCTTCACGCTGATGCGGTAGCCGTCGGAGCCAGGCGCGGAGGAAATCGAGTAGCTGCGCACCGGGGCCGGTGTGGCGGCGCCCGGGACCAGCAGCGTCAGGTACTGCCCGGGCCGGGCGGCAGGTAGCGCGCTGCCGTCCTCGGCTTCGAAATACACCGACGTCACCGAGGTGCTCTCGGGCCGCACCGCCGCGACGCGCAGCGGGCGGAAGCCGTCCCACGCGGGTCCCTGAGCGACGGTCCCGATGCCCAGCAGCTCCTCGAACGACTGTCGCCACCCCGGGCTCAGCGCGGGGATCCCCGCGGCGACGCGCAGTTTCTCGCCGTCCTTCCCAGGCAGGTACAGCAATGCATCGGTATCGGCCACGCTCAGCGCGCCCGGCCCGGTGCGCGTCTTCACGATCGGGTCGCCGGCCGTGAGGTGGCCCTCGCGGATGACGCGGAAGTAGAACCCCGGCCGGTGGTGGGCCACGAGCAGCGCGGGCAGCTCCGGCTCGCCGAGCCGCATGCCGACGCGGTAACACGTGACTCGCGGCTGCGTGACCTCGAACTCGGCCTCGCCGATGCGATAGCGGTCGCCGATGCACACCTCGTCGTCGGGTAAGCCGTCGACGGTGAGGTTCTCGCCGAACGAGCCGTACTCCAGGCCGTCGCGGCCGAAGTGCTGCTCCCAGTGGCGGTACGAGCCGATCTGGTAGACGAACACGGCTCGCTGCTCGCCGCCGTGACCGCCCTTGTCGCCCTGGCCGTCGCCGTCGATGTTGAGGCGGCGAACCATGGCCGGACCGTCGACGGAGTGCTTCCACACTCCCGTGTAGACGGTCTTGCCCTGCCAGGACACGTTTTTCGGCAAGCCCACGTTCACCGAGAGCACTTTTGCGGTCATGCCAGCACCTCCTGCGCCGCGACGACGTACCACTGTGGCACGGTTCCTACCGGTTTCCCCGGCTCGTTCGGATTCGGTAATGCTCGCCCGTCAAGCGGTGCGCTTCTCGATCTCGTCGGTGTCGAGGCCGCGGTCGACACCGTGCGCGATCACGGTCTGGCCGGGCGCCAGCGACTGCCGTGCGCCGTCGAGGTAGACCTCGATCTTGTCCGGTTCGAAGGACACCAGGCCGGAGACGCGTTCGACCTCCGTCCAGGCCTGCTCGTACGACCAGGCAGCGCCGGCGTGGGAGCCGATGTCGTAGTAGCTCGCGAGTCCCTTGTACGGGCAGAACGTCTGCCCCTCGATCGGGGTCAGCGCTCCGTCCACGATGTCCTCGCGCGGCACGTACCAGCGCGGCGCGAAGCCGGACTCGTACAGCACCACCGGGTTGTGCGTGTCGGCGATGACCCGGTCACCGTCGCGGACGACGAGGTGACGCGACGTGCTGCGGATGTCGTTGCGGTGGTAGAGGTCCGCGGCGTGGCCGACGATCCGGTCGTCCTCCTCGTAGAAGGCCTCCATGGCGCGCCACGCGAAGGCGACGCGGTCCTTCAGCACGTCGGCGTACTCCGGCAACCCGGTGTACTCCCACGCCGCACGGTCGGCGCGGCCTTCGCCGGCGGCAACCGTGTACCACGTGGTGTCGCCCAGCTCGCGGTGCTTCGTCACGCGGCCGCTCGACTCCAGCACGCCGTCGGCGACGGCGGTCTTCGGGAAGAACGCCACCGGGTAGTGGCCCGGTTCGTGCAGGAGCAGCACGTCTTCACTGTCGACGATCCACTCACCACCGAAGCGGACCCGCATCCGCCTGCGCAGCGGCTCCACGAAGAGCAGCCGCTCGGGCAACGGCTCCGGGGTGAGGAACCTGCCGACCGACCTGGTCGAAAGCGGTCCCTGCTGCCATGCCAGTCCCATGACTTTCGCCTTCTTTCTCGCTAACGGATATTCATACTGTATATCCGTTAGCTCGACGAGCACAAGACCTCTTCAAAAGCTTGTCGACGGCCATGACTAATGCGTACACTCATGCCATGAGCAGTAGTGTCAGCCTGGAGGACCTGCAACGGGCCGGCTTCCCGATGGGCGGCGAGCCGCTGGTCGCGCTGGATCTCGCCGACACGCTCGCGGCCGAGACGGAGCCGGGCAACGGCGACCTCCTCGCCT
Organism: Amycolatopsis sp. NPDC005232; assembly: GCF_040607795.1. Lineage (NCBI taxonomy): Bacteria > Bacillati > Actinomycetota > Actinomycetes > Pseudonocardiales > Pseudonocardiaceae > Amycolatopsis > Amycolatopsis sp. NPDC005232. The sequence continues at coordinate 260,207 of NZ_JBEXHL010000010.1, read as the reverse complement.
CACCCGAGCGCACGGCCGCCTGGTGGCGGCTGGAGCTGCCGCGGCTGCCGGGGTCGGCGGCGCCGGACCTCGTGCCCACGCGCCGGCTGCGGTCCGCGATCCGGGACCTGCTGGAAGCGCACCTCGACGGCCGCGGGCCCGCGCCCGCGTCGCTCGAGGAGGTCAACGCGGTCGCGGCGGCCGTGCCGACGAGCCCGCGGCTCGAAGCGCACGAGGCCTGGGAGACGCACACGCGCTGGCACAGCGAGCACGGCGGCAACGTCGCACTGGCGGCCATCGCGCGCGAAACGATCGAACTGTTCGCCGACCCCGCGCGCCTCGCCCGGCTGCGCCGCTGCGCGAACCCCGACTGCACGATGTTGTTCCTCGCCACGAACCGGCGTCGCCAGTGGTGCGCGGGCAACGTCTGCGGGAACCGCGTGCGGGTCGCCCGCCATTACCGCCGCACCCACGACCAGCAAGCCGGATGAGAGGGCACACATGACCACCCAACCGATCACCACCGGGTTCCACAGCGGTGAGCTGAGCGTGCAACGGCAGGCCGGGCTCGAGTTCGAAGCGGCGCGGCTCGAAGGCATGCTCACGCCCGCGCACCTGAGCCGCGGCGCCGAGGGTTTCCTCGCGCAGCGCGAGTTCGCGGCCGTCACGGCGCGCGACGCCGACGGGACACTGTGGACGTCTCCCCTGCTCGGGCCCGCCGGTTTCCTGGAGGGTTTCGACACGACACTGGTCGTGCACACGCGCCCCGGCGCCGGCGATCCGCTGCACGAGCTGCCCACGGGCGAGCCGGTCGGCCTGATCGCCGTCGAGTTCGCGACGCGGCGCCGGTTGCGGGTGAACGGCACCGTCGTGGCCGCGGCCGAGGGCGGGTTCCTCCTCGACGTGGAGCAGGCGTACGGCAACTGCCCGTCCTACATCCAGCAGCGCCGGCTGGAGATCGACCCCGAGCCGGCACCGGCCGCCGTCGAACGATCCGACGCCCTGACTGACGCCCACCGCGCCCTCATCCGCCGCGCGGACACGTTCGTCCTCGGCACGATCCACCCGACGCGCGGCGCCGACTCGTCCCACAAGGGTGGCGAGCCCGGCTTCGTCCGCCTCGACGGGGACGACGTGTGGTGGCCGGACTACGCGGGCAACAACCTGTTCAACAGCCTCGGCAACATCACCACCGACCCCGAAGCGTCGCTGCTGTTCCTCGACTTCACCACCGGCACCACGCTCCAGCTGACCGGCACCGCCGCGCTCGAATGGGTCGCCCCCGGCACCGCCGGCGAGGACGACGCCACGGGCCGCCGCGTCCGCTTCCACCCGACGCGGGTGGTGTCGCGTACGGGAGTGCCGCTGCACGCGTCGGGCGTCGTGCCGTCGCCGCACAATCCGCGAGTGACGACTTAAGAGTCCACAGTAGACACTGCCCGTTCCCGGAAGGCCGCCGCTTTGCTGCTGTTGCCACAGCGCTGCATGGAGCACCAGCGGCGCGGGCGGCCGCCTGGAGTGTCGAGAAAAAGCATGCGGCACAACGGCGAGTCGCAGGCGCGGAGGTGGGTTCGACGGGCCGGGTCGGTGACGACGTCGATGGCGTCACGGGCCACGGTGGCCAGGGCCTGGGCGGACGTGCGGAGGCGGGGGCCTGAAGCCAGGCGGCCGTCGACGGCCAGCTCCAGACGCGGCGGTTCCGTGGCGAGGACGGCGTAGGCCTCGATCGTCGCGGCTGCAGTGGGGTCCACCGGGGCGTCGGCCATGACGTCCGTGACCACGCGGAACACGGCCTCCCGCAAGCGTTGTGCGTCGAAAAGCGCGGCCTCGGTCGCCTCGCCCGGGAGCAGCGGCAGGCCGACGCCGGTGGCCCACGCGCCGAGGCGGGCAGTGTCCCCGAGGCGCTCGATGGCCGCGGTCGGGCGACGGCCGAGGGTGGCGACGAGGTCGAGGGCGCGGGAACCGGCGTCGAAGCGGAGTTCCTTGAGCTGGGCGGTCACGCGAACGCGGGGCTGGGTCACCGCGATCACCGCGCCACGCGAGCGGGGAAGGGCGCGGTGACGACGACCAGCACCACGCTCACTCCGGCGGCGACCACGAAGGCCACGGGCGCCGGGATGACGACGTCGACCGCCGCGAACAGGTACGGCGCCGTGAAACCGAGGTACGCCAGGCAGTAGAACACCGCCGTCACGCCGGCGAGATCGGCTGCCTCCGCGAGCGCTTCGACGCGGCTGAGCCCACCGACCAGCAGCATGCCGTAAGCCGCGCCCAGGACCACGGCGGCGGGGAGCGTCAGGAGAGCCCGCCCCAGCTCCGTCGACAGCGCGGCGAGCAGGAACCCCGCCACGGTCAGGCCGAGGCCGCAGGTCAGCACCAGCGGGCTGCGCCGTCGTTCCAGCGCGCGGGCCACCGGCTGGACGAGCAACCCGCTGCCCAGCGTCAGCCCCGCGATCACACCGCTGCTCGCCACGGGTGCGACCGGCGCGGGCAACAGCGTCGGCAGGACCGCGAAACTCGTCGTCGCCACGCCGAACACCAGCGGCGCGCTCGGCACGATCCGGCGGAGGAACTCGGGACTGGTCAGTGCGTGCTTGAGTTCGCGACGCCGTCCTCCGGAAGAAGCCGCGCCCGTCACGGTTTCCGGAACGTTCCACGCCAGCACGCCGACCACCACCGTCACCGCGAGGTGCACCAGGTACGGCACCACGGCCGGCGCCGGCAGCCACTGCGCGAGGACCCCGGCGACCAGCGGCCCGCTCCCGAACCCGACCGACAGCGAAATCGCGGCCCGGCGCGCACCCGCTCCCGGACCGGCGTCCGTGGACAGCTCCTTGATCCACGCGCTGCCCGGCCCGAACGCGGCACCCGAAGCGACACCCGCGACGAGCCGGCCGAGCGCCAGCACCCACGTCGACCCGGCGCCGAACAGCAGGATCACCGAAGCCAGCGCCGAAAGCACCAGCACCGGGCGCATCACGCGGCGCCGGCCGAACCGGTCGGAGAACCGCGCGCCCAGCAGCAGTGCCGGAATCAGCCCGACCACATACGCGCCGAAGATCGCCGTGACGATCGTCGGCGAGAGGTGCTCCTGGTCGCGGTAGACGATGAGCAGCGGCGAGAACTGGTTGGCTCCCCAGCCGACCGCGAGCACCGCCGCGCCGACCCTGGCCCACGGGCTCATGGCTCCTCCAGTCCGTTAGTAACCTCAGTATGAGTTACTAACAGCTCCCTGGCCACCCCGCGACGGTGTGACGGATATCGTGGAGCCATGAGCGCCGGACCGACCCTCGAGGACGTGCAGGCAGCCGGGTTCCCCATGGGCGGCGAGCCGCTCGTGGCCCTCGACCTCGCCGACACCCTCATGACGGCGGTGGACCCCGCCGTCGACCTGATCGAACCGACGGACGGTTACGAGACCTGGTGGCGGCTGCAGCTGCCCCGGCTGCCCGAGGCGAGCATCCCCGCCGCGGCGGCGACGCGACGGCTGCGCGCGGCGATCCGCGACCTGCTGGAGTCGCACCTGGAGACCCGGGCGCCGCAGGCCGTTTCGATCGAAGACCTCAACGCGTTCGCCTCGGCCGTGCCGCGAAGCACGCGGCTGGCCGTGGACGCCGAAGGCGCGCTGACCGCGGCCACGCGCTGGCACACCGAACACGGCGGCAACGCGGCGCTGGCGGCGATCGCCACCGAGGCGATCGAACTCCTGTCTTCCCCGGCGCAGCTGGAGAAACTGCGCCGCTGCGCGAATCCCGCGTGCTCGATGCTGTTCGTCGCGGAGACCAAGCGGCGGCAGTGGTGCACGGGCAACATCTGCGGCAACCGGGCGCGGGTGGCGCGCCACTACCGGCGGACGCACGCGCCTTCGCCTTCGTGAGCCCTTCGTAAGCACAGTGTCCTCCCAGGACACAGTTTCTTCCCCGGACACAAAAAGTCTTACCAGGACACAAAAAACAGGCCCGGACCAAACGGTCCGGGCCTGTTTTCAGGTGGAGCGGCAGAACTCAGTGACCGAGCAGCGGCAGGTGGCCGAGCGCGTCGGTCGCGGTGTGCAGGTCGAGGCCGTGGGCCAGGTCCTGCGCGTGGGTCTCGACGCCACCCAGCGGCGAGCCGGTGTGGGTCGCGTCTGCGACGTCGGCGATCGGGGTGTGCTGGATGCCCGCGGTGTCGGCCTGGCCGACGGTGTCGAGCACGTGGTGCACGGTGTCGCCCACGACCGGGGCCTGCGGCGCGGCGGCCGACAGGGTGTGGGTCACGGAGCCGACGGTGCCGGTGACGTTCGGGACGGCCGGCAGCGCCGGGACGGCCGGAACACCCGGAACCGCCGGGAGGGCCGGCAGCGCCGGGACGGCGGCCGCGGCCGGGACGACGTGGTCCAGCGTGTGCGACAGGTCGCCCGCGGCACCGAAGTCGGCACGCTCGTCGCCGCCGTTCAGCGCCACGCCCACCGGGGTGGACCCGATGGCCTCGTTGACGTGGCCGAGCAGGCCGGCGCCGGTGACACGGACGTCCTCGACGAGACCCGACACCGGGCCGCCGATCGCCGGGACACCCGCGATCGCGGCCACAGCGGCCTGCGGCATGAGGGCGTCGCCCAGGTGATTGGTGGTGGCGTCGACCGCGGAGCCCACGAGCTTGCCGTCGAAGACGTGCTCGCCCACCGCGTCCACGGTGTGCTCGAGGTCGATCGCACCGGCGGCCACGACCGGGCCGGCGATCGGGACACCGTTGACCGCACCGGCCACGTGGTCCACGACGTTCGAGACGGTGCCGAGGGTGGAGTGGGTGAGGGTGTTGAGGCCGGTCTGGTCCGCGAAGTCGCTGACGGTCTCGAACACGCCGCTCAGGTTCGGCAGGCCGCTCGCCAGGCCGGTCACGTTCGGCAGGTCGGCGCGCTCGCCGGCCGCGTGCGAGAGCACGTTGCCGAAGACCGGCAGGCTGGGGGCGGCGGCCAGCGGGGCCGTGTCGGCCAGCAGCGGCATGATGTCCTGCACGTCGGCCGGCGAAACGTCGGCCAGGCCAGCAGTGTCAAGCAGGCCCTGCGGGTTGGCGGCGTAGGCGGCCGCGGCCTGCGGGTCGCTCAGCAGGGTCATGGCGAATTCGTGCAGGTTCTGCACCGCGTCCATAGTTTGTTGTCTCCTGTGCACTGATTGATTCGGCCGTCGTGGGCATGCCGCGAAGTCGAAGGGGTTCGGGACGAAGATAGGGCGCGGCCGTTCGGCGGCCATCGGGGGCCTCCCCGGGGGTTCGGCGCATCGGCGTTAGGGATTTCGAGCCCCGCCCCGTTAGGGGGACTAGGGAAATTCGCCACTGCGCAGCGATTAGCCGTGGTCAGCGAGGTGCGGCCGATTTCGCCCGCTTCGCCTGTGGGGCGGGGATCCTGGCCGCTCGTTCGGAGACACGCGGTACTCCTCGGAGTGATCGTCGGAGAAACCACCCGTTGGTGTGACAACCAGGCCCGATTTCACGGCCGCCAGACATCGACGACGAACTCGCGCATCTGCTCACGGAACTTTCCGGATGGACTCGCGGCGGTGAGAAGGCTCCGCAATTCGGACTCGAAAGCGCCCACGCGACCGCCGAAGAGGTGCGGTGCGGAACTCGACAACGAGAACACCGTGGCGACGACGTCGTCGATATCCCGGACGACGACGGGGCCGGGCACCTCGATCCGCTCGGGGCCGGTGAATCCGGCGGCGCAGTAGATCGCCGTCTCCCCTCCGGCCGTGCCTTCGGGGAGGACGCCGCGGCCCGCACGTCGGGTTTCGCCGAGGTATTCGCGCACGAGCTCGGCGATCCGCTCGTGGGGTGGCGCCGATTCGGTCGTGGTGCCGCGGTGGGTGGTGGCGTGCACGTGGACGCAGGCGCCGCCGGGCTCGAGCATTCCGCGTACCGCCGCGGCGACGCGGGGGCGGTCGAGCCAGTGGAAGGACTGGGCGAACGTGACGAGCCGGAACGCGCCGAGCCCGGCCGGCAGGTCCTCGGCCCTTTCGTGGACCCAGCGGGTGGTGGTGATTCCTTCCGCGGCGGCCAGCCGGGCGGCTTCGGTGAGCATGTCGGGATCGGCGTCGAGGCCGACGGCTGCTTCGAAGTGAGTGGCGAGCAGCAGCGTCAAGGAGCCAGGGCCGCAGCCGACGTCGAGGAGGCGGCCGGAACCGTCGAGCCGAAGGGCGTTGGCGAGCGCGTCGGCGAGCTCCGGCGGATACGCGACGCGGCCTCTCGCGTAGTAAGCCGCGCTGCCCGAGTACAGCGATTCGTCCCACTCCCAGCCCGCCATGGCCGTGAGCTTAGAGACGGGGATCAGTGCTGCACAGGGAAATACGTGAGCACCTCGCCCGTGGCCGGGTCGTGGTAGCCGGCGATCTCCAGGTCGGCGAAGGTGCCGGACCAGGCGCCCGTGGCGGAGTCGCGCAGGACGTCGGGCGAGGACCACGCGGCGGTGCCGGCCGCGGACACGGCCTCAGGCGTCCAGTCCGGCGGGAAGTAGGTGTGGTCGACGAAGGAGAAGCGGCCGTTCTTCAGGTTCCGGTACTCGGAGGCCCTGCGAGTGATCCCCGTTTCGGCCGGGGTCACGCCGGACGCGAGCAGGAAGCGGTGCAGGGACTCGAGTGCGGCGAAGAACACCTGCTGCGGCACGACGGCGCGTGGCCAGGTGCCGTAGAGGCTTTCGAGCACCACGCTGTCGCTGGTGAACGCGACGGAAGTGCCGTTGCCGAGCCAGGCCTTGGCTTCGTGCTGGGCCCGGCGGAGCAGCCCGGCGAGCTGCCCGACGGTGTGGGCGTCGGCTTGCGCGTCGGTGTAGAGGAAGGCGGCCAACGGCAGCTGGTCGGCCGGCGCCGAGATGCGCAGCCGGCGGGACTCGTCGAAGGCGAAGGCGAAGGAATCACCCGTGCCGAACATAACCATCGTGGAGCGGCTTTCTGACTGGACCGATCGGCCGGGCGGGTGATCTCCGTGCCACGGTATCACCCGCACTGACCTGCGAAGACTTCTGTGACACGGATCGTGGCACCGGCCGGGTTCAGCCGAGAGACCCAGCCCACGCCACGAACCATTCACGGGGCCGCAACCCGCTGAAGCTCCGGCCGCCCGCCACCCAGGCGGGAGTGCCCTCGACGCCGTTCTCGTACGCGAGGATCGCCGAGCGGCCGACGGCCCGGTCCGCTTCGCCCGATTCCCAGGCGGCGCGGACGCTCTCGGGGTCGCCGCCGGCTTGCTCGGTCAGCTTGAGCAGCAGGTCGCGCGATTCGAGGTCCTGGCCTTCGCCGAAGTACGCGTTGAACACGGATGTGGCGAAGCGGTCGGCGACTTCGGGATCGTCGAGCGTGGTGTAGGCGCCCAGCGCCGGCAGCGAGTAGGCGATCCGGTCCGTCCACTGGAGGGGCAGGCCCGCGGCTTCGGCTTCGCGGGCGAGGAACTCGTAGGTCGGACCGACGCGAGGGCCGGCCAGGCTGCCGCCGGGGCCGATCTCGGGGTGGATCTGAAGCGGGTGTTCGTTTACCACCACACCGTGTTCGCGCAGCACCCGGTTGCGGTCCTGGGCGATGTAGCAGAAGGGGCAGAGGAAATCGAACCAGTGCTCCACGGTCGGGGTCGTGGACATCGCGGACTCCTTCACGTTGTTTCGATACGTTCATGATCTGTAACGAAACGACCGGGCTCCTTAGTCCCGGGTGGTCACGGGTGCCGCAGCCGGCACTCGCGTGTGTTGTCAGCCGAGAACGGCGCGCAGCCACGCCGCCGTGGTCGCGAGGTTCACGGGGCCGTCGAACGCGGCATCCTCGTGCCCGGCCCCGCCGAGCAGCACGAAACTGCTCCTCGCCCCGGCCCGCACGAGCGCGTCGTGCAGCGCCCGGCCCTCCCCCGGCGGCACGATCCGGTCGCGGTCGCCGTGCGCGATCAGGAACGGTGGCGCCGACGCCGAAACCCGCGTCAGCAGCGAATGCCCCGCCGGGTCGGCTCCGCCGAGGAAGTCGGCCTCGAAGTGGAACGGCAGCAGCTTCGCCTCCAGCTCACTGCGCGCCGCCGTGGCCGCCAGGTCGGCTTGTCCGAACCAGTGCACCACGGCCTGCACGGCGCTCGACTCGTCGACGTTGCCGCCGACCGTCCCCTCCAGCTCCGCATCATTCGGCGACAACGCCAGCAGCGAACCCAGATACGCGCCGGCGGACGCGCCCCAGACCCCGAGCCGCCCGGTCTCGAGGCCGAGGCGCGCGCCGTTCGCCCGCAGCCAGCGCACGGCGCCCTTGACGTCGTGCACCTGCTGCGGGAACACCGCCCCTGGTGCCAGGTGGTAATCGACGGACACCACGGTCACACCGTGCTCCGCCAAGGGTGCCTGCCGGCGTGCGGCCTCGCCGCGCCGGTCACCGCGGGTCCACCCGCCGCCGTGCACGTAGAGCACGACGGGCGCCCCCGTGGTGGGAGCGTGGTGGATATCCACCATCATCCGGGTGCCACCGACCGTCGCGTAGACGAGATCGCGGTCGACCGTCACGCCGGTTCCACCTGGCGGGTCACGGCGGCGGACTCGTAGAAGGTGACGAAGGATTCCACCGGCTCCCGCGTTGTGCGATATCCACCAAGGCGGTGGTCGTCGTCGGCATACCCGAGTGCGATTCCGCACACCACTAGGTGGTCGTCCGGAATGACGAGGTGGCGGCGCAACACCGGGTGGTAATCGATGAACGAAGCCTGTGCGCAAGTGTGCAGCCCGGCTCCGCGCGCGGACAACATCAGTCCCTGGAGGAACAGGCCGGCGTCCACCAGCGCACCCTGCAGTGGTGCCCGGCTCACCGTGAGCACCAGCCCCACCGGTGCGCCGAAGAAGTCGTAGTTGCGCCGGTGGTGGCCGCTGCGGCCGGCGGTGTCGCCGGCCGCGATGCCGAGCGTTTCGGAGTACAGGCCTTCACCGAAGCGACGGCGGCGCGAGCGGAACGGCTCGGGCCACGAGTCCGCCGCCGGCTGGTAGGCGAACTCGCCGACGGCGCGGCGACCCGCGTCGTAGGCGCACAGCAGGTCGGCCGTCAACGCGCGCTTGGCGGCGCCCGTGAGCACGTGGACCTGCCACGGCTGGCTGTTGGAATTGCTGGCCGAGGACGACGCCAGCGCGAGCAGCCGTTCGACCTCCGCGCGCGGCACGGGCGTCGGCAGGAACGCCCGGCAGCTGCGCCGCGTCGCCATCGCTTCCTCGATCGTGGACGCCGGATTCATGGCGCTGGGCTCCCCGGGTTCAGGCCGCGGGCGGCTGGATGTCGTAGGAGATCCGGCCGGCGGGCAGGTAGAACAACGCGATCAGCGCGCCGTCCTTGACCTCCGGGTAGTGGTGGCTGCCGGGGCCGGGCGCGGTCCAGCCGGGGCCGCTCCAGCCGTTCGGGCCCATCAGCTTCGCGCCGGGGTCGAGCGGCACCACGAGGTTGAGCTCGCCATACGGGTGCTGGTGGTACTGGCCGCGGAACGGCTCGACGCTGTCCATGTACACGGCCGTGATGCTGAAGTAGTTGAGCACATCCTGCGGGTCGGCGATGCGGCTGCGGCGGTACTTCTTGCCCTCGACCTCGATGTTGGCGGCCCAGCCGGCCTCGACGCCCTCGGTGATCATGCGCGCCAGGTCCTGGTAGAGCTCGCTGTCCGGCCCGTAGCGGGTGTTGAGCCAGGACTCGAGCTCCCCGCCCGCGGTGCGGTTCTTCACCTCGTCGAGGAACGGGATGCTGCGGTCGATCAGCTCCTGGGGCGTGGTCATCGTCGACTCCGTTCGGTCCGCTGTGGTTCGGCGTTCCTGAACCGTACGTCCACATTTAGTTACGGTCAAGTACTGTAACTAAACTTGCCGCATAACAACACCGTCGTGTAACGGATCGGATATGCTTCGCAGATCGGTTTTTCTCGGCGAGGTGGAGCCATGGCGCGGACACGCGATACGACGGCGGACGAGCAGGTCGGCACCGAAGACGGACCCCGGCCGGGCGGGCGCCCCCGGGACGCCGCGCTCGACGAGGCGATCATCCTCGCCACGCGCCGGCGGCTCGTCCTCGACGGCTACTCCCGCATGACGATCGGCGACATCGCCACCGACGCGAAGGTCAGCCGCCCCACGCTCTACCGGCGCTGGGCCACGAAGTTCGAGCTCGTCGTCGATGCGCTCGACTACGGTTTCCGCAAGCAGCGCGACATGTACGCGTTCGACCTCAGCGGACTCGAGCCACGCGAGGCGCTCACGGAAGCCGTCCGCCGGCTCGACCCCGCGTACTTCAACCCGGACGCCATGGTGCTCATGGGCAACTTCGCGGGCGAGGCGATCCGCACGCCGGAGCTGCTCGACATCCTGCGCAAGCACGCCGTCGAGCCCCGCGTGGAGCTCGTCGAAAGTGTGCTGACACAGCTGCAGGACCGCGGCGCCGTGCGGGACGAGATCGACAAGCACACCATCGCGACGATGTGCTTCGGCAGCTACTTCGCGGCGTTCTACCGAGGGGAAGCCAAAACGGACATCCCCGAGGCGGTCGTCGCCGTGCTCTGGCCGGCTTTGGAAAAGAAGCCCGCGCCGCGGCGGCGGGCGTCCACTTCGGGCAAACGGTGACACGCATCCGTTCCGATCATTGACTGTAACGTAAATCGAGGCATAATCGGCTCCATGCCGCCTGTGCCCTCGATGGACGTCCACGAAGCCCTTTACACCACGCGAATGATGCGGCGCATGCATCCGGACGCGATTCCCCTGGACGTGCAGGCGCGCATCCTCGACGCCGCGATCCGGGCGCCGAACGGCGGCAACACCCAGCGCTGGCACTTCCTGGCCGTGGACGATCCGGACACCAAGGCCGAACTCGCCCCGATCTGGCGGCGCTGCCGGGAGAAGGAGTACACGGACATCGCGGCCGGCACGTTCGCCCAGCCGATCCACGACCCCGAGAACCACCGCGAGACGATGAAGCGGATCAAGAAGTCCGGGGACTTCCTGACCGACCACTTCACCGAAATCCCGTTGATGCTGTTCGTCTTCTCCATCGACAACCACGGCGGCGCCAACATCTATCCCGCCATCTGGAGCGCGCTGCTCGCCGCGCGTGCGGAAGGGGTCGGCGGGATCCTCACCACGATGCTGCGCCTGGAGTCCGACCGGGTCATGGAGCTGCTCGACGTGCCCGAGGACGAAGGCTGGGAGCTCACTGCCATGCTCGCGATGGGTTACCCGCGTGGCAAGTGGGGCGTGGCCGCGAACCGCCGCCCCGTGGACGAGGTGAGCAGCCGCAACCGGTGGGGCAGCGAGTTCGGCGTGTCCGTTCCCGAACCGCTCTGGTCCGAAAAGTCACACAGCTGAGTCCTCCGCTGAGAGCGGCCCCACGGTGTGTTGCCGGGGTTCGCGTCAGCTGATTACAGTCGAGCTCGGTGATCGACCGCGCCGCCCGGAAGCCCGCCGGGTGCCGCGGAGCCGGCTCGGCGTGCGCACCACGGGCGGAAATCCCGACTACGCAGGGGAAGTCTGAGCACAGTGCCCGACACCGTCACCACCCGTCGCCTCCCGCAAGGCTGGACGGCCACCGACATCCGCGCCGTGGACACCGTCCGCGTGCTCGCCGCCGACGCCGTCGAGAAGGCCGGCAGCGGCCACCCCGGAACGGCGATGAGCCTCGCACCGCTGGCGTACACGCTGTTCCAGCGCGAGATGCGCCACGACCCGGCCGACCCGTCGTGGCCGGCGCGCGACCGGTTCGTCCTGTCCGCCGGGCACACCAGCCTCACGCTGTACATCCAGCTGTTCCTCGCCGGTTACGGCCTCGAACTGGAGGATCTTCAGCAGCTGCGCACGTGGGGTTCACTCACCCCGGGGCACCCGGAGTACCGCCACACCCAGGGCGTCGAGGTCACGACCGGTCCGCTCGGGCAGGGCCTGGCCAACGCGGTGGGAATGGCCATGGCGTCGCGCCGCGAACGCGGGTTGTTCGATCCCGAACCCGCGCCGGGGCAGAGCCTCTTCGACCACTTCGTGTACGTGATCGCCTCCGACGGCGACATCCAGGAGGGCATCACCTCCGAGGCGTCGTCGATCGCGGGCCGCCAGCAGCTGGCGAACCTGATCGTGTTCTACGACGACAACGACATCTCCATCGAAGACCACACCGACATCGCGCTGTCCGAGGACACGGACGAGCGCTACCGCGCGTATGGCTGGCACGTGCAGGTGGTGGAGGACGGCGAGGACGTCGCCGCGATCCAGCACGCCATCGCGGCGGCGAAGGCCGACCCGCGCCCGTCGTACATCCGGCTCCGCACGGTGATCGGCTACCCCGCGCCGACCAAGATGAACACCGGCAAAATCCACGGCTCCGCGCTCGGCGTCGACGAGGTCGCGGCGGTAAAGCGCGTGCTGGGCTTCGACCCGGAGCAGCACTTCGTGGTCGAGGACGACGTGCTGGCCCTGACGCGCGAGGCCGTCGCGCGCGGTCAGGCCTGGCGTGCGGAGTGGCAGGGCGAGTACGACAAGTGGGCCGCGGCGAACCCCTCGCGGCACGCGCTGCAGCAGCGCCTCGCCACGCGCGCGCTGCCGGAGGGCTGGGCCTCGGAGCTCCCGTCGTTCGAGGTCGGCGCTTCGCTGGCGACGCGCAAGGGATCGGGGGCGTTCCTCGACGCGGTCGCCGACGTGCTGCCCGAGCTGTGGGGCGGTTCGGCCGACCTCGCGGAGAGCAACAACTCCACGATGACGGGCGCCGACTCGTTCGGCCCGGTCGCGGCGGCGACGAAGATGTGGGCGGCCGAACCGTACGGGCGGACCCTGCATTTCGGCATCCGCGAGCACGCGATGGGCGCCATCCTCAACGGCATCGCGCTGCACGGCGGCACCCGGCCGTACGGTGCGACATACCTCGCGTTCAGCGACTACATGCGCCCAGCGGTGCGGCTGGCGGCACTGATGCGGCTGCCGGTGGTGTACGTGTGGACGCACGACTCCATCGGCGTCGGCGGCGACGGGCCCACGCACCAGCCGATCGAGCACCTCTCGGCGCTGCGGGCGATTCCGGGCCTGAACGTGGTTCGTCCGGGTGACGCGAACGAGGCCGTTGCGGCGTGGCAGGCCGCGATCGAGGACGTCGATCACCCGACCGCGCTCGCGTTGACCCGGCAGCCGGTGCCGGTTCTGCCGGGAACTTCGGCCGACGGCGTGGCTCGCGGTGGCTACGTGCTGGCGGAGGCGTCGAACGGTGCGCCTGAGTTGGTGCTGATCGGGACCGGCTCCGAGCTGCAGCTCGCCGTTTCGGCGCGCGAGCAGCTGGAGGCCGAGGGCGTGCCGACGCGCGTGGTTTCGCTGCCGTGCTTCGAGTGGTTCGCTTCGCAGGACCAGGCTTACCGTGATTCGGTGCTGCCGCCGTCGGTGAAGGCGCGGGTCGCGGTGGAGGCCGGGATCGCGTTGCCGTGGTATCCGTTCGTGGGTGATTCCGGCGAGATCGTCTCGATCGAGCACTATGGCGCTTCGGCCGACTACGCGACGCTGTTCCGCGAGTTCGGGTTCACACCCGAGGCCGTGGTGGCCGCAGCCCGGGCGACGCTGGCCAAGGTGGCCTGATGCCCACGCCCGGCCGGGACCGACAGAGTTTCGCACTTCACGTCATCCCGGCCGGGTCACCCCGACCCGGCGCGGGACCGGCTCGAACGGGTGGGTGACGTGGGCACGACTTCACACGCGATCACCGATCGCCTCGCGACGCTTCTCGACGAGGAGCACGACCTCCGCACCCGCGCCATGCACCACGGCGGCGGCCTCTCCCCCGGCGAACAGGCGCGCCTGGCCGAACTCGAGTCCGAACTGGACGCGGTCTTCCGACTCCTCCGCCAGCGCCGCGCCCTGGAAGTCTTCGACGACGGCGACGACACGGCGGAAGCGTCGAAATGACCGGTTTGGACAGACCGCCTCAGTGGCTGGGCGCGTCGAGGTCGTAACGCCGGACGACGTCGTCCAGCCAGTCGGGGGTGCCGTAGGTCAGGCCGTACTTGGTGGCCAGGCGGGCGAACTCGTCGGTTTCGTGGAGGTTCTTCGCGTCGCCCAGGGTGCCCTCGGTGTGGGCGAGGAGGAGGTCGCTCAGTTCGCGGAAGTAGGTTTCGAAGCCGCCGGGGGTGATGACCTCGACGATGCGGCCCGGGGTTGTGCCGGCGTTCCACATGGCGTGCATCTCGCCGCGGGGCTTGGTGATGAAGCCGCCCGGGCCGAGGACCACTTCGGCGTCGTCGGAGCGGAAGCCGATCTGGCCGGCCAGCACGATGGAGTGCTCGTCCTCGCGGGTGTGGCGGTGGGGCGCGGTGATGGAGCCGACCGCGAACGGGTGCTCGAGGATCGCGACCTCGCCACCGTTGTTCTCGTGCGTCAGCTTGAACACCGCGCCGAACCCGGGCAGCGCCACCTGGTCCGACTCGTCCCCCGGTTGCACCACGGCGACCTTCGTCCGGTTTTCCTCGCCCACCTGGTTTCCCTCCTCGTATTTCGGTTACAGGTCCAGCACGAGCTTGCCGCCGCAGGCCCGGCTCACGCAAGGGAAGAACGTCTTCCCGGCCGCGCGTTCGGCGTTGGACAGCACGACGTCGCGGTGATCGGGCGTTCCCTCCAGCACGCGGGTCTCGCAGGTGCCGCAGTAGCCCTCTTCGCAGTCGGACTCGACGTCGACCCCGGCGTCGCGGATGGCCTGCAGCAGGGTGGTGTCCGCATCGGCCACGACCGTCAGGCCGGCCTGGCGGAGTTCGAGTTCCACCGCGTCGTCCGCGGTCTCGTCACGAGAAGGCGAGGCCGCGGCGAAATGTTCGGTCTCGCACCGCACTCCGGCGGCCGCACAGACTTCGGTGACGCTGTCGAGCAACCCGACCGGGCCACAGCAGTACACAGCCGCGCCCGGGGCCAGCCCGCCGATCAGCTCTTTCAGATCCGGCCGTGGCTCGACCGCAGTGTCCACGAAGGACACCCGGTCACCACCGATCGCAGACAGCTCTGCGCGGAAGGCCATGGTGGCGCCACCGTGTCCGCAGTAGACCACCGAATAGTCAACTCCACGCTCGCCCAGAGCCCGCACCATCGGCAGCAGCGGCGTCACACCGATTCCGCCGGCGATCAGCAAGTACGACTCGGCATCCGCCAACAGGAAGTGGTTGCGCACCCGCTCGACCACCAGCTCACGCCCGACCAGCGCCGTGCCGTGGATCTCGGCCGACCCACCCCGGCTGGCGCCCTCCAGCCGCACCGCGATGTCGTAATGCAGGCGGTCGGCCGGGTCCCCGCACAGCGAGTACTGCCGGCCCAACCCCGACGGCAGCTTCAGGTCGAGATGCGCACCCGGAGCCCAGGCCGGCAAAGGAGAACCACTGGAGAGCCGAAGGCCCACCACCCCCATGGCTTCCCAAGTCACGCGCGTGACCCGCAGCGACAGATCAGTAGAGGTCGAAGTACTCACGATGCTCCCAATCGGTGACCGTCCGCTCGAACCGCGCGACCTCGGCCCGCTTGATCGCGGCGTAGTACGAGACGAACTGCTCGCCCATCACCCGTCGCAGTCCGGCATCGGCCTGCAACGCGTCGACGGCCGCGGCCAGGTTCGCCGGCAGCCGCCCGGCGTCGGTCGTGTACGGATCATCGGCCGAGGGCGGCAACGACAACGACCCCTCGACGCCGTTCAGACCCGAATGCAGCTGCGACGCCATGTACAGATACGGGTTGGCCGCCGACTCCCCCACCCGGTTCTCGATGTGCGTCGAGCCGTCCTCGGCCGAGCCGACGAGCCGGATCATCGCGCCCCGGTTGTCCCGCGCCCACGCGATCCGGTCGGGCGCCATCGAATATGGCTGGAACCGCTTGTACCCGTTCACCGTCGGGTTCGCGAACACACACGCCGCGCTCGCGTGCTCCAGCTGACCGGCGATGAACTGCTTGCCCACCAGCGAAATGGCGCCCTCGCCGTCGGCCGGGACGAAGGCGTTGCGCCCACCGTCCGGCGAGACCAGGCTCTGGTGCAGGTGCCAGCCGCTCGACTTGCTTTCCGCGATCTGCGGCCGGCACATGAACGTCGCGTGGTAACCGTTTCGCCGCGCCACTTGCTTGACCGTGCTGCGCAACAGCACCATCGCGTCCGCCGAAGCGAGACCGGCGGCCGGATCGAGCGTGACCTCCAGCTGGTTCGCCCCCAGCTCCACCTCGATGCTGCGCAGCTCGATCCCCATCCGCTCCAGCACCTCGCGGATTCGCCGCGTGGCCGGCTCGACCTCGTCGCCCAGGTTCTCGCTCAGCAGCTGGTTGCCCTGGTTGATCGGCTCGACCGGGGTCGGCGTGGTGCAGCGGCCGATCCCGTCGTCGTTGGGGAAGTGCGAAGCCCGCCGGTAGAGGTGGAACTCGATCTCCAGTCCCGTCACGTAGGTGAACCCGGCGATGCTCGCGCGCTCCAGCGCCGTCCGGAACACGCCACGGCTGCAGAACGGCACCTGCTCGCCGTTCTGGAACCGCAAGTCGCACAGGATCCGCGCGGTGTCCTCGGCCCACGGCACCAAGTGGAACGTCGTGGGATCCGGCACCATCACCACGTCGGCCGCACCGGCCATCTCGGCCACGCCGAGCCCGCCGTCGGCGTTGAAGGCCGAGAACACCGTGGTGCCGGAAGTGTCCTTCGACAGCAGCGTCGACACACAACTCAGCCCACTGCGGAACGCGGCGGCCAGCCCACTCGCCGGGATCGTCTTGCCGTGCAGGATCCCGTGCTGATCCACAAAGGACACGCGAACCGTCCGCAGTCCCTCCGAGCCGACCCGCGCCAGTACGGCTCTCGCCGCTTCCTGCTGCTCCTCGTTCCACAGCCCGAACTTCTCGATGAACCCCATGGCCGACCTCAGTCCCGCGCGCGGTCGTAGGCGTCGGGCGACGAAGAACGATCCGGCTCGACCGCCGAGCCCGGCACGCCCGCCGGCCCCGTCGCGAGCGCCGCCTGCAGGTGCGAAGCCCACGGGCTCGCCTTGCGCAGGTCGGAGATCGAGCTCGCCCAGTAGTCCTCCCACTCGCCGGTGGGGCCGATGCCGTCGAGCGGGATGGGGCCGCGGCTCTCGACGTCGGCGGAGTCCTTGAGCAGCAGGTCGGGACTGCCGCCCTCGGCGACGGTGTCGATGGCCTGCAGCGCCATCCGCCGGTAGGTCACGATCGCGCGGTCGGAGCGGCTGAGGTTCTCGCGGCTGCGGTCGTAGATGAAGCCCTGGCCCTCGACCGCCATCTGGTCGTGGACGTTGATGTCGCGCCCCAGCCCGGTGTAGGTCTGCGTGCGCTGCTCCTCGAAGTCGAAGCGGTAGTTGTTCGCCCGGTTGCGCACCGGCTTGTAGTCCGGGAGCGTGATGCCGTCGAGGCGTTGCGCCCGCATGGTTTCGGAGTCCACGGGCTCGTCGAGGCTGGTGAACATCGCGTACCAGTAGCAGGAGACGTCGTCGATCGGCACGTGCCACTGCGTGATCGCCATGGTGGAGCTCAGCGGGATCGTGATGCCGTGCGGGAACACCTGGTGCGTGATGCGCACGTGGGTGGACGAGCCGTCGAGCCCATCCTTGTCGAGTGTGCGCAGGGCGACGATGCGCTGGCCGTATTCGGTGCGGGCGTTGAGGATCTCGGGCCGGCCGTACTCGCGCAGGATCTTCGTCATCGGCAGGTTCGTGCCGAGCGACGCGCCGCGGAACTGCTTGCCGTAGCTGTCACTCGTGTCCTCGTCCTCGGCGAACCGGTGCAGGTAGGAGGCGTGCGCGGGGTCGATTCCGACCTCCAGCGCCTGCAGCCAGTTGCAGTCGAGGTAACCCTTGAACGCGAACGTGTACTCCGGCGGCGCCACGAAGCAGTCGAGCGCGGGCAGGTTCGGCGGCTCGCCCTCGCCGAGGTAGCCCCACACGATCCCGTTGCACTCCCGCACCGGGTACGAGCGGATCTTGACCTTGGCCTTGAGCTTGCTGTCCTCGGGCTCGGCCGGAGTGTCCATACAGGACCCGTCGCCGTTGAAAAGCCAGCCGTGGAAATAGCAGCGCAGGCCGCCGTCTTCCAGGCGCCCCAGGGAAAGGTCGGCGCCGCGGTGGGCGCAGCGGCGGTCGATGAGCCCCAGCGAGCCGTCGGCGTTGCGGAACAGCACGAGGTCTTCACCGAGCACCCGCACCGGAACCACCGGACGTTCGGTGTCGAGCTCCTCGGTCAGCGCCACGGGCTGCCAGTAGAGCCGCATCCAATCGCCGCCCGGAGTGCCGGGCCCGGTCTCGGTGATCTTCCGGTTGTCGTCCGCGCGCATGGCAGCGTTCTCCTCGCGACTTCGTCGTCCAGCGTGGTGGGGGCCGGCAGTCTGTTCAAGTTTGTTCAATTAACGAACACTTGGTTCTGATGTGAGCACTGTAGGCAGCCGTGACTGGTCACCGCAAGGTCTTCGACGGCGTTCGTGCTACATTTCGCGACAAGGTGTGCGTTAATCGAACGGAGCTGGTGGAGTGTCGAAGCTCAACGCGCGGGACGAAGCCCGCCGGGCGGCCCGCGAGGTGGACGGCACCAGCCGCTCGGACTACTCCGAAGCCCTCGAACGCGGCCTGCTCGTGCTCACCGCATTCGACCACACCGCCGAGCGGCTCACGCAGGCACAGCTGGCCCGCAAGCTCGAACTCCCCCGCGCGACCGTGCGCCGCGCCCTGCTCACCTTGGCGCACCTGGGTTACGTCGTCGCCGACGACAAGGCCTACCGCCTGGCCCCCAAGGTGCTCACGCTCGCGTCGGCCTACCTCACGACCAACCCGGTGAGCCAGGTGCTGCAGCCGCAATGCGACCGCCTGGCCGAGCTCTTCCAAGCCTCCTGCACCGCCGCGGTCCTCGACGGACCGGCGGCCGTGATGATCGCGCGAGCGCTGCCGCGCCACACCCTGCCGATCGGCGAGGGCATCGGGTTCCAGGTGCCCGCCGCGCAGTCCGCGCTGGGTCTCGTGCTGCTCAGCGGCCTCGACGACGAGCGCCGGCACCGCCACCTGGTCGGCCTCGCGAGCCTCGACGACGCCGGCGTCGCCGCGCTGGAGAAGAAGGTCACCGAGGTGGCGGAGGCCGGGTGTGCCTACGTCGCACACGAGGTCGAGGCCGGGTTCCACTCCGCCGCCGTGCCACTGCGCCGCTGGGACGGCACGCCGATCGCCGCGCTGAACATCGGGACCAGCGTGGAGCGGATCTCCGAGGCGGACATGCGGGAACGCGTGCTGCCCGTGCTGAGGGAAACCGCGGAAGAGCTGCGGCCGCAGCTCGTCTGAAGCCCCGCCTTCGTTGGCGCGGTGGGACTTCCGCGCCGGCAAGCCGAGTACCGGACGTGCGGAACAATTACGTTGCAAGTGTTGACTGTAACGCAACTCCGACATACTGTCCCTCACACCGATCGCCAGGACGCCGTGTGCGCCGCTCGACCGGCCACTTCGGACACCCCCGCTTCCTTCGGAGAATCCCACCACCGCGACGGGCGACAACGCCGTCGCACCAGCGAAGGGAACCCCGTGACCACCTCGAGAACCCCGGAGATCCCGCTCCTCACCGTCGCCGGGCCCGAGCCGCGCTACCGGCCGGCGATGGCGTGGACGGTGCTGCTCCTGCTCGCCGTCTTCATGGTCCTCAACTTCGCCGACCGCATCTCGCTCGCGCTCGCCGCCCAGCCGCTCATGAAAGAACTGCACCTGTCGGCGTCGCAGTTCGGGTTGATCAGCAGCTCGTTCTACTTCCTCTACAGCCTCAGCGCCGTCGGCATCGGGTTCCTCGCCACGCGGCATGTGCCGTTGAAGTGGCTGCTGTTCGTGATGTCGCTGCTGTGGGCGGCCACGCAGCTGCCGGTGTTCTTCTTCGCGGGCGGCGGCGTGCTGCTCGCGACCCGCATCGGCCTGGGTGCCGCCGAAGGTCCGGCGACGGCAGTGGCCAACTCCACCGCGTACAGCTGGTTCCCGAAGCACCGCCGCGGACTGCCGACCGCGATCCTCACGTCCGGCGCGTCGCTCGCGAAGATCGTCGCGGCACCGTTGCTGACACTGCTCATCGTGCGCTCCGGGTGGCGGTCGGCGTTCTTCGCGCTGGGTCTCGCCGGTCTCGTCTGGTGCGCGGTGTGGCTGTTCGCGGGACGCACCGGGCCGTTCGCGGTCACGCCGGAGGCACCGGACAAAGTGGACCGAGCCGCGCGGCGGCGCACGTTCCTCAAGGTGGCGCGGAGCCGCACGTTCATCGTGCTCCTGCTGGCCACGTATCCGATGTACGCGCTGATCTCCGTGGTGTTCAGCTGGTTCCCGTCCTACCTCGAAGCCGGACTGGGGTTTTCCACACTGACCTCGGGTGTCCTTTTCGGACTGCCGAGCATCATCGGCATGGCGTTCATGCTCGGTTCCGGCTGGCTGACCGACCGGCTGCTCGCGCGGGGTGTGTCCGCGCGCATCGCGCACGGCCTCGTGCCGACGCTCTCGCTCGCCGCCGGCGGGGTGCTGCTGGCCGTGCTGCCGTTGGCGGGAAGCGCGCGCTACCTCGCCTACGTCATCCTCGTCGCCGGTTACTGCCTCACGCTCGTGGCGCAGCCGATCGTCTACGCGGCGATCGGCACGGCAGCCGCGCCTTCGCAGCGCACCAGTGTGCTGAGCCTGTTCATCGCTTTGCAGAGCACGTCGGGGATCATCGCGCCATGGGCGACGGGCGCGCTGATCGACGGCGCCGGCAACCAGATCGACGGCTACAACACCGCGTTCGTGGTGATCGGGATCCTGTGCGCGATCGGCGGGGTGGTCGCGGCGTTCTTCGTGGACTCCGGCCGCGACTCCGCGCACGACGCCTGAGCGCCCTCGCCGGTCTCGGCCGGCGAGGGCGCTCCGCGGACGGGTCAGACCCGCGCGATGAGCTTGATCTCCACGAGCTGCTCGGGGAAGGCGAGCCGCGTCGTGCCGACCAGCGTGCTGGCGACCTGCGGGTCCTCCCGTCCGTAGGCCGCCTTGCGCACGGGACCCGCCACGGCGAAGGCCGCGTCGATGTCGAGGACGTAGAGCACCTCTTCGACGACGTCGGCCAGCGTCGCGCCGAAGCGCTTCAGCAGCTCGGCGGCGTTCACATACGAGCGGCGCATCTGCTCTTCCATGGCGGAAAAGTCGGTGACGGCGCCGTTCTCGTCCACGGGCGCGGGCGCCACGAGCTGGTCGCCGTCGTGGGACAGCTGACCGGAGACGTAGATGGTGTCGCCGTGTTTCACGGCCTGGACGTAGCCGTAGATGCCTTCCCACGGGACCCCGAAGTTCGCGGTGGTCCTCTCGATCGGCTTGCTCATGGGGTTTTCAGCCTTCCTGCCGCGTGATCAAGACAGAACACTACGAGCCGGCGGACCGCTCTCACCAGCCGTTTCGATGCCAGAATGGGCAAGGATCGTGCCAGTGCGAGTAGCCTGGCGGCCGTTGGTTCCGGTGCGATCCGAGGAGACATCCGTTGCCCCGCACGCAGCTGGTCGTGGCGCTGCTGGCCGTGCCCCGGGTCATGGGGCTCGACTTCAGCATCCCCGCACACATACTCGGCCGGCAAGAGGGTTACCACGTGCTCGTGTGTGGCAAGGAGACCACGGGTTCGCCGCTGGGCATCACGCCGACGCATTCACTGGCCGACGCGCCGGAGGCCGACATCGTGATCGTGCCCGGGTACGATGAACCCGAGGTACCGCTGCCCGAGGAGTACCTCGACGCGATCCGCCTCGCCGCCGACCGCGGTGCCCGCGTGGTGGCGATCTGCACCGGCGCGTTCGCGCTCGCGGAGAGCGGCGTGCTCGACGGCCGCGAGGCGACCACGCACTGGCGCTACCTCGCCGCGTTGCGCGAGCAGTACCCGGCGGTGCGTGTGCTGGAGAACCAGCTGTTCGTGGAAGACGGAAAAATCCTCACGTCCGCGGGTGCGGGCGCCGGCATCGACGCGTGTCTGCACCTCATCCGCACCGACTTCGGCGCGGCGGCCGCCCATGAGGCCGGCAAGGAGGTCGTGGCCTCTCCCGCTCGCGGCGGCGCGCAGCCGCAGTACGTCGACGTGCTCACCGCCGCGCGCACGGATCTTTCGGCCACGCGCAGCTGGGTCATGGAGCACATCGGCGACCGGATCACCGTCGGGCGCATGGCCGAGCGCAGCAACCTGCCGCGCCGCACGTTCATCCGGCACTTCGAACTCGAGACGGGTATGTCGCCGATGCGCTGGGTCGTAAACCACCGCATCCTCAGCGCGCGCCGGCTGCTGGAGACCTCCGACTGGCCCGTCGAGCGCATCGCGGCGGCCACCGGTTTCGGCACGGCGGCCAACTTCCGGACGATCTTCCGCCGCGAGGTGGGCACGACGCCGACCGGCTACCGGCGTACGCACAGCGCGCTCTAGTTTTTCATCAACCATCTGTGTGCACTCGAATGATTGACAGCTTCGCGCCGCCCTGCCTACCCTCACTTTCAAAGCACAAGACTGTACTCTGAAATGAGGGAAGCCGATCGTGACTGCGCCCAAGGTCGCCATCATCTACTACAGCTCGACGGGCAGCGTCCACTCGCTGGCGCAGGAGTACGCGGCCGGCGCGGAGGGTGCGGGTGCCGAGGTGCGCGTGCGGCGCGTGGCCGAGCTCGCGCCGCACGAAGCGATCGCGGCGAACCCCGCGTGGCAGGCGCACTCCGACGCCGTGCGCGACGAGCCCGTCGCGACCGCCGACGACGTGCTGTGGGCCGACGCGGTCGTGTTCGGCACGCCGACGCGGTTCGGCAACGTGGCTTCGCAACTCAAGCAGTTCCTCGACACGCTGGGCGGGCAGTGGGCGCAGGGCCTGCTGGCGGACAAGGTGTACTCCGGCTTCGTCTCGACCGCGACGGCGCACGGCGGCCGCGAATCGACGCTGCTCGCGCTGTACAACACCGTGCACCACTTCGGCGGCATCCTGGTGACGCCGGGCTACACGGACCCCGTCCAGTTCGCGACGGGCACGCCGTACGGGCCTTCGCACGCCGACGGTCAGGGCACCATCCCGATCAGCGATGAGACGAAGGCGTCGGCTCGGTATGCCGGGTCGCGGATCGCGAACGTCACCCGGGATCTGGTGAACGGCCGGGCTGCTTGAGTCCTGCCGCGACGGCACGGGTCTCCCCCGTGCCGTTTTCCGTTGTCAGGGCGTGGTCTTCGCGGCGGCGACCATGGTGGCCATGAGCTTCGCGGCGTCGTTGGTGCTCAGGCCGGCTTCGCGTACGAGTGAGCGCCAGGTGTCGAAGGCGAGCGCGTGGCGCACCGCCGCGACCACGAACCGCTTGCGCCCGCGGGCCGGCGACCAGCCCGCGGAGAGCAGGCTCGTGGCGTCTTCGAGAAACGCCGCCATCGACTCGAGCGCGCGCTCGACGGCGGGCATTTCGACGGCGTCGCGCAGCGAGTTGACGAGCATCGGCTCCACTTCGGAGTAAAAGGCGTAGAGCTGCTTCAGCGCGTTCGTGATGCGCTCGGCCGGCTCGCCGACCGCCTGCCAGCCTTCGAGATCCGGGCGCGGGTGCAAGCCCCAGAAATGCGCGGCGCACGCGGCGAGCTGGTCTTCCTCGGTCGGAAAGTAGCGGTAGACGGTGTGGCGCTGCACGCCGGCGGTCTCGGCGATGCCCGCGATGGTCGTGCGCGCCGGGCCGATCGACCCGTGCAGCTCGACGATCGCCTCCGTGATCCGGCGGCGCGTGTCCTCCATGGCGTCGGCCCGCCGCCTCATCCGGTAGGTCCGGGTCGCCTTCTCCACAACCATCGTTTCGCTCCTCGCAGCACGGTTGTTCCAGGATAACCGCCGTTTCTGTCGGGGGTGGGTGGCACCATGGCGGGCATGTGGGGACGCAAGCAGAAGGACCTGCCCGCCGACACCGCGGCCGAGGCCGTGGAGTTCGCGCGGCCGCTGGTGCACGGCGGCTTCAGCACGCCCGACGACGTCGCGGTCGCGATCACGGAGTACCTGGAGCCCTCGGTGTCACTGCCGCAGGCGCGCGCCGTGGTCGACCGGCTCTGGCAGGCGCGGGTGGCGGAACAACGCACGTGGCCTCCGGTGACCGACCCGGATCGGGTGCTGGCGGCGTTCTCGGCTCTGGCGTCCTCGGGTGTGGTGGCTCGGGCGGACTTCGCGTGCTGCCAGAACTGCGGCCTGACGGAAATCGGCGCGGAAGCCGCCCCGGGCGACCGGGGGTTCGTCTTCTTCCACGAGCAGGACACGGCCCGCGCGGTCGAGGGCGGCGAACTTCTGCTGTCGTACGGGCGGCTGGCGGACTCCCCGGCCGACACGGCGGAGGTGGGGCAGGTGGTCACCGCGGCGCTGCGAGCGCAGGAGCTGTCGGTGACGTGGGACGCGTCGCCGGAGGAGCGGATCCGGGTGGATCTGGAGTGGAGGAAGCGGCTGGGTTGAGGTTGAGGGGCTGGTGACCACTTCGGACTCGCGGGTTTACCGGCGAACGGATCCGAGGTGTGCCTTGGGCCGAGGTCTGGCCCAAGGCACGAATCCGAGGGTGGGGCCTGTGACGCCCGGGCAGCACGGAAGGTTCGCGCCGCCCGACTTCGGCTGAAAAAATCGCGCCGCGCCACTCGCCTGTCTCTCGCGAGGGTGGATCTATGGCATCCAGCCGCGGACTACGTCGCAACTCGACCTCGGCGACCAAGCGCGGCGCCTCCGAGCCGGAAGTTCCCACGCCCGACCGGCAAGCCCACCCCGCCCCGACAATCGCGCCCGACAACGCTCGCCCGGCCGCGGACTCCTGAGTGGAACATCGGGACCCCTCCCGGGGTGCGTGGCCACAATCGGCGGCGGTCGTCGAGGGGTGTGGGAAGGGGTGCGATGGACGAGCCGCCGTGGGTGCCGGTGCGGCGGACCAGTCCGGCCGCGGTGGCGGTCGGGAACGCGTCGTTCCTGGGGGTCGGGTACCTGCTGCTGGGGCGGCGGGGTCTGGCGGTCCTGAACGTGGTGGGCACGGTCGTGCTGGCGGTGCTGCTGGTGACGGCGTTTCCGACGGTGTGGTTCGAGATCGTGGTGCTGGTGTGGTGGGCGGCCGGGATCGTGCACGGGTGGTTCCTCGCGGGCCCGCCGGCGCGGAGCCGGTGGCGGGACTGGGTGGTGGCGCCGGCCGTCGCGGTGCCGGTGCTCGTGGTGGCCGCGCTGCTGAGGTTCGACGCCGTCTCGATTGCCCACGACGTGGCCGACGCGCGCGACAGCGGCGACTGCGCCAAGGCCGAGAAGGCGCTCGACCGCGTGTGGTTCGGCCACCGCCTTGCCGACGCGCCGCTGGCCGCCGCCGGGGACGCGACGGCGGAGGCGTGCGGCCGGCTCCGCACCGCGGCCGAGGCTCTCGCCGGCGGACTGCCCGGCAACACTGGCCGGCTGAAGACGGGCTTCGACGCTCTGGCCGGGGTGCGCACCGACCTGCCCGGCCACGAGCGGATGGCCGACGCCGTGCTCGACGCGTTCCTGGCCAAGCTTCCGGCGCAGAACCCGTGCGACCTCACCGTGGACACCGACTGGCTCCGGGCCCGTCCCGAGGCCGCCGTCGTCGTCAACCGCATCCGGCCCGGCGCCCTCGTCGCGTGCGGCGATACCCGGCTGGCCGCCGGCGACTGGCAGAGCGCCGGCACGCGGTACCAGCAGGTGCTCGACCAATACCCGCGCAGCGCCATCGCCGCGAGGGCCACCGACGGCGTCCGGAAGGCCAAGGTTGCGGGCGAGCTGGCGAACGTCCGCAGCCTCCTGTCGAACACCACCGCGCCCGAGTACTGCACCAAGCCCGCCCCGTACAGCGCCGCCCCGCCCTACGGCAAGGGCACGAACCACGCGATCTTCTCCGGCAACGACGACTTCACCAACCGCCTCCCCGCCGACTGGCGCGTGACCGACCCGACGAAGGCCGTGCTGATCGTCTGCGCCGGCGACGACACCAACGGCACCGCCGTCCGCACCTGCCAGTACGAGAACCACACGTTTCCCGAGCTCCCCGACGACGTGACGTTCCACAAGATCGCCATCCCCCTCAAGGCCTACGAACTCCGCACCGGCAAGCTCGTCGCCGACACCAAAGTGGAGATCGGCGGCACGAGCTGTCCCCCGTCGGTCTCCTACACCTCCTACGGCTACAGCGACCTGGGCCCGCCGTCCGACATGCCGGTCGACGCTTCGGACGCCGACGTGCGCGCCGCCTTCGCGTCCCTCATCGCCCGCTGAACACGCGGAACACGCGAAACTCACTTGAGGCAGGCGAATCCGGCAGACAGAACCGCCCCGACGAATCTCACTGGAGCGCCACCCTCGCCGAGGTCGAGACGCTGATGCGGTTCACCCGGATCCTCCAGCGACTCGACTGACCACGGTCCACAAGAGACTCAAGAACCTTCCGGCGCCGCAACACTTTCCGGCAACGGCACATCCGGGTCGAGCATGATGCCGCCCGTGCGGAGGGCGTCGTCGAGGATGTGCCAGGTCCAGCGGGCCAGGAGGGTGGCCAGGTCGGCCTGGTCGAGGCCGCGGGGGTTTTCCAGCCAGCGCGCGGTGCTGGACTCGACGAGGCCGACGAGGGCGAAGGCGATCGTGTCGGCGACGCGCGTGTCCATGGCGTACGCGACGAGGTAGCGCTCGAACAGCACGGTCAGCTGGCGCGCGATGGCGGTTTTCACGTCGGCGACCACGTCGCGCGTGCCGGGGCGGCCCGACACCTGCGTCAGATAGCGGTAGAGGTGGGCGTGGTCGGCGAGCCAGCGCGTGTGGGCGCCGATCGCGCCGCGGATCATCTGCATGGGGGTGCCGGGCGGGTCCCACAGGTGCGCGAACTCGGCGGTGATCAGCTCGCCCGCGCGGTCGGCGATGGCGCACTGCAGGTCGGTGGCGTCGGCGAAGTGCTTGTACAACCGCGTGCGCGCGACGCCCGCTTCCTCGGCGATCTGCTCTGTGGACACGTCCGGCCCGTGCCGCGCGATGGCGCGCAACCCGGCCTCGACGAACTCACGACGGCGGCGTTCTCGCTGGCCCGCCCAGCGCGCCGCCCGGCCGTCAGCCTTGTGGGGGGTGCCCGAGGACGTCATCGGCGGGAAGTGTAGCGCTCCCCGCGATATCGGGTACACTTCTGTACCTGTTACTTTAGGTGCCTATTGAACACCGTCAGTATTCTTACGGAGAGTGTCCATACGATCTGGAGAACCGCGTGGGGAGTTGCGTGGACGACGAGCCGCCGGACCCGGTGCTGCTCGCGGCTGTCCGCGCCGGTGACCTCCACGCGAGCGGGGCGCTCTACCGCCGCCACGTCGAGCCGATGCGCCGCACGGCCGCGCGATGGTGCCACCAACCGGCGGAGTGCGAGGACCTGGTCGCCGAGGCGTTCATGCGCGTGATCACCACTGTGCGTGCGGGCGGCGGACCGCGTGAGGCCGCTCGGCCGTACCTGATCGTCACGATGCGGAACCTCGCCGCGAGCTGGAGCCGGCACCACAACCGCGTCGACCTGTGCGAGACCGTCCCCGAGCCTGCCGGCGCGCGGGCGGTGGCCGAGGAAGAAGCGCTGCGACGGTCCGACGTCGAACTCGTCTGGTCGGCGTACTGCACGTTGCCGGGCCGGTGGCGAACGGTCCTGTGGCGCACCGCCGCGGAGGGGGGCTCGACCGCGGAGGCCGCGCTGCTGCTGGGCGTCTCGCCGAACGGTGCCGCCGTGCTCGCCGGTCGGGCGCGCGAGGGCCTGCGCCAGGCGTACCTGCAGGTCCAGGTGCCGCACGCGGACGACCCGTATTGCGCGGAGGCGCGCCGCAACCTGGGCGCATGGGTGCGCGGCGGGCTGTCGCGGCGGCGTTCGACGGTGATCGACGGGCACGTCGCGAGCTGCGCGCCGTGCCGGGTCGTGACCGCGGGGCTCGCGGAGGTCAACGACGAACTTCCGGCCTGAGAGGGAAACGCAGGGGAACATCATGAGGAGGGGAACCATGGACGAGGAACCACTGGTGCGCGGCCACCGCGTCACCTACCTGCCGGGCAAGCGCAAGTCCGGCCCGCAACGCCTGTGCCGGCGCGGCATCGTGACCGGCCCGCCCGTGCTCGACACCGACACCGAGGTCACCTGGGTCCCCGTCCAAGCCGACGGCACCCACGACGCCGACGAATGGGTCCGCGCCGACGCGATCATCGACGTGGTGGCCCCGACATGACTCAGCCCGACACGCCGATCTTCGACACGCTGATCACGGAAGCCGGTCTCGACTGGCCGGAGGAGGCGCCGGCGGACGAACCCTCCTGACGCGGGAACCGGCGAGCGGTACGTTCTCGTTGCCAGGCAAGGAGAACGTACCGGGGAGGAACCCGCCGTGAAGATCGGTCTCATCGCGCCGCCGGATCTCGACGTCACCCAGTTCGTCGGGTACGCGCAGCGGGCCGAGCGGCTGGGGTTCGACGAGCTGTGGGTGGTCGAGGACTGCTTCTTCCGCGGCGGAATCGCGCAGGCGGCGGTGGCGCTGGCGAAGACCGAGCGGATCCGGGTCGGCATCGGGGTTTTGCCGGCCGCGGCGCGGAACGTCGCGTTCGCGGGGATGGAGCTGGCGACGCTCGCCGGGATGTTCCCGGGGCGGCTGCTGGCCGGGATCGGACACGGGATGCCGGCGTGGCTACGGCAGGCCGGGGAGTGGCCGGGGAGTCCGTTGACGCTGCTGCGCGAGTATTTCACCACCGTCCGGGCGATCCTCGACGGCGAGCGCGTCAGCTTCGACGGCGCCGGAATACAGCTGCGCGACGTCCGGCTGCAGAGCCCGCCGAAGGTCGTGCCGCCGTTGTACGCCGGGGTGCGCGGGCCAAAGTCGCTTGCCCTCGCGGCCGAGGTGGCGGACGGGACGATCCTCGCGGAGCCCGTCACGCCGGAGTACCTGCGGGCCGTGCGCGAGATCGTCGGGGCGGAGCATGAGCTCATCGCCTACAACGTCGCTGCTGTCGACGACTCCCCCGACCGCGCGCGGGCGCTGGCCCGGCAGGCGCTCTCGGCGATCGGCGAGCCGGACTGGGCGCCGCACCTCGCGCCGTTGCCGTTCGCCGACGAGTTCGCGGCGCTGCGCAAGGCGGCCGGGTCGCGGGAGGAGTTCGCGGCGGCGCTGCCCGACGAGTGGGTGGACCAACTGGCGGTGGTCGGCACGCCGGCCGACGTCCGGGCCCGGCTGGCCGAACTCGAGGCCGCCGGCGCGGGCCACGTCGTGTTCATCCCCGCGGGGCCGGACCCCACGACGGCCGTCGAGGCGCTGGCGCGGGTGCTGCCGTATCGCTGACCGGAACAGGGTGGTCCCGACAACGCCCCGGAAACGGTAAAGTGGGCGCCAGCGCGCAGTTCACCCACGTTCCACCAGCGGAACACAACCAGAATTCCGAGGACCACCGGTTTGAGCACCCAGAATACCGCCGGGCGCAAGCCCGCAGCTTCGCCCGACAACGCCGGCACGGAAGCGGCCGCGCGCGTCGCCGACGTGCTGCTGCTCTTCACGGGCGGGCCCCGGTACCTGGGGGTGAGCGCGATCAGCCGGGAGCTCGGGCTGGCCAAGGCCGTGGTGCACCGGATCCTGCAGTCGCTCGTCTCGCGGGAGATGCTCGCCACCGACCCTGGTGTGGCCGGTTACCGGCTCGGGCCGGCGGCGGTGGCGTTGGGGGCGAGTGCGTTGCGGAGGTTCGATGCGCGGACCGTCGCTACGCCGGTGTTGCGTCGGTTGCGGGATGAGACGAGTGAGACCACGACGTTGTCCGGGTTGGTCGGCGATGAGCGGGTGTATCTCGATCAGTTCGAGAGTCCTCGTGAGATCAAGATGACTGTCGATATCGGGCGCCGGTTTCCGTTGCACGCCGGGTCTTCCGGGAAGGTGATTCTCGCCTTTCTGCCGGAGGAGCGGCAGTCGGCGGTGCTGGGGCGGGAGTTACCGGCGTTGACGGAGAAGACGATCACGGCGGCGGATGATTTGCGGGCGGTGCTGGCGGAGACTGCTCGTGAAGGGGTTGCGGTTTCGCTTGGGGAGCGGCAGCCGGGGGCGGGGTCGGTGGCGGCGCCACTGTTCGGGCCGGATGGGGAGATTCACGGGTCGATCAGTATTTGCGGGCCGCAGTATCGGTTCACGCCGGAGGCGGTGGGGCGGTATCGGGTGTTGGTTCGTGATGCTGCGGACGAGATACGGCACAGCTGGGCTTGGCTCCGCGATTCGGGCGACACCAGCGGTCGCTGATTTTCGGTCGTCGGTTTTCCAGGTGGTGAAAGAAAGTGGGCCCTCCGTGCCGAAGCACGAAGGGCCCACGAACGGGTTGGGTCAGCGACCGCGCTTGAGGTAGCGGCCGATCGGGTCGCCGGTGATCTTGCCGTCGGCGTAGACGTGGTGGCCGCGGACGAAGGTGTCGGTGACCTTGGCGGTCATGTCGAAGCCCTCGAACGGGGTGTACTCCTGGGTGGACTCCGAGTCGGCCGCGTGGACGGTCCAGCGGACGTCCGTGTTCAACGGCTCCGCTGGAAACTGCCGCGGTAGGCCTGCGGGCTGGTGCCCACGATGCGTTTGAAGCGGTCGCGGAACGACGTCGGCGAGCCGAAGCCGACCTGACCCGCGATGCGGTCGACGCCGTGGTCGGTGGCTTCCAGCAGGTGCTGCGCCTGGCGGATGCGGGCGCGCAGCAGCCACTGCAGCGGGCTGGTGCCGGTCTGTTCGCGGAAGCGGCGGTTGAGCGTGCGGCTGCTCATGCCGGCGTGGGCGGCGATGTCGTCGAGCGTGAGGTCCTTCGCGCAGTTCTCGTCGAGCCAGCGCAGCACCGGTTCGAGCACCGAGCCACGCGGGGTGGGCGGCTGGTCGTGGACGATGAACTGCGCCTGGCCGCCCTCGCGTTCGAGCGGCATCACGGACAGGCGGGCGGCGTCGGCCGCGACCGCGGAGCCGTGGTCGCAGCGGATGAGATGCAGGCAGAGGTCGAGACCCGCGGCGGCGCCGGCCGAGGTGAGGATGGTGCCGTTGTCGACGTAGAGCACGTCGGCGTCGACCTCGATCGCCGGGTAGCGGGCGGCGAGCTGCGGCGCGGCGACCCAGTGCGTAGTTGCGCGCTGCCCGTCGAGCAGGCCGGTGGCGGCGAGGATGAACGCACCAGAGCAGATGGACGCGATGCGCGTGCCTTTCGCCGCGGCTGCACGCAGGGCATCGACGACGTCGGCAGGCACCTCTTCGAGCTCGTCGCGGCCGGGGACGATGATCGTGTCCGCTTCGGCGAGCGCTTCGAGGCCGTGCCGCGGCCGGATCGTGAAGGCGCCGGCGTCGATCTCCTCGGCCGGACCGCAGACGCGCACCTGGTAGGCGGCCCGGCCGTCGGGCAGGCGCGTGCGGGTGAACACCTCGATGGGCGTGGCCAGGTCGAACGGCACGACCTTGTCCAAGGCGAGGATCACCACGGAGTGCATGGCGGGATTCTAGTGGTCACCGGTGTTCTCGCCAAGCAGTGTGACTTCCCGAAGTTCACACCGGCTTCGCGGCGCGGGTATAGCGTGAGCCGCGTGACGCCGATCTTCCAGCTCTCCGACGAGCACGTGACCGCAGAAGCCGCCCTGGACCCCGTGTCCGCGACGATGCGCGGGATCACCACCCCCGACCCCGCCACGCTCACCGACTTCTCGCCCGACGGTTTCGACGCTCGCGCCGACCAAGCTCGCCGGACGCTCGCGACCCTGGCCACGCTCACGCCCGAGTCGGGCGAGGACCGCATCGCGGGCGCGCACCTGAAGGAACGGCTCGAGGCTCAGCTCGCGTGGCACGACCTCGGCGAGCCGCTGCGCACGGTGAAGGCGCAGTTCGGCGTGCTGACTTCCTTGCGCGACACCGTGGACATGCTCCCGCGCACCGGCGACGACGACTGGCACGTGATCGGCGTGCGCCTCGCCGGCGTCGAGACGATGCTGGCGGCCTGGCAGACGTCCCTGCGCGCGGGCCTCGACCACGGCCTCGTCGCCGCGCGCCGGCAGGCCTTGGAAGCAGCGTCGCAGGCCGACCGATTCGCCGGCGTCCACGAATCCCTGGTGGAGGCGTATGGCGACGGCCCGCTCGCCCTCGACCTGCGCTCCGCCGCCGACGCCGCCCACCGCGGCTACGCCGAGCTCGCGCGCTTCCTGCGCGAGGACTACGCACCGCGCGCGACCTCTGTCGAAGGCGTCGGCGCCGAACGCTATGCGGCCGGCGCGCGCCTGAGCCTGGGCGCGGACATCGACCTGGCCGAGGCGTACGAGTGGGGCTGGGCCGAGCTGGAGCGCATCGAGCAGGAGCTGACAGCGGAGGCGGCCCAGGTGCGTCCGGGTGCTTCGGTCACGGAGGCCATGGCACTGCTCGACGAGAAGTACTTTGTGGACGGTGAACCGGCCTATGTGGACTGGCTGCGCGCCGCCCACGACCGCGCGATGGCCGATGCCGCCGCCCACTTCGACATCCCGGAACCCCTGCGCGCGATCGACGTGACCCTCGCTCACGGTTCGGCCTCGGGCGCGCCGTACTACACGGGCCCCAGCGAAGACGGCACCCGCCCGGGCCGCACGTGGTGGCCGCTCGGCGGACGTTCTCGCTTCGCCGTGTGGTCGGAGCTGACCACGGTGTTCCACGAGGGCGTGCCGGGTCACCACCTGCAGATCGGCACCGCGAAGCTCGCCGCCGACCGCGTCAGCCGCTTCGCGCGCGTGCACTCCGTCAGCGGTCACGCCGAGGGCTGGGCGCTCTACGCCGAGCGCCTCGCCGACGAACTCGGCTGGTACACCCAGCCCGGCACCCGCCTCGGCATGCTCGCGGGCTCCGCCATGCGCGCCGCCCGCGTCGTCATCGACATCGGCGCACACCTCGACCTGCCACTGCCCGACGGGTCGCGCTGGGACTTCGACACGGCCTGCCGCGTGCTCCACGAACGCGGGCTGGCGGCCGAGCACCGCGTCCACCCCGAGGTGGTGCGCTACCTCGGCTGGCCGGGCCAGGCGATCGCGTACAAGCTGGGCGAACGCTCCTGGCTCGCGGCGCGCTCGGAGGCGGCTTCCCGCCCGGACTTCTCGCTGCGGCAATGGCACCACGACGCGCTCGCGGTGGGACCGGTGGGCTTGGCGGCGCTCCAGGACGCGCTGCGCTGACGCGACCCGGTGGACCCGGTGACCAGCGTGCGCACCAGCTCAGGCAAGGTGCTCGGCCGCCGAGGCGCGCACGGTGTCACGTTCGCCGGGATTCCGTACGCGCCGACGCCGGTCGGGGCGCGGCGATTTGCCGCGCCGGGGCCGCCGCCGAGGTGGGACGGCGTGAGGGGCACGGCAAGGGCCACCGCGCCGCAGCGGATGCGGCCGTTCGGGCGGGCTGATCTGTCGCCGGTTCTCGGGACGACCACGGCACGAGGCGACTACCTCAGCCTCACCGTCTCCACGCCGGATCCCGGTACGAGGAACCTGCCCGTGCTCGTTTTCCTGCACGGCGGGGGCTTCACCACCGGGACCGGCAACGCGCCCGTGTACGCCACCGAGGCCTTCCCCCGCGACGGGATCGTGCTGGTGACCGTGAACTACCGGCTCGGCGCGATCGGCTGGCTCGATCTGCCCGACGCGCCCGCCAATCGTGGGCTGCTCGACGTGCTGGCCGCTCTCGGGTGGATCAACGAGAACATCGCGAACTTCGGCGGGGATCCCGGGAACGTCACCCTCGGCGGGCAGTCCGCCGGCGCCATCCTCGTGCTGGCGCTGATGACCACGCCCACGGACCTGTTCCGTCGCGGGATCAGCCAGAGCGGTCACGCCCTGTGCTGTTACCCGCCCGAACGCGCCGCGGTCACGACGCGAGCGTTCGGGGCAGCCCTCGGTCAGCCGGCCACGGCCGCCGCGCTGGCAGACCTCAGCGACGAGCGCATCCTCGACCTGACCGGGCACCTCGAGCCGGAGCCCGACTTCCTCGACCCGTCGCTCGGCAGCAGCCCCTTCAAACCCGTCCTCGACGGCGAACTCCTGACACGCCAACCCGCCGATGGCGTCCGCGGCGACGTCGACCTCCTCGCCGGCACCAACGCCGACGAAGCCAACCTTTACTCGATCCCCTTCGCGTTCGACACCACCGAAGCGAGCCTCCGCAAGGGAGCCCGACGACGCTTCCCCGACCCC
Organism: Amycolatopsis sp. NPDC005232; assembly: GCF_040607795.1. Taxonomy (NCBI): domain Bacteria; kingdom Bacillati; phylum Actinomycetota; class Actinomycetes; order Pseudonocardiales; family Pseudonocardiaceae; genus Amycolatopsis; species Amycolatopsis sp. NPDC005232. The sequence continues at coordinate 226,109 of NZ_JBEXHL010000010.1, read as the reverse complement.
GAAGCCCGCATCGCGCGGTGCCGGGAAACGCACCCCCACGACAACCCCGAGCAGCTCCTCACCCGGTTGATGACCGACGCCTTCAGAGAAGCCAACGAAAATCTGGGCGAATACACCTACGACTTCCGCTGGCGCTCACCCGCGTTCGACGGCCGCCTCGGCGCGTGTCACTGCGTCGAGCTGCCCTTCGTCTTCGACTGCCTGGACCTACCCGGCCTGCGGGGCGAACACGCATTGCTCGGCCCCGGCGAACCACCCGCAGACCTCGCCCGAAGCACCCACAACGCGTGGGTTTCGTTCATCGCCCGAGGAAACCCCGGCTGGACCGAGCCCGGCCCACACCGGATCGGCTGACCGCGTCACACAGTGCGTTTGCGCTGATGCTCCACCACATCGAACAGCACCGCCTTGAACTGCGTATAAACCTCACGCCCCAACCGGCGCGCATGCCGCTCTTGCAAAGCCGTCATGATCCGGCCCGCCGCGCGCATCTCGGCCAGCCCACGCTCGGTCGGGCAGATCAGCTTCGCGCGGCGGTCGGCGGGGTCCGGGCGGCGCTGGACGTACCCGAGGGCCTCCAGCTCGTCGATCATCGTCCCGATCACCTGTTTGTGCTGCCCCGAAAGGCGCGAAAGCTCGGTTGCCCGGACACCCTCGGTGTCCAGGTAGGCGAGCACGGCGCCGTGGCGCGGGTGGAGGTCGGCGAAGCCCTGGGCGGCCAGGGAGGTGAAGAGCTCGTGCTGCACGGCGAACAGCAGCCGCCCGGCGAGGACGCCCAGGTCGGGGTTCGATTCGTTCTTCTCGGCCCGGCTGACCAACCCTGCCGCCTCCTCCGCGTCGCCCCGGCGAGCCGCTCGCCCGGTGAGGAGGAAGTCTAGGTGAACGCGCTCACCCTCAGTCGCGGTCCTCGGGGTTGACGTACCCCTCTTCGAGCAGGCCGTGGCGCCGGATGACGGTGTCGAGCGCCGTCACCCAGTGCCGGTAGTACTCCCAGCGGCCCTTTTCGTCGTCGGGTGCGGACTGCCACGAGCCGATGGCCGCGATCAGCTCGCGCTGGAAGTCTTCCCACGCGTAGTGGCCGAACTCCGACAGCGCCACCGCCAGGCCGAACGCGCGCCGCTGCCACTCCGCGTCGAACACGGGCTGCTCGAGGTCCGTGGAGCACGACGAGTGGAACTTGACGTGCCCGGTCTCGTCGTAGTTCAGCGTGCTGATGTCGATCGCCACGCCCGCCTCCTCACGCCGCCGGGCCCGCGAGGGCCACGCCGATCATCGACTCCGTCGTCACGAGCTCGGCGAGCTGTTCCTCGCTCCAGCCCTCCGTGCCAGAGGGCCGGGCGGGCACCACGAACCACCGCGAGTGCCCGCTGGAATCCCACACGCGCACCTCGGTGTCGTCGTCGAGCTCCACACCCAGTTCGGCCAGCACGACCCGCGGCTCGCGCGCCGCGCGGGAACGGAACACCGGGTCCTTGTACCAATACGGCGGCAGCCCCAGCACCGGCCACGGGAAGCACGAGCACAGCGAGCAGATCACCAGGTTGTGCACACCGGGCTCGTTGACCACGGCCGCGATGTGCTCGCCCTCGGCGCCGGCCATGCCCTCGGGCAGGTCCAGCTGCGCGATCGCCTTCGGGGTGTCCGTGGCCAGCAGCCGCGCGAACTCCGGGTCGACCCACGCGCGGGCCACGATCTTCTTGCCGTTGAGCGGCGTCATCTCCGACTCGAAGTAGCCGAGCACCTTGTCCACAGTGGACCCGGTGATCACGCCCTTCTCGATCAGGAGCGCCTCGAGCGCCTTCACTTGCGCGGCGCTCGCCTCCTCGCGGTCCTCGGGGTAGGCGAACAGCTCGCTCATCGGTTTCCGTCCCTCGTCGATCCGGCGGACAAGTAGGTCTCGTACAGCTCGGCATACAGCGGGCCGGCCGCGCGTTCGGTTTCCTCGCCCCACAGCTCCTCGGGCTCGAACCGCACGATGTACACCGACATCGGCTCCCCGAGCCCGTCGCCGCCGGTCGAGACGAAGTACGAGTAGTTGCCCTCGAACACGCGCTCCACCCGGCCACGGTGCCCACGCAGGTACCCGGGCAGCCGCGTGTGCTCCGTGGCCGGCGGGTTGCGCACCACGACCTCGTCGCCCACCGCGAACGCCGGCGTGGCCGGGCCGCGCCTCGGTGTGTCGCCGCGGCGCAGATAGTCGAGCACCTGGTCGTCGACGGCTTCGGCGGCGCGGTCCGGCAGCTGCGCCTGCGGCTGCTCGCGGAAGCGCTCCGTGGCGGCGTCCAGCTCCTCCTGCGTCAGGTAACCCTGCTCGACGAGGTACGCGCTGATGCCGCCCAGCCACTTCTCGTAGTAGCGGAACTTGAAGTACTCGAACGGGTGCATCGCCTCCGCGCCCGAGCGCAGGTGGGCCCACGTCCACGTGGTGCGGAACGTGGTGGGCACCGCGTCGAGGTCGTAGCCGGCGACGGAATCGCGCAAGGAGGCGCTCAGGCCCATCATCGCCGTGTGGATGCCGAAGATGCGCTTCTCCCAGTCTTCGACGAACACGCGCTTCTCGTAGTCCAACGGGAAACCCTCGAGGCCTTCGAGACCGCCGAGACCGTGTTGCAGCTTCATCCTGGGCACCGCCTTCGCGTCGACCGAGGAAAAGCTAACACCGGGTAACCGACCGCATGCGGACACGCAGCCCACACATCCGGCCCTTTCCTGTGACCGGGGGCCGCCGTAGATTCCCCGGGTGGGCCTGTCGAGACCGGATGTCCCGATCGCCGTCCTCGTGTTCGACGGCGTCCGGCTGCTCGACGTGACCGGGCCGCTCGAGGTGTTCGACGTCGCCGCCGAGCTCGGCACCGGCTACGTCGTCACGATGTGTTCCCCGGACGGGCGCGACATCACCACGTCGAGCGGCTTGCGCCTGGGCGTCGACCGGGCCGCGGCCGACATGACCGGCGTCGACACGCTGGTCGTGCCCGGCGGCGAGTGCCTCGTGAAACCCGGGGCGAACGCCGAGCTGCTCACCTCGATCCGGCACCTCGCGCGTGGCGCCCGGCGCGTGACGTCGGTGTGCGCGGGCGCCTTCGCGCTCGGCGCCGCGGGCATGCTCGACGGCCGCCGCGCCACCACGCACTGGCGCCACGCCGACACGCTGCAGGAGCGCTACCCCGCCGTCGAGGTCGACCCCGAGGCGATCTACGTCCGAGACGGCCGCGTGCTCACCTCCGCCGGCGTCAGCTCCGGCATCGACCTCGCGCTCGCGCTGGTGGAGGAGGACGCCGGCGACATCCTGGCCCACGAGATCGCGCGCGAGCTGGTGGTCTTCATGCGCCGCCGCGGCGCGCAGCCCCAGCTCTCCGTGCCCGCCCGCACCCCGCGCCCGCGCCGCGACATCGTCCGCGCGCTCTGCGACGAGGTCGCCGCCGACCCGGCCGGCGACCACTGCCTCACGAGCATGGCGCAGCGCGCCGGCCTCAGCACGCGCCACCTCTCGCGGCTGTTCAAGGAAGGCACGGGCCAGACGCCGGCCACCTACGTCGCCGCCGTGCGCCGGGAAGCGGCGCTCGCGCTGGTGATGAGTGGCGAGACCGTGGCCGCGGCGGCGCGGCGCAGTGGTCTGGGCAGTGACGAGACGCTGCGCCGCCACCTGCGGGCGCAGCCGGACGACTAGAGCCGCCGCCCGGCGGCCGTCAGTCCGTTGTGGACGGAAGTCACTCAGCAGCGGAAGCGCACGCGTCGCACACGCCCCACCACGTCACCTCGGCCGATTCGACGCGGAAGCCCGGCGCGGTGACCGGTTCGAGGCACGGCGGGGCGCCGACGGCGCACGGCACGTCCTGGATCGCCCCGCAGCCGCGGCAGACGAGGTGGTGGTGGTTGTCGTGCCGCTGCGGTTCGAAGCGCGCGGGTGAGCCCGCGGGTTCCAGCGAACGCAGCAGATCGGCCGAGACGAGGTCTTCGAGCACGTTGTACAAACCCTGCCGGGAGAGCCCGCCGGCAACGCCGTCGGCTTCGAGGTCCACGGCGAGTTCGGCCGCCGTCGAGTGGGGGTGCCGCTCGACCGCGGCCAGCACCGCTCGCCGCTGCGCCGTGTTGCGCAGCCCTACCCGGCGCAACCGCACCCCGAACGCATCCATGCCCGCAGGGTACCCCAGAATGGACTGCATCAACTCTGGCGTGGAGAAGCTCACAAATCACTCGCCGAACCCCTGCCCACCTGCCCTTACGCCGCTGCGCAACCCACACTTGACTCCATCTGACAATTGACTCCATCAACTCTAGGCACTAGAAAGGTCTTGTGCCCACGACTCCCACGCTCCCCCAGCCGTCGCCCGGCCACATCGACGCCGGCGCCCGCCTGCGCCGGGCCGGCTTGCGCGTGACCACCGCCCGCCAGGTCGTGCTCGAAACCCTCGCCGAGCAGCCGCACACCACCGTCGCCGAGCTGCTCCCCCACGTCCGCGACCGCCTCCGCTTCGCCTCCACCCGCGCGATCCACGACGTCCTCGCCACCGGTGTGTCCGCCGGGCTCGTCCGCCGCTTCGACACCGTCGGCGTCGCCCAGCGCTACGAGCTGATCGGGCCCGAACACGGCCACCTGCTGTGCACGAACTGCGGCCGCCTCGACTCCGTCGGCACCGCCGAAGGCACGAGCGCCCCGATCCTCACCGGCGTGTGCTCACACTGCGCTCCGGACGGGCACGCGCACCTCGAACCGGCCCGCTGAGCGGGATTCCGCCACAGCCCGTCGTCGCTCGGGTGCGGTCGGCCAGCGTGCCGTTTCGAAACGATCTCGGCGCGCACTGACCGGCAAACGCTTGTGTGAAACTCCTCGACATGCCGAGGAGGGGGTTGCCCACGCCGTGGTCGCGGGCAGTGCGGACGGGGTGGCGCAATCCGGCGGTGGTGATCGCCGTCGCTTCGGCCGCGGTTCTGGTGGCGCTGCCCGCCACGGCCGTCGCGTTGTTCCTTTCGGCGGCGGGCAACGCGACGCTGCAGCAGCAGACGTCGCTGGCGTGTGAATGGGCGGTCGGCGCGCAGTGGCAGGGCGGCCTGCCGATGCAACAGAGCGACCCCGCCGTGGCCGAGCAGGTCGGGAAGAGCCTCTACGACACGCGCGCGAAGCTGGCCGGTCAGGCCACCGCCGAGGTGCCGCGGGCTTCGGCGCCGGTGTCGACCGTGGTCTCCGGCGCGTCGGTGGAAACGGCGACGGGCACGCCGTCGCACCCCGAGCAGACGGTCGTCAACCTCATCTCGCGCACCGGTTTCCAGAGCCACATCCAGGTGGTCCAGCGCGGGACCGGACCGGGCATCTGGCTGCCGGACCAGTTCGCCACTCTCAAGAACCTCCACGCCGGCGACCTCGTGACCGTCCGCGGCGGGTCTCGCAACGACCTCAAGCCCGCCGGCAAAGCCACCGCGCCGGAAGGCGGCAGCACGTCGACGATGCGCGTCGCCGGGATCTACCGCGACCTGCGTTCGCTGCCGGACCAGCAGTACTGGTGCAGCCTCGTCGGCCTCTACCGCGGCAGTCCGCTCTCCAACACCGGCACGTACCCGGTGGCACTCGTGTCGCCGGACGACTTCTTCCACATCGCCACCCAGAACTCCGGCGTGCAGAACCTGGTGGAGAGCTCCGTCGACACCACGGGCCTGACCACGGCGAGCGCGCCGCCCGTGGTGGCCGGGCTGGAGCACGTCCGGGCCCGCACCGAGAACCCCGGCGATCCTCTCGGGCAGGCGTTCCACCGCTTCGGCAGCACGGAGTACACGTCTTCGCTGGGCGGCATGGTGGTCCGTGCCGACCAGGTGACCACGCAGCTGGCCACCACCGTCGTGCCGATGGGCGCGGTGGGCGCGCTGGCCGGTCTGGTGATCGCCGCGGCGGCGGGGTCGTTCTGGGTGGACCGGCGCCGCGCCGAGCTGGCGGTGTTGTCGTCGCGTGGGGTGGGACCGCTCGCGTTGGTGGGCAAAGCGGTGCTGGAGGTCGGCACGATCGTGGTGCTCGGCAGCGTCGCGGGCTGGTTCCTCGCGCGCTACCTCGTGGCGGCGCTGGGGCCGAGCCCGCTCGTCACGCCCGGCGCACTGGTCGGATCGGTACTCGGCGCCGCCGCCGCACTGCCGGTGACGCTGGGGGCGATCGCCGTTTCCAGCGGGCGCCGGATCACCGCGTTGTTCGACGCGCGCACCACGCGTCGCCGCAACTGGCCGTGGGAACTGCTGCCGCTCGGCGCGGCGGTTGTCTGTTATTTCGTGCTCGGTGACGATCCGGAAGCGGGTGTGGGTGCGTCGGGGACCGTCGCGCGGATCCCGCCTCGGCTGATCGTGGTGCCGCTGCTGCTGGTGATCGGCTTGGCGCTGCTGGCCGCGCGCGTCGTGCGGTTCTCCGTGGTACGCCTGCGGCCGGTGCCACTGTCGCGGGCGGTCGCCTTCTTGTCCTGGCGGCGGCTCGCATCCGCGCCGGCCGCCGCGGCCGTGCTGATCGGCGCGACGGCGATCCCGATCGCGCTGTCGGTGTACGCGACCACGGTCACCGGCTCGGTCGAGCGCACGCTGCACGCCGAGGGCCAGCTCGTGGTCGGCACCGACGTGGTCGTCGACCTGACCGGGCCCGCGCAGGCCCCGCCCGGGTTCCCGTCCAGCTTTGTCGAGCGCTACGACTCCGGCACCATCGGCCACACCACCGTCAACGTCCTCGGCGTCGACCCGGCGACGTTCACCAGCACCGCCTTCTGGGACAACCTCCTGCCCGGCCCGGCCCTCGACGACCTGATCACCGGGCTGAACGCACCCGGCGCACCCGCCGGCGTGCTGGCCGGGATCCCCGGCACGTCCGGGCGGACGCAGGTGGAGATCAACGGCCACACCGTCGAGTTCTCCGTCACCAGCGTCGCGCAGCTGCCCGGGAAGAGCGCCGGGTTCCCGCTGATGTTCGTCCGCCGCGACGTGCTCGCCCGGCTGGCCGGCGAGAACCTGCACCACGAGCTGTGGTTGCGCGGCGACCCGGCACGGATCGTCCCCGCGCTCTCCGCCGGCCACATCCCCGTCGGCACGCTGAGCCAGGCCCAGGACGTGACCGCGAACGGTGTCTACGCGGCCATCACCTACACGTTCCTGTTCCTCACCGCGGTGTCCGTGCTGGCCGGGGCGATCGTGCTCGTGGGGCTGTTGCTGTACTTGAACTCGCGGGCACGAGCGCGGCGCAGTGCGTACTTGTTGTTGCGGCGCATGGACATCGGACCCCGCGCACACTGGCGCGCCCTGCTCTACGAAGTCGGCGGCCTGCTCGCCACCGGCTTCGTCGCCGGCCTCGGCTTCGCCGCGATCGCCGTCGCCATCACCAGCGCCGGCTACGACCTCGACCCCGCCGCCGCGCCCGGCACCCTGATCGCCACTCCGTGGTCGCTCACCGCCCGGCTCGCCGCGGCGACCCTGCTGGCCGCCGTGCTCGCCACCCTTGCCGCCCAGCGCGCCGTCTCGCGCGCCCGCCCGTCGGAGGTGCTGCGTGACACGAACTGACGCACTCCGGTGCGAAGACGTGCACCAGACCTACCAGACCGCGACCCACGACGTCGTTGCCCTGCAAGAGGTTTCCGTGTCCGCCGCCCGCAGCCGGGTCACCGCGCTCGTCGGACCGTCCGGCTCCGGCAAATCGAGCCTGCTGCGGATCCTCGCCTGCCTCGAACGCCCTGTGCGCGGCCGCGTCGAGATCGACGGCATCGACGCCACCGCCCTGTCCGCCCGGGGCCGGCGCGGACTCCGGCGCCGGCGCCTCGGCTACGTCTTCCAGAACCCCGTCGACAACCTGCTCGGTTACCTCACCGTCGACGAACACCTCGAACTCGCCACCCGCCTGCGCGGCACCGGCACCCCGTCGAGCGAGCTGCTCGCCACGCTCGGGCTCGGGCACCGCGGCGACAGCAAACCCAGCGGCCTCTCCGGGGGCGAACAGCAACGCGTCGCCCTCGCCTTCGCCGCCGCCGGCGATCCCGCCGCGCTGCTCGCCGACGAGCCGACGGCCCAGCTCGACCGCGCGTCGGCCCACCTCGTCGGCGACGCCGTTCGCCGGCTGGCGGCCCTCGGGCACGCCGTGGTGGTCGCCACCCACGACCCCGAACTGGTCGCCGTGGCCGACGACGTGATCGAACTCGTGGACGGACGCATCCGATGACCGTGCTCACCCTGACCGACGTCTCGAAGAGCTATCGCCGCACCCAAGTGCTGCGCCCGATCAGCTTCGAGCTGCACCCCGGCGAGCTCGTCGCGTTGACCGGCCCTTCGGGCTCCGGCAAAAGCACGCTGCTGATGATCGCCGGCGGCTGGGAGACCCCGGACACCGGCAGCGTCACGCCGGGGTCGTCGTTGCCGGACGTCCCCATGGCGCGAATGCCGTGGCAGCACCTGGGTTTCGTGCCGCAGTCCATCGGCTTGTTCGACGAACTCACCGTCGCCGACAACCTCGCCTTCGCCGCCCGCACCGGCGGCAACGCCGACCTCGCCAAGCTGCTGGAAACGCTCGATCTCGCCAAGTTCGCCGACCGCCTCCCCACCGAGATCAGCCGTGGGGAACAACAACGCGCCGCCGTCGGCCGCGCCCTGGCCACCGCACCCACCCTCGTCCTGGCCGACGAACCGACGTCACACCAGGACCGCACCCACGCCGAAGTCGTCCTCGCCCGCCTGCGCACCGCCGCCGACGCGGGCGCCGCCGTCCTCGTCGCCAGCCACGATCCGCTGCTGGCCGCGCACACCGACCGCACGATCGCGTTGACGGGCGCCGCTCACTGAGGCCAGGCGAGCTCGCCGTCGCCGATGCGGTCCGCTGTGCGCCCCAGCCACTCGACGTCGTGGTGCAGCCGCGACAGCAGGTAGTGCGCCTCGATCATGTGGACCTCGAGCGTGGCCGCTTCGCGCGTGGCGGTTTCGAGCCCTGCGATCTCCTCGCGCACGAGCCCGATCCGCTCGCGCAGCACGGCTTGTGCTTCTGACGGCGGCAGAATCCCGAGGTACGCCAACGCCGTCACGAACGGCGGCCCACCGGTCAGATCCGCGCCGAGCTGCTTGCGCACGCGCTGCGCCAGCGCGGCGACGCCGTCGTCGGTCACCGCGAGCACGTCCCGCTCGGCCCCGCCCGTCGCGGCGACCCACCCCTCGGCCGTGAGCCGGTCCAGCAGCGTGTAGACGGTCGCGTTGCGCACTTCGAGGTAGCCGTAGCGGCTCCGGACCTCGCTGAACACCGCGTACGCGTGGCGCGGTTGTTCCACGAGCAGGCCGAGGATCGGCAGCACCAGCGGGTTGTCGAGCGCGTTCTTGGGCACGCTTGAACATTACCCCATTGCCCGTATACGGTTAGCCGTATACGGCTATGAGGAGGTACCTGTGATCTTCGGGATCTGGCCCGGTGTCGTCGACGCCGACCTGGTCGAGTTGAAGCCGCTGCCCTGCCCGCCGGAAGACCCCGGCGCGACGTTGGCGGCCTTGAAGGAACTCCAAGGGGAAGCGCCGGAGTTCTACGTCCGCTGCTACCGGCACTTCGGGAACGAGTGGTCGCGCACGCCCGAGCAGCCTGAGCTTTACGCGGGCGAGGGCCGGCTGATCGACCTGGTCGCGTGCTACCAGACCCGCGAACCCGACCCGGAGGGCTTCGCCGACTTCGTGCGCCAGGCCGTCCGCGACGTCGCCGCGTGGGGCGGCGGCAAGGTGCAGGTCGGCGAGGAGCTCAACGTGCCGGCCCCACTCGACGGCGGCAGCCCGGGTTGCTTCGAGGCCGTCGGCGCCGGCGTCGCCGCGGCCTTCGACGAACGCGAGCGCCTCGGCGTCGACGTCGGGATCGGGGTCAACTCCGCGGGTCCCGCCGATCCCGCGTTCTGGGGACGGCTGGCCGCGGCGATCGGCCCGAACCACCTGGCGCGCCTGGACTTCCTCGGCTTGGACGTCTTCCCCGACGTCTTCCGCCGCATCCCCCACGAGCAGCTCGCCGGCGCCGTGACATTCCTGCTCACGGGATTCCGCTCGGTCACCACCGAGGTCGGCGTCCCCGCGACCACGCCCCTCCACATCACGGAAACGGGCTGGCCCACCGGCGACGACCGCGACGAAGCCACTCAGCGCGTGGTCTTGGAAACCGTCGCCCAGGCCATTGTGGACTCGGACGTCGGCGTTGCGGCGTACGAACTCTTCGGCCTCCGCGACACCCGCTCCGACGCCGGCTGGACCAGTGGCTTCGGCCTGCTCCGGGACGACTACTCGCCCAAGCCCGCGTTCCCGGCCATCCGCGACTTCATCCGCGAACATCGCGAGAGCTGACCGCTCACCTCCGCGAAGACACGCGCAACGCCAGCGCCAGCACCGCCGAAAGACCGATCAGCACCACCGCGGAAACCACCGTGCCCATGCCCGCCACCACCTTTTCGTTCAGGACCCTCAAGGTCTCCCGAACGACGGTGGGGCGGGCATGGGCACGACGAAGGCTTGACACGCCAACGAGAATCCCTGACGAGCCCTTGACGCTCAGCTCTCCGCGGCCACGGCCTCACGCTGCTCGACCTCGTCGGCACGCGCCGCCGAGCGGGAGAGGCGGTCGGACACCTTCGCAGTGGTCACGAAGGAGACCGCGATCAGGATCGCCAGCACCACGCCGATGCCGATCACGCTGCCGCTCAGCGTCGGGTCTTCGACGTCGCCCGCCTCGACCCGGGCCGAACCGGTGAGGAACGAGAGCACGAACAGCACGCCGACGGCGAGCAGCACCTCGATCGACACCAGCACCGGGAACGTGCGCAGCGCGAGGCGGAACACGGAACCCTCGGCACCGGCCGCCCGGGCACGGGCGATGCGCGGCATCATCACGAACTCGTTGGCCGCGCCGATGCAGATCATCGTGAACACCAGCGACACCTTGATGACGAGAAAGCGCCCGAAACTGGTGGTGAACAGCTCCGACGGGCTGCCGATGAGCGAGTAGGCCAGCCACAGGCCCGTGATCAGGATGCAGCCCACGGCGACCATCGCCAGCGTCGAGAACCGCGTCCAGATCTGCGCGAACACGTCGCCGGCACCGAGGGAGAGCCTGCGCCGCGAGAACGCCAGGATCACCAGGCCCGCGATGCCGCCGACCCACGTCGAGATCGAGAAGACGTGCAGGTGGTCGAGCAGCGAGTTGGCGACGGTGTCGAAGGTGGCCTTCGAGAAGTTCGTGGGTAGCAACGTGACCTGGTACGCGACGAAGTTGACGATCAGCGACGTCAGCGTGAGCACGCCGAGCTTTTCCCGCAGCCGCGGGGAGAACGCCAGCATCAGCACGATCGCCGCGAGACCCCACAGCGCGTACTGGATCAGCGCTTCGGCACCACTGGAGATCCAGTCGCCCTTCTTGCCGGGCACCGAGATGAAGCGCCAGATCGCCGCCGGCGACAGCGCGTCGCCGAACGGGATTTCCTTGCCCTTCACGCGGGCGCCCTTGCCGGCGATCTGGAAGTACAGCGCCACCAGGAACCACGTGCCGACGAGCGCGTAGTAGATGCCGGCGCGGCGTTGCAGCACCGCGCGGTCGGCCGGGTCGACCGAAGGTCGTCTCAAGACGGGCCGCAGCACGATCAGGTACAGCATGCAACCGCCTACCGACCCGATCAGGCCGGCGAAGTACGCCATCTTCGTGATGACCCGCCACACCTCGGGGGTCGGGTTTGCTTCGGCCGCGGACACGGCCTGGGCGAGCAGCAACGACATTGTCAGCCATCTCCTCGAGCGGGGGACCTGAGCCGGACAGGCGGGGAGGCTCTTGGCGGTGAAAGGTAGCTGATCCTACAACAGATGTGAAGACTGAAGCAGCCACTACATTGATGGTATATTGCTAGAGTGAAAAACCAGAGTCGGAAAATCCGCAGTCGGAAGGAGTGTCCGTGAAAGTCCTCGTCCTGCCCGGCGACGGAATCGGCCCGGAGATCACGGCGGCGACCCTGGACGTGCTCGGCGCCGCCGATCGGCGGCTCGGGCTCGGCCTGAGCTTCGAGGTGCGCGACATCGGCCTTGCCTCGCTCGCGACCGACGGCACCACACTGCCGTCCTCGGTCCTCGAGCGGGTGCCCGAGGTCGACGGCACGCTGCTCGGCCCGGTGTCGCACTACGAGTACCCGCCGCGCGACGAGGGCGGGATCAACCCGTCCGCCGCGCTGCGGACCACGTTCGAGCTGTTCGCCAACGTGCGCCCGTGCCGTTCGCGCGAGGACCTGAGCATCCTGCGCAAGCCCATGGACCTCGTGATCGTGCGCGAGAACACCGAGGGCTTCTACTCCGACCGCAACATGTTCGCCGGGACCGGCGAGTTCATGCCCGACCCCGACCTCGCGCTGTCCGTGCGCAAGGTGAGCGCGCGCGGTTCCGCCCGCGTCGCGCGGGCGGCGTTCGAGCTCGCCCGCGGCCGCCGCGGCAAGGTGACGGCGGTGCACAAGGCCAACGTGCTCAAGCTGTCCGACGGCCTGTTCCTGCGCGAGGTGCGCGCGGTCGCCCAGGAGTTCCCCGACGTGGAGCTGGAAGAGCTGATCGTGGACGCCGCCTCGGCGCTGCTGATCCGCGACCCGGAGCGCTTCGACGTGCTGGTGACCACCAACATGTTCGGCGACATCCTCTCCGACGAGGCCTCGGAGCTGTCCGGCAGCCTCGGCCTCGGCGGCTCGATCAACGCCGGGCACGACGTCTGCGTCGGCCAGGCGCAGCACGGTTCGGCCCCCGACATCGCGGGCCGGGGCGTGGCCAACCCGGCGTCGCTCATCCTGTCCGCGGCGATGCTGCTCGACTGGCGCGGCCGCCGCGACGGCAACGACGCACTCCTGGCGGGTGCGGAGCTCGTGACCCGCGCGGTGGACACCGTGCTCGACAACCCGGCGACGCGCACCGCGGACGTCGGCGGAACACTCGGCACCGAAGCGTTCGCCGGCGCGGTTTCCGAGTCCGTCACCGGCCTTCCGGTGGGTGCTCGATGATCCAGTCCGTGAACCCGGCGACGGGCAAGTCACTGTCCACTTACGACTTACACACGGCCGAAGAGGTCGACGCCGCACTGGATGCGGCCGTGGCCGCACAAGCCGAATGGCGCGAGAAACCGCTTGCCGAACGCGTGGAGCTGCTTCGCGAGCTGGCGGCGGTGCTGCGCGCCGGGAGCGCCGAGTACGCGCGGCTGATCACCGAAGAGATGGGCAAGCCGCTCGCCGAAGCCGAGGCCGAGATCGAGAAGTGCGCGCTCAACTGCGTGCACTACGCCGAGCACGCCGCGGAGTACCTGGCCGAGCGCCCGGTGCTGGCCGAGGCGTCCGTGGTGGCCGAGCCCCTCGGCGTAGTGCTCGCCGTGATGCCGTGGAACTACCCGTTCTGGCAGTTCTTCCGGTTCGCCGCCCCGGCGCTGGCCGCGGGCAACGGCGCGATCCTCAAGCACGCCACCAACGTGCCGGGCTGCGCGCTCGCCATCGAGGACGTGTTCCGCAAGGCCTCGGCACCCGCCGGGCTGGTGCGGGCGCTGCTCGTCGACGTCGGCGAGGTCGCGAAGCTCATCGCCGACGACCGCATCGCCGCCGTGACGCTGACCGGTTCGACGCGCGTCGGCGCGCTCGTGGCCAGCCAGGCCGGCGCCGCGCTCAAGAAGCAGGTGCTGGAGCTCGGCGGCTCGGATCCGTTCGTGGTCCTCGCCGACGCCGACGTGCCGGCCGCGGCCGAGACGGCCGTGCGCGCGCGGTTCCTGAACAACGGCCAAAGCTGCGTCAACGCCAAGCGGTTCATCGTGGACGAAGCCGTGGCCGACGAGTTCGCCGAAGCCTTCACCGCGGCGGTCGAACGGCTTCGGGTGGGCGATCCGGCCGAGGCGGGCACCACCGTGGGACCGCTCGCGCGCGAGGACCTGCGCGACGGGCTCGACGACCAGGTGCGCCGCACCGTCGCCGCCGGCGGCGTGCTGCGGACCGGCGGTGAGCCTGTGGCCGGGCCGGGCTACTTCTACGCGCCGACGGTGCTCGACCGCGTGAAGCCGGGTATGGCGGCCTTCGACGAGGAGACGTTCGGGCCGGTCGCGGCCATCGTGCGCGTCTCGGGCGACGACGAGGCCCTGGCACTGGCCAACGACACCGAGTTCGGCCTCGGCGCCGCCGTGTGGACGCGGTCTTCGGAACGCGCCCAGCGCTTCGCCAAGGGCCTGCAGGCCGGCGCGGTGTTCGTGAACAGCATGGTCGCCTCCGACCCACGCCTGCCGTTCGGCGGGATCAAGAAGTCCGGCTACGGTCGGGAGCTGGGCGCGGACGGGATCCGCGAGTTCGTGAACGTGAAGACCGTGTGGTTCGGAGGAACCCGATGAGCGAGCAGAAGCCGTTCCCGTCCGTGGTGCTGCGGCCGGCCGAGCTGTCCGCGGCCGACCGCGGCGGCGGCGCGCGCACGATCCCGCTGGTGAGCAAGGCACTGGGCGCCGAGGTGTTCCTCAACGGCCAGACGCTCTTCGACGGTGGTGCGGGAATCCCGCTGCACACGCACAACTGCCCCGAGAGCGTGGTGATCCTGGAGGGCGAGGCGATCGTGGAGATCGACGGCGCCGAGCACCACCTGTCCACTTGGGACACCACCTACGTGGACGCGGGCGTGCCGCACCGGTTCCGCAACGCCTCGGCGACGGCGCCGATGCGGATCCTCTGGACCTACGCCTCGGTGGAGGCCACCCGCACGATCGTCGCGACCGGCACCACCACCCGGGTGGATGCCGAGCACCGGCGCTAGCCTGGGTAAGTGGAACAGACCCCGACCCCGCTCACCCGGCAGGTCGCGGCGCGCATCGTGGGCTACATCCGCGAGACCGCGGCCGAGCCGGGCACGCGGCTGGTGGAGCGCACCCTGGCCGCGCACCTGCGTGTTTCGCGTTCACCTGTGCGCGCGGCGCTGCGCCTGCTGGCGGACGAAGGGGTGGTGGCCGTCGCCGAGCCCGGCGGCGGCCACACCGTGGCCCGCCCCGTCACCGAGCTCACCGTCGAAGCCGGTGAGCTCGGTGACGAGGACGAGGAGCAGTACCTGCGCATCGCGTCGGACCGGCTCGACGGCGAGCTGCCCGACCGCGTGAGCGAGAGCGAGCTGGCGCGCCGCTACGCCCTCACGCCGGCCCAGGTGACGGCCGTGCTGCGCCGCATCTCCGGCGAGGGCTGGATCGAGCGGCTGCCCGGCTACGGCTGGGAGTTCCAGCCGATGCTGACGTCGCAGGAGTCCTATGAGGACAGCTACCGCTTCCGTCTCGCGCTCGAGCCCGCGGCGCTGCTGGAACCCGGCTTCGCCGTGGACCAGGCGGCCATCGAAGTCGTTCGCGCGCAACAACTCGAGCTCGCCGAGGGCGCCGCGCACACCGTGACCAACACCGAGCTGTTCGCCCGCAACCGCGCCTTCCACGAGGCCGTGGTGGCGTGCAGCCACAACACGTTCTTCATCGACTCGCTGCGCCGCGTGGACAACCTGCGCCGCCTGATCGAGTATCGGCGCACGCTCCCGCGCGACCGGGCCGCGGTGCGCTGCCGCGAGCACGTCGACATCGCGGACCTGCTGCTGACCGGCCGGACCGCCGACGCGGCGGAGTACCTGCGGAGGCACCTCACCACCGTCAGCGTGGAGAAAACCGCCAGTCCCGGTTAAGCGACCCCGTCGCCGCGCGGCAGTCGCGTTGCACGCAGATCGCCGTTGATCAGGTCGGAACGCAGCGAAGTCAGCAGTTCCGACGTCTTCGTCGCGCGGTTTTCGTCGCGGGAGGCCAGGCGCAGCACCAACGCGTCGGTGAGCACCTCCGCGCTCAGCATTTCGCCGGTGAAGTTGCTGGCGCTCTGCGGGGCAGTGAGCGAGACGTCCACCCGGGAGCCGAACAACGGCCCCAGCGAGCTCGACACGAGCACGACGCTCGCACCGACGTCCTCGGCGTGACCGAGCAGCACCTCGATCTCGCCGAGGATCCGGCCGGGGATGTAAAGCACGACGACGTCGTCCGGGCCGAGGCCGAGCAGGTCGTCGGCCAGCTGGAACCCCGTGGCGCCCGTGGAACGCGCACGTCGGCCCATCCGGACCAGGCGCATGGTCAGGTACCGCGCGACGAGGCTCGAGGCCCCCAGGCCGAAGCTGAGGACCTCGCGCGCGTCGTCCAGCAGGTCGACCGCGTGCAGGAACTCGTCGGACTGCACGAGCCGCCAGGTGGCGGCCAGCCGCTCGGTCGCGTCGGTGAAGACCTTGTCCACCACGGCATCGCCCGCGGTGGCGCCGTCGGGCAGCTCGGTCAGCAGCCGGTGCGACGGGCTGGTCTCCAGCGCGACCTCGCGCGCCAGGCTGCGCCGCAGGTCCATCAGCCCCGCGAACCCCAGGGACTTCGCGGTGCGCACCACGGTCGCGTCGCTGGTCGCCGTCGCGCCGCCGATCTGCTCGGCCGTCGCGAAAATGGCGTAGCGGCCGTGGTCGCGCAGGTACTCCGCGACGGTCCGCTCGGCCCGCGACATCTTCGGCAGGCATCGCGCGATCCGTGCGCGCAGCGACTCTTCCTCGTTCCCCATCCCACCCTCGTTTCCCGATCCACGTGCCCACGGGAAGGCCGCCACGGTGCGGCCGTGCCCCGTGAACCCGTCACGCGCTACGGCCGGCGCGCCAGCTCCCCGGCGATGAAGGCCTTCACCACCGGCTGGATCAGCAGCCCGCGGTGCGCGACCCCGGGCACCACGTCGAACTGCACGTCGATCCCGTTGCTCTCGAAATTCTTGCGCAAGGTGGTCAGCCGCTCGATGCGCGTGTCACCACCGGCGTCGATCCCCGGCTCCGCGATCTCCCAGGTGTCCTTGTCCTCGCCGCCGACGATCATCTGCACCGGCAGCTTGCGCAGGGTCTCCACCTGCACGTCGGTGCCGAACAGCTCGCGCACGTCGGCGGTGCCCAGCCACCACGGGACGTCCGGGTCGATCCGCGTGACGCGGCCCGGAGCGCCGATGGACAACGCGGCCAGCCGGTCGGCGTGCAGGTAGGCGAAGCGGTGCGCGAACTGCCCGCCGCCGGAGAAGCCGTGCAGGTAGAAGCGCTCGGTGTCCACGCGGAAGCGTGCGGCGACCTCGGCGACGATGTCGAGCAGGATCAGGTCGTAGCGGATGCCTTCGAAGCTCAGGCGCTTGAAGCCGTGCAGGTCACCCGGCTGCGCGATGCCCGCCGGGAACAGCGGCGCGAGCACGATGGTGTCGTTCTCCTCCGCGAACTCGCGGTAGTCGTTGCGGTAACGCTCCGCGGTGCGCTGGGTGCCGTGCATCAGGACGAGCAGCGGCAGCGGCGTCTCGGAGGTGCGGTGGGCGCTGGGCACGTAGAGGCAGTACGAAAAGCGCTGGTCGCTCTGCAGCGCGAAAAACGGCGTCGGCCCGCCGTAGTAGAACTCCGTCGGGTCGAGGACTCGGGCGGAGTCGGGCGTCGCTTGGGGGCTCGTCATGGAGCGGTTCTCCTTGGCATGGCGTGGGACCGTCCTGCACCGTCGTAACCATGTAGTAACGACGACAGGTGTTGACAACTTCGTAGCACGGTCTATCTTATCCGTAGCTGCCACTACAAGTTCCTGATGAATGTAGCGCAAACCTTCAACGAATCGCCAGCACCGGGAAAGAGGTATTCATGGCAGTCCGGTTGGTCCAGATCGAAGGTGGCCCCCGTGAGCGGGGACTCGCCTACGGAGAGGCCGCCAGGGCGGAGATCCGCACGTCGATCGCCTATTACCGCGACGCCTTCCGGCTGGCGTCGGGTCTGGAGTGGACGGACGTGCAGGCCTCGGCCCGGCGCTGGCGCGCACCCGTCGCCGCCGTCGCACCGCACCTGCTCGAAGAGATGGACGCGATCGCCGACGGCGCCGGCGTGCACCAGGACGAGATCCTCGCGCTCAACGCGCGCGGCGAGATCGTCCGCAACAACGACAGCGGCTTCAATCCGGCCGTCGCCGAAGACGAGGAGCCCGCCGACGGCTGCTCCTCCTTCGCGCTGCTGCCCGAGGCGACCGGCGACGGTCACGTCTACTGTGGACAGAACTGGGACTGGCGCGAGGGCACGCAGGATTCCGTGGTGCTCGTGCGCGTGGTCCAGCCGCCCAAGCCCACGATCATCATGCAGGTCGAGGCCGGCCAGATCGGCCGCCACGGCGCCAACTCCGCGGGCATCGCGCTCAACGCCAACGGGCTCAACGGCCGCTTCGGCACCCCGATCGGCATCCCGCAGCCGGTGCTGCGCCGCCTGATCCTCGACCACGACTACCTGAAGAGCGCCCTGCAGGTGCCCTTCGACGTGCACCAGCACATCGCCACCAACCTGCTGGTGACCCACCGCGGCGGGGTCGCCGTGGACTACGAGACCACGCCGGTGGTGCACCGCTGGGGACTGCCGCACAACGGGATCCTCGTGCACGGCAACCACTACCAGTACGGCGTACCCCCGCAGATCGCCGACACGCACAAAGTCCGCCCGGTGGACTCGCTCTACCGCGTGCAGGTGATCGAACGCGGGCTCACCGCCGCGCGCAACGCCACCAGTTCGGCCGAGGTGCGCAAGGTCGTCGCCGCGACGATGAGCGACCACGTCGGCCACCCCGACGGCGTGTGCGCCCACGTGGATCCGCGCGCCACCCCGCTGCAGCGCTACAAGACGATCGCCTCGAGCCTGGTCGACCTGACCAGCGGCGAGTACCGCGTGGCGGTCGGCAACCCCTGTGAGAACGACTACGAACTGCTGCCCTGGCAGCTCTACGACGGCCCCGGAGGTCACTGATGACCGGACCCGTGCTCGCCAGCCTGCGCGGTGTGAACAAGAGCTACGGCGCGGTGCAGGTGCTGTACGACGTCGACCTCGACATCCACCAGGGCGAGGTCGTGGTGATCCTCGGCCCGTCCGGGTCGGGCAAATCGACGCTGTGCCGCTGCATCAACCGCCTGGAAAAGATCAACTCCGGCACCATCACGCTCGACGGCAAGCCGCTGCCCGCCGAGGGGCGCGACCTGGCGCGCCTGCGGGCCGACGTCGGCATGGTCTTCCAGTCGTTCAACCTCTTCGCGCACCGCAGCGTGCTCGAGAACGTGACGCTCGGGCCGATCCGCGTCCGCGGGATTCCCAAGCGTGAGGCCGAAGCGACCGCACGACGGCTGCTCGACCGAGTCGGGGTGGCCGACCAGGCCGACAAACTGCCCGCCGAGCTCTCCGGCGGCCAGCAGCAGCGCGTGGCCATCGCCAGGGCGCTCGCGATGAACCCCAAGATCGTGCTGTTCGACGAACCGACCAGCGCGCTCGACCCGGAGATGGTGAGCGAGGTCCTCGACGTGATGACCTCACTCGCCGCGGAGGGAACCACGATGGTCGTGGTCACGCACGAGATGGGCTTCGCCCGCCGCGCCGCCCACCGCGTGGTCTTCATGAGCGAAGGCCGCATCGCCGAACAAGGCACCCCCGAAGAGTTCTTCGACCGCACCGGCACCGCCCGGGCGCGGGACTTCCTGTCCAAAGTCCTCCAGCACTAGTCACTCCAGCACTAGTCCTCCAGCACTGAATTCCGCACCGTGACAAGGAGAAAGCAATGAAGCTGACCAGAATGACCGCCGCCGTGGGCGCGGTGGTCGTCGCGGGCGCGCTGCTCGCCGCGTGCGGCAGCGCCCCGGCCACGGCCCCCGGCGGCGCCGCCCCGAAGCCGGCCGCTGCCGACGTCGCCAAGATGATCAGCCAGGACGATGCCGTCGCGGGCGCGCCGGTGGGCCAGAACCTGCCGCACTCGCCGATGCTGGACAAGATCCGCCAGCGCGGCGAGCTGGTATGGGCCGGCAGCCGCAACACGCTGGGCTTCTCGCAGCTCGACCCGGCCACCGGCAAGATCTCCGGCTTCGACGCCGGGATCGCCGACCTGCTCGCGAAGTACCTGCTGGGCAAGCCTTCGGCGAGGATGCAGAGCGGTGGCTCCGACACCCGTGAGGGCCTGCTCGGCAACCACACCATCGACGTCGCGATCCAGACGTACACGATGACGCCCGAGCGCGCCAAGCTGGTGAACTTCTCCGGCCCGTACTACATGGCCGCCAGCGGCATCATCGTGAAGTCCACGGACACCACGATCAAGACCGCCAAGGACCTCGCCGGCAAGAAGGTGGCCACCGAGTCCGGCGCGGCGAAGACCGCTCTGGTCACCGAGGTGCCGACCGCGCAGCCGGTGCTGTTCGACACCACCGCGCAGTGCATCGCCGCGGTGGAGCAGGGCCGCGCCGACGCCGTGACACTGAACAACGCTTCGCTGCTGGGCGCGATCCAGACGCGCTCGGACGTGAAGCTGCTCGACGCGACGTTCGGCTCCAACCCGTTCGGCATCGGCGAGCCCAAGGACGACCCGGTGTTCAAGCAGGTCGTCGACGAGTTCCTGCAGAAGATCGAGGCCGACGGCACCTGGACCAAGCTCTGGCAGGGCACCGTCGGCAAGCTGCTGAAGACCCCGCCGCCCACCCCGCCGAAGCTCGGCTCCGTCCCCGGCGTCTGACCCGAACCCCGAAATCGGAGACCCCATGTCCGTGCTCTTCGCGCACCTCGGTGAGCTGCTGACCGGTCTGCTGACGACCCTCGAGCTGGCCGCGATCGCGTTTCCGCTGGCGCTGGTGATCGGCACCCTGCTGGGTGTCTGCCGCGTCAGCCCGATCGGGCCGCTGCGGGCGGCCGCCGGGTTCTACGTGCACTGCCTGCGCAACTCGCCGATGCTGCTGGTGATGGTCATGGTGGTCTTCGGCCTGCCCTACCTCGGCGCGACCGTCCCGCTGTTCGGGTCGGTCGTGCTGGGGCTGGGGTTGTACTTCGGCGCCTACATCTGCGAAACGGTGCGCTCCGGCATCGCCGGCGTACCGCTCGGCCAGATCGAGGCGGCGCGCGCCATCGGCCTCACGTTCACCGGCGTCCTGCGGCAGGTCGTGCTGCCGCAGGCGTTCCGGTCGATGGTGCAGCCACTGGGCAACATCCTGATCAACGTGTGCCTCGGTTCGGCACTCGGCGCGGCGGTCGGCGTGCAGGAGCTCACCGGTTCGGCGCGTCAGTTCAACCTCGACTTCGCCCAGCCGATCCCGACCTTCATCGCCGCGGTCATCGGCTACCTCCTGATCACCCTGACGATCGGCCAGCTGACCGGCGTCGTCGAACGGAAGGTTCGCATCCGACGATGAAGTCGCGCTCCCCCGCCCTTTTCGACGAACTCGGGCCCCGAGGCCAGAAGCGGCTGAAGATCGCCACCGTCGTGGCCATCGTCGCGCTGATCGGCATCGTCGGCGGCGCCATCGCCCAGCTCGCCCACGTGCAGCAGCTCACCGCACGCCTGTGGGCGCCGCTCATCGAGTGGTCGAACATCCGCTACCTGCTGCAGGGCCTGCTGACCACGTTGGAGGTCGGCCTCACCGGCGCCGCGATCTCCCTGGTGTTCGGCACGTTGATGGGCCTCGGCCGGCTGTCCACGCACAAGTGGGTCTCGATCCCGTGCGCCGGGCTGATCGAGCTCTTCCGCGCGATCCCGCTGATCTTGCTCGTGTATTTCTTCCTCATCGGCCTGCCCATGTTCGGCTGGAACCTCCCGCCGTTCTGGGTGCTGACCATCCCGATCGTGCTGCACGCCGGGGCGGTCTTCGCCGAGATCGTCCGCGCCGGCGTCAACTCGCTGGACCGCGGCCAGTTCGACGCCGCCGCGGCGATCGGCCTGCGCCGCGGGCAGACGATGGTGCTCGTCGTCCTGCCCCAGGTGTTCCGGTCGCTGCGGCCGGCGCTGGTCACCCAGGTGATCCGCACGCTGAAGGAATCGAGCCTCGGCTACGTCGTCGGCTACCCGGAGCTGCTGCGCGACGGGCAGGTGATCGGCGAGTACAACGCCAACTTCGTGCAGACCTACGCGTTCACCGCGGTCATCTACATCGTCATCAACTTCGGGCTCTCCCGCGTCGCCGAGCTGCTCGACCGGCCGAAGAAGGTCCGGCGCCGCCCGGACCGGCCGGCGCCGGAGCCCGAACCCGAGCCGGCGGCCTCGCAGCCGGCCGGAACCCTCGTCTGATTTTTCGAAGCGGAGAGAAATGTCCATCACCGGCGAAGAGATCGAACGCGCCGAAGCCGCACTGGCCCACAACTACCACCCGCTGCCCGTGGTGCTCACGGAAGGCAAGGGCGCGTGGGTGACCGACGTCGAAGGCCGGCGCTACCTCGACCTGCTCGCGGGCTACAGCGCCCTCAACTTCGGCCACGGTGACGACGAGCTGCTGGCCGTCGCCCACGCCCAGCTCGACCGGCTGACCCTGACCAGCCGCGCGTTCCACCACAACCAGTTGGGCACCTTCGCCTCCGAGCTCGCCGAGCTGTGCGGCATGGAGATGGTGCTGCCGATGAACACCGGCGCCGAGGCCGTGGAGACGGCCATCAAGACGGCGCGCAAGTGGGGCTACCGCGTGAAGGGCGTGCCGGCCGGGCGCGCGAAGATCGTCGTGGCGGGCGGCAACTTCCACGGCCGGACGGTGACGATCGTCGGGTTCTCGGACGACCCCGAGGCCACCGCCGACCACGGGCCGTTCACGCCGGGGTTCGTGACCGTGCCGTTCGGCGACGCGGAGGCGTTGCGGGCCGCGGTGGACGAGGACACGGTGGCGGTGCTGATCGAGCCGATCCAGGGCGAGGGCGGTGTGGTGCTGCCGCCTTCGGGATATCTGCGTGAGGTTCGCGCCATTTGCTCTGCCGCTCGGGTGCTGTTCGTCGCCGACGAGATCCAGTCGGGCCTCGGCCGGACCGGGCGGACGTTCGCGTGTGACCACGAGGACGTCGTGCCCGACATTTACGTGCTGGGCAAGGCGCTGGGCGGCGGCATCATGCCGGTGT
Source organism: Amycolatopsis sp. NPDC005232 (assembly GCF_040607795.1). Taxonomy (NCBI): domain Bacteria; kingdom Bacillati; phylum Actinomycetota; class Actinomycetes; order Pseudonocardiales; family Pseudonocardiaceae; genus Amycolatopsis; species Amycolatopsis sp. NPDC005232. The sequence goes on along the minus strand of NZ_JBEXHL010000010.1, from coordinate 203,237 downwards.
CGGCCGTGGTGTCCAGCCGTGACGTGCTGGGCGTGTTCCGGCCGGGCGAGCACGGCAGCACGTTCGGCGGCAACCCGCTCGCGTGCGCTGTCGGGACGGCGGTGGTGCGGAAGCTGAAGACCGGCGAGCCGCAGCGCCGGGCCGACGAGCTGGGCCGGGTCTTCGCTTCCGCCTTGGCCGAGTTGCCTTCGTCGGCGGTCGACGCGGTGCGGGTGCGTGGCCTGTGGGCCGGCATCGACGTGCGCGACCGCACGGGCCGCGACGTCTGCGAAGGCCTGCTTCGCCGTGGCGTGCTGGCGAAGGACGCGCACGGCAGCACGATCCGGCTGGCGCCGCCGCTCGTGGTGTCCGAAGAGGACCTGCGCTGGGGCGTTTCGCAGCTGGCAGCTGAACTTTCCTGACCCATCCCCCTGTGCCCGTCGCACCCTCTTCCGGGTGCGGCGGGCACAGTCATGTCCCCTTCGCATTTACATACAGACTGTACGTATGTATCTTGGTCGCATGACTTCCTCACTCGGACAGGACCACCGCATCCGCCTGCCGCAGGGCGAGGTGCGCTACTACGAACGCGGCGCCGGGCGACCGGTCGTCTTCGTGCACGGGGTGCTCACCAACGCGCTGCTGTGGCGCAAGGTCGTGCCCGCCGTCGCCGAGGCCGGATTCCGTTGCCTGGCCCCGGATCTGCCGATGGGCGCCCACGAGATCCCGATGCGCGCCGACGCCGACCTGAGCGCCCCGGGCATGGCGACCCTGCTCGGCGACTTCCTCGAGACCCTCGACCTGCACGACGTCACGCTCGTCGCCAACGACACCGGCGGCGCGGTGACGCAGATCCTGCTTTCCCGCTACCCGTCGCGCGTCGCGCGGGTGGTGCTGACGCCGTCGGACAGCTTCGAGTACTTCTTCCCGCCGATCTTCAAGCCGTTGCCGGTGGTGGCGAAGGTGCCGGGTTCGATGGCGGTGCTGGGGCAGCTGTTGCGGGTTCGGGCGTTGTGGCCGTTGCCGCTGTTGTTCGGGTTGGTGACGAAGAAGCCGCTGCCTTCTTCCGTGGCCGAGTCTTACCTTCTTCGCCTGCGCGGGTCTTCCGGCGTGCGACGCGACCTGCGCAAGCTGCTGCGCTCGGTGCACCCCCGGCACACCTTGGCGGCCGCGGAGAAACTGCGGTCGTTTTCGCCGCCCGTTCTCCTGGCCTGGGCTTCGGAAGACAAGCTGTTCCCCGTCCGCTTCGCCTACCGGCTGGCCGAACTGCTGCCGGACGCTCGCGTTGTGGAGATCGCCGACTCGTACACCTTCGTCCCGGAGGACCAGCCCGACGTGCTCGCCGGGCACATCGTCGAGTTCGCGAGCGTCATGGCAGATTAGGCCGGGTGAGACGCACTCAGCAGGAACGGTCCGACAGCACGCGCGCAGCCCTCGTCGGCGCCGCCCGCGAACTCTTCGGCACGCGCGGCTACCACGACGTGCCGGCCGAAGAGATCACCCGCACGGCCGGCGTCACCCGCGGCGCGCTCTACCACCACTTCGGTGACAAGCTGGGCCTGTTCCGCGCCGTGGTGGAAGCGGTGGAACGCGAACTGACAGCCGAGGTCTCCGCGGTGATGACAGCGTCCGCCGATCCCCTGGTCGGCATGACCACGGCGCTGGGGACGTTCCTGGAGGCCTGTCTTCGGCCGGAGGTCCAGCGCATCTGCCTGGCGGACGCCCCCGCGGTGCTCGGCTGGGACGTCTGGCGCGAGATGGAGAGCGAGTACGGGCTGGGGTTGCTGGTGTCGGCCCTGACTTCGGCGCACGCGGCGGGGTTGATCGTGGACATGCCTATTCGTACTTTGGCGCAGCTGATTTTGAGCGCGGTGATGGAGGCGGCGAGGATGATCGCTTCGGCTTCGGATCAGGCTGTCGTGCTGGCTGAGACGCAGGTGGTTTTCGCGGGTTGGCTGGGTTCTCTGTTGCGGCCTGATCACCGGTAGGAAGTTGCAGGAAGAGGATGTCGGCAGTCCTCGCTGAATAGCGCGACGACAATATCCTCCTTCGTCACCTTCAGGGCGTCGATATAGCCCGGCCGCCCGAGAGGGACGGTGCAGAACGTCACGTTCCCCGTGAATTTATCGGGGTCGAACAGTGTCGGTCCAGCGGAGATATACGCAGCCATCCAGACGGCCGGCAAATCGTCGTTTTGTTGATGGAGGGCGGCCCAAGCGAACGCCACCCCCCTGCCAAGCAGGAGTGAAACCAGCGATTCGCCGATTTCAGTCAGATCAAGATCGGGAATACCGCGGCCGTTGACCGCCGCCTCGTAGTCGATGACTTCGGAGAAGCGGTCCCGGTCGCCGAAGTAACTTCGATACCACGCCTCGAGTAGATGGGCACCATCCACTGTGATCCAGCCGCGTTCTATCACTCCACGAAGTTCCACGACTACGTCATTTTTCCTGAGGGCGTCAAAAAAGTCCGACCCGGCCATTCGAGCGGCTTCCGAACTCATCCACGCCATGAAAATTCCCATCCCTCGACATAAGTCTCTCAATTCACCCACCTGGCACCGTTCGGGGAACGGTCTACCGAGGCAACGATCACTCCACTGATCTGGGATTTTTGCGCCGGCTGGCATTGAAGCGCGCCTTCTTCTCACGATTCCCGCACGTGTTCATGTCGCACCATTTGCGGGTGCGGCTTTGGCTGGTGTCGAAGAAGGCGGCTTGGCAGGTCGGCGATGCGCACAACGCCAGCTTTCCGTCTCGTTCGCCGGCGATGATGCTGATCGCGTCGGCGGCGATCACGCTGAGGGCATCTTCCACGCAGGAAGCCGCGCTGAGCTGCCATCGCCGCTTGCCCTCGGGCGTCAGGATCGCCGCGGCCCGGCCCTGAGCGCTGCGGTCATTGATGACTTGGACAGCAGCGGCAGGGAGAGCGTCCTGGATCGCGGCCGCTGTCGCGGCGGCGTGAATCGACTCCCTCAGTTCCCGGGCGAGGTCGAGCTGGACGGTGGTGCAGGAGTCCACGGCGAGGCCGTTCACCGCCAGCCAGTCGACGAGCCGGTGCGGCGTGGGAATGCGCTCCACGGCGTCGCCACGACGCTCCGTCAGAGTCGCCGTGAAGCTGGTCGCCAGCACGGTACCGAGGCGAAAGTCGGGGAACGCAGCACGCATGGAACCACCTTAGCCGGTTGCACGCCGACCTGGCGACGTGCTAGAACCATCTAAGCCGGTTCCGCGATGGCCAGGAGGTCTCATGCCCCGTCCAACCAGCGACGTGCAAGCATTTGAAGCCCACGCACCTGACGCCGACCTCGACGATCTGCGCGCGCGGCTGGCCGCGGCGCGGCTGCCGGAGGCCGAGACGGTCTATCGCGCGGCGCCCGACCCCCGCCGATGGGAACAGGGCGTTCCGCTGGCCGACCTCGTCGATGTCGTGAACTACTGGCGCACCGGGTACAACTGGCGGTCGTTCGAAGAGCGCCTCAACCGGATCGGCCAGTTCCGCACGACTATCGACGATCTGGGAATCCACTTCCTGCACCGCCGATCCGCGCGCGCAGATGCCACTCCTCTGATCTTGACGCACGGCTGGCCGGACAGCATTACTCGGTTCATCGATGTAGTGGACGAGCTGGCAGATCCGAAAGATGCAGACGCACCTGCGTTCCACGTCGTGGTTCCGTCGCTACCAGGCTTCGGTTACAGCGACAAGCCGGCCACCACCGGGTGGGGAACCGAAAAGATCGCGGCCGCATGGGTAGAACTGATGGGAAGGCTCGGCTACAGCCAGTTCGCAGCACATGGCGGCGACTGGGGAGGCAATATCACCACGGTACTCGCCGGCAGGTTCCCGGCGCACGTTCTCGGCATCCACACAACGTTCGCGGAGGGACCGCCCGGGTTGACAACGAACGGGCTGACGACGGTCGAGCGCAAGTGGGCCGAGGAAACCCGCGATTTCTGGCACCACCACGCGGCATATGCGAAGCAGCAGGCGACCCGGCCGCAGACCATCGGCTACTCGCTCGTCGACTCACCGGTCGGGCTTCTCGCCTGGATCCTCGACAAGTTCGCCGAGTGGTCGGACACCGAAGACAGCCCGTTCGAGACGATTTCTCGAGACAGCATTCTTGACGACGTCACCCTATACTGGCTGACACGCACCGGCGCATCATCGGCCCGCATTTACTACGAAAGCCACAACTCGCTCGATCCCGAACTTCGAGTCGACGTCCCGTCGGCAATCACTATGTACCCCCGCGACCCCGAGAAGTCTCCGCGCCCCTGGGCACAGGAACGGTACCGGCAGATCGTCCGATGGAGCTCGCCCGAAAGCGGGGGACATTTCCCGTCGCTGGAGGTCCCCGAGTTTTTCGTCAAAGATCTCCAAGAGGGCCTCGCGGCTGTGCTGGCCGTGAATCGGTGATCGACCCCGCCGAACAGGTGGGCGAGCCGTCAAATCGACGGCTGTCAGACGTCCAGTACCCACACCAGATCCGCGCGATGCGCTCGCTGGACTTCACCTTCGCACCGGACGGCGGGATCACGGGCAAGTCCGGATCGCTGCTGCTGAACGGTCCCGGCGTCAAACCGGACGAGCACGTCACCCCGCTGGCCGAGCACCCCCGCAAGCTCGACACCTGGGCTGGACGTGAGGGCGTTCGACAGTCCCGGCGCGCACAGCATCGGGTTCGTGATCAACGGCCCGCAGGGCCAAGGCACCGGGACGCTGCACGACCTCACCGTGCTAAACCAGCCCGGACCGCCGCTGGCGCTGAGCTGGGCCGTCAGGTCGCTGCCGTTCGTGCCGTTGATCGCGTTCCTGGTCGTGGCCTGGCGCCGGACCGGGCCGCGCGATCAGCTGATCATCGTGTAGCGCCGGTCACTGGCCCATTTCCTTGCGGATCTGGGCCAGCCGGTCGGCCGGATCAACCTTGGGGGCCTTGCTCGGCGCGGGCATTTCGGTAGTGGCCGGGGCCGGGGTCTCGATCGTGGTCGTCGACGGCTCGATCACCGGCACGGCGGCGATCACCGGAGTCGGAGCCGCGGCCTTGACCTGCCGCTTGCGCCGATCCCGGAAGATCCAGCCACCGGCCAAGCCGGCGGCGAAGCCGAACGCGTGGCCCTGCCAGTCGATGCCGTCGGTCGGCAGCAGGACCGTGAACTGGTAGGCGAAGCACAGGCCCATGACCAGGCCCAGGACAATGTCGATGAGGTGCCGGTCGAACAGCCCGCGCACGAGGATATACCCGAAGTAACCGAACACCACGCCACTTGCACCCGCCGCGACCGAGTTCGGCTCGTTGGTCAGCCAGGCGCCGAGTCCGGCGACCACGACGATCAATGTGGTCACCCAGAAGAACTTCCGCACGCCGCGATAGGCCGACAGGAAGCCGAAGATGAAGAGCGGGCCGGAGTTGCCCTCGATATGCGCCCAGCTGAAGTGCAGGAACGGGGCACTGATGATGTCCGGGAGCGAGGTGACGTCGCGGGCGCGGATGCCGTAGTGCTGGCTGAGCTGGTAACTGTCGACGGCGTTGAAGATCTGGATGATCCAGATGAGGGCCAGGAAGCCGACCATCACCCACAACGCGCGCCGCGCCTCGGCGATCATGATCATGGGATCGGCGGCCTCCGGCTGTCTTCCGCTCTTGCTCATGCCGACCTCCACAACCCACCCCCGGCGCCGACCTGGCGCACGAGCCTCAGGATAGCCGCCCGGGCTGGTTGTTCAGTCACTGCAACGTAAAGGTGATCTCCGCACGGCGTGGGGGTTGGTTTCAATTATCAGTGAAGTCATAGTCACAAAAATGGTGTCCGTTGTGGACGCCGGTCAGGCGTCCGGGGCCAGGCGGACGATTCGGTGGGGCTGGGCGGCCAGGCGGGCGGCTTCGATGACGCGCATGGTCTGGATGGCGTCGGCCGGGTCGACCGGGAATGCGGCCGCGCCGCGGAGGGCTTGTCTCGCCCAGCCTCCGGCTCGCAGCACGGCTCGGGTTCCTGAACGTCGGGCACGGCGTTCATTACGACGCCCAACATCAAGTGCAGGTAGCGCTACCACGTCGGTGATCTGTCAGCAGCCCGTCGGTTCACGAGGCATCGACCTGGGCCGCTGAGACCTCGAGTTTCCTAGGCCAGATGACGCACGTCAGGTATCGAACGTTTCGGCGTGTTCGTGGCGCTGGATGAGGGTCCCGTTCACCCGGTCTTCGCCGGAGTCGGCTTCGTCTCCTTCGCCGAGCTGTCCTGGGGGCGTTTCGAAGCCGCCACCGAAGTCGTGCAAGTCGGACAGCGCGTCTCAGGTGAGTTCCTCCAGCTCGACACGCGGAACCTGGAGGCCAGACTGTCCTTGAAAGCGTTGCAGCCGGATCCCTTCCAGGCGTTCGCCGAAGGCGACCCGGTAGGGCACAAACTGCACGGACGCATCACCAAGCTGGCCCCGTTCGGCGCCTTCGTCGAAGTCGCCCACGGAATCGAGGGGCTGGTCCCTCTGCGAGAGCTTGCTTGGACGCCCGTGGAAACCCCGGCAGAGGTCGTTCAGGTTGGTGACGAAATCACGGTCGTCGTCACCAAGATCGACAAAGGGGGACGCAGGCTCACTCTCTCCCGACGACAGAGCTCACCCGACCAGTGATGAACTCCGTGCACTCTCCCGTGACGCGCTGCGCCCCCGAAAGCGTGGGCACCGCAGGCAGCTCGAGCGGTTCACGCCCCCCGTCAGGCCGCCCCGGACGAATACGCGACGGCCTGACCAGGCCACGAATCACCACCCGGCAGCTCACAGCCGGATGGATTTCTTGTTCATGAACTATCCGGGGGGTCTAGTCCGCCTCGGGGCGATCCCTAGTAAACCACCTCTGACCTGCCGTTTTGTGTCTCATCCCGTCCGGTCGCGTCCGGACCGATCTTGACGTCTGACGGCCCCACGACGGCCCAGCCCTGATTCGCGCGCCCGCCCTCTCGGCCGCGCCCAGCCTCCCCCGTCGTCCTCGTCCCCGCCCCCGTTAGCACCGGTTCGACGGTGTCAAGGGTGGACGCTTGCGGCCATCGCGCAGCGACGCCGGAGGCGCCCTTGATGGCGGCGTGCCGGTGTTAAACGATCAACGACGAGGAAGCGGACGGTCACGATCGTGCACCGGCCTGTAACGCGCTGAGCGCATCGGCCGTATATGCCGGTATGCACCTCTACGGATCCCCTGCCGTCGGCGGCGGCGCGCCTCGCGACGCTCCTTCCGGCGGGCCGCCCGCGGCCGGCGGCCGAAGCGGAGCGGCAGGCCGTCCGTGCCGCACTGGGGCGAGCCCGCCGAACGCGTGGCGACCACGCGCCGCCGGCGGCGGCGCCTTGATCCCATAGAGCCAAGTTCGGCAGAACGCGCCACGTAGACCCGCGCAGGAATGTGCGACTCTATGGCAACGAAATGTAACAAGTTGCACTGCACTGACGATCTCCCTGTTCGCTACCACAAACACACCAAGGGAATTGGCCATGCTTGTTCGCGAAATACTCCGAGAGTTGGACCTTGGCTCCTCGGTGGCAGAGCAGGACAAGATGCTTGAACGTTACTTCGTCGAGACGGAGCCCTTCCGAAGCGTTGTTCGTGACAAGCACGATGTAATCGCCGGAGACAAGGGCACTGGCAAGAGTGCCCTATACACTATCCTGGGCAAAAGGTATAGTCAGATCCCGGAGATGAATCTCATCGAAGTCGTGTCAGCCTTCAATACGCTCGGAACACCAGTTTTTCAACGTCTTGCCGAGGGCGAGGTACTTTCCGAGCAGAGCTATATTAATATCTGGAAAACATACTTCTTGGCGCTGGCCGGAAACTGGATACTGGAATTCGCTGACGGCGACTACACGGACACGATGAGGAAACTCGACGAACTTCTCAATGAGCTTCGAGTGCGTACCAAGGACGACACCCCAGGCGGCGTCTTTTCGAAAATTCTTTCTAAGCTGAAATTGTCTGTCAATAGCGCCGAAGTCAGCGGTACGGGCAAAGCTGGGCCGGCTGAGATATCCGCAAAGGTTGCGTTGGTGTTCGATCCGACACGTCATGACTCGGACGAAGTGGAGCATGATCACTACCTTCGCCTGCTTGATCGAATTCTCGCTGACATGGATGTCACCATATGGCTCACGGTCGACCGATTGGACGAGGCGTTCCAAGGGCGACCCGACTTTGAAAAGCCCGTACTTCGCGCCCTGTTCCGAGCATATCTTGACATGCAGGAATTTAGCCGAGTCAAGCTCAAACTGTTTGTTAGACGTGACTTGTTTCGAAGAATAACTTCCGGCGGTTTCGTCAATTTGACGCACGTCAATGCACGCAAGGTCGAGATAATTTGGTACGATCTTGACCTGTTTGATCTACTGCACAAGCGGTTCCTTGAGAATGAAAGTTTCGTGCGCTCGCTTCAATTGGACGACACGTCAGCAAATTCGATTTTTTATGCTGTTTTTCCCAAGCAGGTTGATCAGGGCGACGCCAAGCCCACTACCTGGAACTGGATGCTGAGTCGGATCGCGGATGGAAACCGGGTGCGCCCACCAAGGAACCTCATCGATCTCGTGCTCAAGACAGTCGAAGAACAGCTCCGAGAAGAGGAGAGGGAGCAGCGCGAGTATGTGCCCGGAACACCACTAATCAGCCCGGACGCGCTAAAACGCGGCCTCGAAAGACTAAGTGAAGAACGCGTTATCGACACCCTTCTCGCTGAAGCGGGAGAGCATGCCCACCTCATTGAGAAATTTCGAAATGGCAAAGCGGAACACAATCGAGGCACATTAACCGAACTATTGGGCGAAAATTACAACTCGAGTGTCGAATTCCTGACCACGGTAGGCTTCCTTGAGCCGGTTGGCACCAACTATAAAGTTCCCATGCTCTATCGAGCAGGGTTGCAGATTACGCAAGGAAAAGCATTCACGCCCTGAGCGGCATAGCCGTGTGGTATCACTGGCCGGCTGTTAGCCTAGAGCCATGCGCGGAGCAGGGGACCAGCTCAGCATCGGGGAGCGTCTTGCCTTCTACCGGCGGAGGCGTGGGCTGTCGCAGGCGGTGCTTGCTGACCTGGTGGGCCGCTCCGAGGACTGGTTAAGCAAGATCGAGCGCGGTGAGCGGGATATCCGCAGGTTGGATGTGCTGGCGGAGGTCGCGCAAGCGCTTAGGGTCACGCTCGGTGACCTGCTTGGCGAACCGGTCCTAATGGAGGACCAGGAGAAGAACGACGATGTGCCGGCCATCCGGGACGCGCTCATGGCACCCCGTCGGTTGTCGCGGACGCTCTTCTCCTCGGCGATGTCGCCCGAGTATATCGACCCAGCGCCGGTTGCGCAGCTGGTGGAAGGTGCCTGGTCGAGCTACCAAAAGGGCGAGCTGGGCCGGGTCGTCGCGGCCCTGCCTGGGCTGATCAAGACGAGTCAGGCGATGGAGGCCGCTTCCGCGGATGACGCGGCGTACAAGCGGGCGTGCGCTGCTGTCTCGGCTCGGGTGCATCACCTGGCGGCGACCACGCTGAGCAAGATCGGTGAAGCCGACCTTGCGTGGATTGCGGCCGAAAGGGCGATGCAAGCCGCGGACGACGCGGATGATCCGCTGGTGCTGGCGTCGGCTGCGCGCTCAGGAACGCACGCGCTGCTGGCCGTGGGCCGGTTCGACGATGCGCTTGAGCTGGGGGACGTCGCAGCTAAGTGGCTGCTGCCCAGGATGGCGGAAGGTGATCCGGGCGCGCTGAGTCTCTACGGGATGCTCTACCTGCGCACCGCTGTGGCGGCGGCTCGCCACCAAGACCGGTCGACGGCGAATGATCTCCTCGGTCACGCCGGTCGGGCCGCAGACCAGCTCGGCGTGGACGCGAACTACTGGCAGACCGGGTTCGGGCCGGCCAACGTCGAGTTGCACCGACTGTCCGCTGCTCTGGACCTCGGCGACGTGAGCCAGGTGATCGAGTCCGCGCCCCGGATCAACGTCGACCACCTGCCGGTTGAGCGGCAGGTGACGCACCTGATCGACTTCGCGCGGGCGCTGAGCTTGGTCGCCAAGGATGACGACGCGCTGCAAGTGCTGCTCGAAGCCGAGACGAAAGCCCCGACGATCGTCCGGCACAACACGATGGTGCGAGAGGTCGTGCGGTCGATGTACCGGCGCGCTCCGGCATCGGCAGGTAAGAAATCCTCGGCGCTACTCGCGCTGGCTGAGCGCTGCGGCGCGGTGAGGTAGGCGGATGACGTCGCGCGTTCTCGGGCTGGTCGGCTCGGGTGCTGGTGGAGTGGAAGACCTTCTTCCGAAGCTGATCCGTCCTGCTCAAGCCGCGGGGTGGACGGTCGCGGTCACCCTCACGCCAACGGCCGGCGGGTGGCTGGCGGAGTCTGGCGCGCTGGCCGAGATTGAAGCGGCCACGGGCTATCCGGTGCGGGTCGAGCCGCGTTCTCCGTCGCAGACGAGCCCCCACCCAGCGCCGGACTGCTACCTGGTGGCGCCGGCCTCGGCAAACATGGTCGCGAAGCTCTCGCTCGGGATCGCAGACAACCAGGCGTTGACGCAGGTCAACGAGGCCATGGGCACCCGCAATCTGCCCGTGGTGGTGTTCCCGCGGGTCAACGCCGCGCACGCGCGTCAGCCGTTCTGGGACGTGCACATCGAGAACCTTCGCCGCGTCGGCGTGCACCTGCTCTACGGCGATGACGTGTGGCCGCTGCATGAGCCGCGCAGTGCTCCAGGGCGGGAACTGCCCTGGTCATCGATGCTCGACGCGATCGAAATGGCTGTGCCAGCCGGGCGCTAGGACTGTCGCACCTACTCGGAGTGGGAATCAGCGCTGACGATCGCGCTGATGCCGTCGCGCTGTGCCGCGTGGGCCGTCAAGCGACCTGGCCTCAGATGCCGGCGAACGTTGGCCCTGGAGCCGCTGCTTGTCGGGGTGCCGGTCGGGGCTGAGCAAGCTACTCGTCTAAGTCGAACGGTTCGTCGCTCCAGCGCCACCTCGCGTGACCGTTCTCGACGTGCAGGAGGAACTCGGCGACCGGCTCGCCGGCGGAGTTATGCAAGGTCAGCCCAGTGGCGATGCGCCGGTAGGTGTCCTCCCACTCATCGACGTTCTCGTCGATCGTTTCGAGTAGCCGCAGCTCGTGCTCAAAGAGCGGACGCCACTTGTCGAAGGCTTCGGTGGGATCGAACGTGGCATTGAGCCAGGGAAAGTCGCTTCCAGTAACAGTGAGTGTACCGACGACGTCGTCGCCGTCGAACAGCTTCCAGACTGCATCTTTGTAGCCCACCAGCATTCACCTCATCCCGATCGGTCCGGCGTAGGCAGGCTCGGTCGTAGTGGTCTAAGCCCTGCTCAAACCTACCCGGACAGTTTGTCCGGGTGATCGTCCGCACCCGGGTGTCTCCTGGTCTCAGCGCGCCAAATCGGGTGTGCGGAAGCCGAGACATCGGGAGAGCACATGGGCATTCACGTGGTGATTCAGCCCCTCGTCGGATACGGCGCGGCCGTCGTGTCGCCTTCACCGGGGGTTCGCCAGCTGGTGGCCGGGAGCGACGAAAGCGCGATCACGATCCAGGTACCGGCGCGGATCGGTGGGCTGTTGGACACCGCTCGGTTCGCGCGGAGCCTTGCCGAAGCCGCCAACGAGTTCGGCGACTGGTGTGAGACGCAGAACCGGACCCGCACGTACGCCTCCCCTCTCGGCGACCAGTGGGCAGAAGAGCGCGACTGAGCGCGCCCGAAAACACAGAGCAGAAAGGAAATCAGCATGGCTATCGACAAGGGATACCGGTTCGGCATCGGCTTCGACGAGGCGTTCACGCAGGGCCTGGTGATGGTGGGCGAGGTGTCGCCGGACAACGAGTACCAGTCGCGTGAGGATCGGGCCGCGGGACGGCCGACGCGTCAGCGGATCGACGAGGTGACGGGCAAGCGGCAGTGGAAGGCCATGGTCACCGACCCGGCGGAAACCCGCGCGAAGCGGGCGTCGTTCGAGATCACTCTTCTCGCGGACGTCCAGCCGGTGCCGACGACGAGCGAGGTGCTGCCCGGCATGCGGCCGATCGAGTTGGAAGGCCTGACTGCGGAGCCGAAGGTCGCTGGACAGGGCGAATTCAAGTACCAGTCCTACGTCTTCCGCGCGACGGGCTTCCGCGCGGTGGCAAATGGTTCGGGCACGAAGACCGCGCGATCCAGCTCGGCGGCCGAGTCACCGAAGGCCGCGTGAGACTGGTGGACACGGTGGGATCGGCACGAGGCGAGGGGTTGAGCCTGAAATGGGTCGTGGGGCCGGATGCGGAGTTGACGGTGCAGGAGAGCAGTTCCGACCCGGCCCGCCCGCCGCTGCTGGTGCTGTCGGGTGCGCGGTGCGTGCTCACGTTGAGCCCGCCCGATGACTTCAGCGCGTGGCATCGATGCGCGGAGCTGTTGCGGCAGCTACGGGACAACGCGGACGAGATGGCGGCGCTGCTCGATGCTCGCGCGACGGAACTGAGGGCAAACGATGAATACCAGGACTGAGCCTCAGACGTTGCGGGCGGCGCATGACGCGGCGAGTGGTCGTCGACCAGCACCGGACGCGAACCTGTCGGCGTGGCTGGCTTTCCACCAGTCGAACGCGCGGATGTATCAGGCCGTCGCGGACGTGGATCGGTGGCACCACCACGAAGCCTTGTATTGGGCCGGCTACGAGACCAAGAAGGCCGGTGAGGTGTCGACGCGGCTGCAAGCGGAGAAGTCGAAGCACAACTAGTCGCATGTAGACGACCAAAAAATCAATAAAGAACGAAAAAACGCGCGCTCGGACGTGTGGCGATGAAACACGTCCTGATTCGGGTGCTGCGATCCGTAAGGCGCAGAAGCGGAACCTGGCTACCAACCTTGCCGCTCCTGCGCTGTCCACAACCAGCGGAAGTGAACAATGACAACGCTAAACGATGACAAGCGACGCGTGTCAACGGGGGTCACCCGGACGCGCTGCAGTTCCTGTAAGCGATTCGCGAAGCTCCTGCCCGACGAGACCAAGTGCGCGGCGTGCTTGGGCGTCCTGCCACTGGACCTGTCGGTCAAGCGGGGTGACCGGTGATGCATGTGTCTGCCGGGTTCCTCGTGGTTTCCCTTGCCGGCCTCGGCCTCGTGGTCTGGGTCCTGCACAAGATCGGCCGTGCGCTCGCCTCAGTGGCGGAAGCGTTGGCAGCGGCCGCAATCGTGTTCGTCGCCCTGTGGTGGCTGTGCAAGGGCGTGTTCTGGTTGGTGGCTCAGGTCGTCAAGCGCTGGCGGACGAGCCTTACCGTGATCGGGCTGCTCGTCTGGTGCGAGCTTCTGGGCTGGATCTCGCTGGCGGCCACGCTCAGCGGAATCGGTGTCGTGCTCGCCGCGTGGCGGCTCGTGGACGTGGTCTCGTTCGATCAGCGGTGCTGGCGATTCCTGCGCTCGTGGTGGGCACGCTGGTTCGTCTACGCCCGCAAGCTCCCGGGCTGGCTGCACGCCTGCGGCCTGTCGGTGCGGGACGAAGCGTTGCCGGTGGTGGTGAACGTCAATCTCGTCGGCCGTCGTCGTGCGGTCTCCCGCTCCACGTCCGATCGCGCCGGGGTGCAGGTCCCCAAGGTGCTGAAGGTGCGCTCGGGTCCGTCATGGGACGAAGTGCGGGTGGAGTTGGTGGCTGGCCAGAAGCCAGAGGACTTCGACGAGGCCGCGCGGGCGTTGGCGGTGGCGCGGAAGGTCTCGCGGTGTCAGGTGCGGGAGCTGGAACCGAACATCGTCTCCATTGACTACCAGCGTCGTGACCTGCTCGGCTCGGTCGTGCAGTCACTGCCTGTTCCGGATGTGGCGTCGGTCGAGCGAACGGGCGTTGATCTGCGGAAGGTGTGGGCCGGACGCACGGAGTACGGCAAGCCGTGGCAGGTTCCGCTGCTTGGTGCAGGTGCGCACATTCTCACCGCTGGTGCGTCGGGTGCGGGCAAGAACTCGGTGATGTGGTGCCCGTTGGTCTCGGCCGCGTCGGCGATCCGGTCGGGCGTGGTCCGGATGTCCGGGATCGATCCGAAGGGGATGGAACTCGCCTACGGGCGCGGGATCTTCGCCCGCTACGCAGTGTCCGGTAAGGACGCGCTGGAGGTCCTGGACGCGCTCGTCGGTGAGATGGAGCACAGGAAGCATGCGTTCGCCGGACGGGTGCGGACAATCCCGGTGTCGACGCAGTACCCGTTGGAGCTACTGGAGTTCGACGAGATCGGCGCGCTCACCAAGTACACCGATCGCAAGACTCGGGACGCGATCGTGGAACGCGTCGCGCTGCTGACCACGCAGGGTCGGGCGTTGGGGATCTCGGTCCGCGGTTACGTGCAGGAGCCCACCAAGGACACGGTCCCGGTGCGAGAGCTGTTCACGCGCCGCGTCTGCCTGCGCGTCACCTCGAAGACGCACGTCGGGATGGTCCTCGGCGACGGCGCCTTCGAGCGAGGTGCCTGGGCGAACCGCATCGGCGACTCGGAGGCCGGCGTCGGCTACGTGTGGGGCGAGGGCATCCGCGAACCGCTGCGTGTGCGGGCGGGCTGGGTGTCGGACGAGACAGTGAAGGCTCTGGAGCAGTACGTCACCAACGGCGGCCGCGCTGATCTGCGCACCCGGGTGCAGGGGGCGACGGTATGAACCAGCTGATGACCTTCCTCGACGCGATCCGGGACCACCTGGACCTGCACCAGCTACCGCCGGTCGCGTCGCTGGATGTCACCGCGTGGTCCCGGCCGATCACGGTGCAGCTCGACGTGGACGGTTTAGTCGAGGTCGCCGGGGCTCTGTTGGTCTGGGCGAACACCCTCGACGACGTGACCGCGACGCTGTGGCGAATGCCGCACGGCGACTTGGTACATCTGTCCATCATCGGTCGCACCCCGTGCGGAATCCCGGTGCGGGTCTACGGCGGCGTCCCGTTCGGCGCGGAGTTGTTCCCAGATCTTCCGGCCGGCGCGAAGCAATCGATGCCGGTCTATCTGCTGCGGGGCTGGGCGGCACCTGGGGAGGTGGCTGCCTGATGAGCGAGACACGAGCGGAGCGGATGCGCGCTCCCCTGGCCGAGGACGTCATCCGCGCCACCGCAGAAAAGCATGGGGTGTGCGTGCGGCCGTTCACGATGGAGGTCGGCGACCCCGACACCGGCGAACTCCGGTACGTCCCGGTGCCCTGCGGGTCCACTGTGGAATCCGTGTGCCTGCCATGCGCTCGCAAGGCCAAGGCGTTGCGTCAGGTCCAGTGCCGCGAAGGCTGGCACATGACCGAGGAACCCGCCCTCGCCCCTGACAAACCGACCGAAGATCAGACGGAGCTGTTCACCTATCGAGCTGATCTTGTGGCCTCGTATCGCGAGGTCGTCGAGCGCGACGAGGTCGAGGCGGAGGAACTGCGGGACGAGATCCGCGGCGTCGACGAAGAACTTCGGCAACTCGGCGTCCGTGGGCGTCTCCCGTCGATCGACGCGCCCACGAAACGGCCCCTAAAACGCTCCACGAAGAGGCGGCAGGACTCACCCAACCTGCCGCGTCGCAAGGTCACCAAAACCACTGTGGGACGCGAATACGCGGGCCGATTCCGACCGTCGATGTTCGTCACTCTGACCTGCGACACCTACGGGCCCGTCCGTGGCGACGGAGCCCCGGTCAACCCGGCCACCTACGACTATCGGCGGGCGGCTCGCGACGCGGTGCACTTCTCCGCTCTGGTGGATCGGTGGTGGCAAAACCTGCGGCGGGTCGTCGGCTGGGATGTGCAGTACTTCGCCACGGTGGAGCCGCAGAAGCGGACCGCTCCTCACCTGCACACCGCTATCCGCGGGTCAGTGCCGCACGAAGTAATCAGGCAGGTCACCGAAGCCACCTACCACCAGGTGTGGTGGCCCAACCATGACGAGATCGTCTACACCGACCGGCTCCCTCTCTGGGACGGCCCGGAACGTGGATTTGTCGACCCAGGGACCCAGGAACCATTGACGAGCTGGGACGACGCGGTCGACCAGGTCGAGACACCGGCGCATGTGGTGACCTTTGGCCGGCAGGTGCACTCCAAGGGCATCCTTGGCGGCACCGACGAGGCAGGCCGCCACATCGGCTACCTCACGAAGTACCTGACCAAATCCACAGGGGAAGTGGTCGAGGCCGACACGGCGGCACTGGCCGATCACCACGACCGGCTGCACGCCGAGCTGGCCGTCACTCCGTGCTCGCCGCGGTGCTCGGTCTGGCTGCTCTACGGGATCCAACCCAAGGGCGCTAGCGGAAAGCTCACCCCCGGGCACTGCAAGGGACGCGCGCACCGGCGAACCACGCTCGGGCTGCCGGGCCGGCGGGTGCTCGTATCGCGCAAGTGGTCCGGGAAGACCCTGATGGACCACAAAGCCGACCGCAAGGCGTTCGTGATGCAGGCCCTCGCCGCGGTCGGAATCGAGAAACCCCAACCTGATCCAGGCCGGCTCGTCTGGCGCAAGGTCGACTCCGCAGACCCACAAGTGCCGCCCCGACAGCACCTCGTGATGCGCGGGATCGCCGAACGCATCACGTGGAAGGCCGAATACGACCGGGCGCTACTTGCCGCTCAGGGACCGCCCGAAACTTCGGCAACTCTGCAAGCGGCCTGACGAAGGGAGGTTCTATGAGCGCACAAGTCACGGTGGTGAGTGTGGAAGGTCTGTGGTCGCCGGACGAATTGGCCACCTTCCTCGCAATTCCACCGAAGACGTTGCGGGACTGGCGTTTCAAGGGCTACGGCCCGTCCTGGATGAAGATCGGGAAGCACGTTCGGTACAGCCCGGAGACGGTGCGTCGATGGCTCGAAACCCGGCACGAAACAACAGAAGCCGCGTAACCGCCGACTGCGATGGCCCTCCCCGCGTCTCGACCGTGAGGCGTGGGGAGGGCCGTGTTCACCAACAACTGAGGAGGTGGCATGAAAGGTCACGTACAGGACCGCTGGTGGCGGCCGAAGACGGACGAGAACGGCAATCCGGTCTTGAACGCCAGAGGGCACGTGGTCCGTGAGAAGACTGAACGTTTCGGCAAAGGAGATCGCTACAAGGTTCGGTACTTCGACGCGGAGGACAACGAACGCTCCAAGTCCTTTCCGGACAAGGAGTTGACGCGGGCTCGCGCTTTCCTGACCAAGATGCAGCACGACGTGCTGACCGGTGAGTACATCACACCGGAGTCCGGCGACGAGAAGTTCCGCGAGTACACCGCGCAATGGCAGAAGGGACAGTCTGCCGACGCCGGTACCCGCCAGACGGTCAACAGCCACCTGAAGACCGGGATCTTCCCGTTCCTCGGCGACAAGCCGCTGAAGTTGGTCGAGAAGACCGACACGATCCGCGATTGGCTCGACTGGCTGGAGCGACCGAAGAAGGAGGGCGGCCGGGGCCTCATGGCGTCCTACCGCGCGATCCTCTTCGACACGGTCTCGGCGATCCTCCAGGCTGCGGCCGACGACAAAAAAATCCGGGCGAACCCTTGCCGTGCCAAGAGCATCAAGCGGCCGAAGCCGGTACAGCGCAAGGTGATTCCCTGGTCTGAGTCACGTGTGCACGCGGTTCAACTCGCCTTGCCGCCGGAGTACACCGTGGTGGTTCCGTTAGGCGCCGGCCTCGGGCTGCGGCAGATGGAGATCTTCGGTTTCAGCCCGGACGACGTCGACCGTGACGAGATGATCGTCAACGTTCAGCGGCAGATCCGGTGGATCGGCGGCGTGCCGGTGTTCTCCCCACCCAAGGGCGGCAAGACGCGGGTGGTCCCGCTCGGGGCGGGCGTACTCGACAGCATCGACGGCCACATGGCGATGTGCGAGCCGGTCCAGCTCACGCTCCCCTGGCTCGAACCCGGCGGCCGTCCTGAGACGGTGCGGCTGCTGATCAGTCGGGTTCTTCGGCGTTCACGCCAGTACCGGAGCAAGCCGGTATGGCACATCATCAAGGGCTCGAACTTCACCAAGACCGAGTGGAAGTCCGCGTTCTCTGCGGCCGGGCTGGACTACGTGGACCGACGCGACGGAATGCACGCGATGCGCCACTTCTTCGCCTCGACGTTGCTCGCACAGGGCGTGTCGATCAAGGAAGTTGCGGAATACCTCGGCCACCACGATCCCGGCTACACCCTCCGCATCTACACCCACCTCGTGCCGTCGAGCCACAAGCGCGCTCGGGCCGCCGCCGACAAGGTGTTCGCCCCGCGTCGGGCCGCCACCGGATCCGTGACGGCCCAGCGACGGCCCGAGGGCGCCTGACAAAGCAAAACAGCAGGTCAGAGGCGTATAGATTTCTTGTTCATGAACTCCTCGATCCCCAGCGGACCCAGCTCCCGGCCCATCCCCGAGCGCTTGATCCCGCCGAAGGGCAGGTCCGCCTGCGAGCCACCCGACTTGTTGAAATACACCATCCCCGACTCGATCCGGTTCGCCACGGTGCGCATGCGGGCCGGGTCGGTGCCGAAGACGCTGGCGCCGAGGCCGAAGGGGGAGTCGTTGGCGATGGAGATGGCCTCGTCGTCGGAGGAGGCGGGGAACAGCAAGAAGACCGGGCCGAAGATTTCGTCGCGGTAGGCGTCCATGTTGGGGGTCACGTCGGTCAGGACGGTGGCCTCCAGGTAGGCGCCCGGGCCGTCGACGCGGTGGCCGCCGGTGCGCAGCACGGCGCCCTGGGCGATGGCGGTCGAGACCTGTTCGAAAACCTCGTCGGCGGCGGAGACCGAGGCCAGGGGCGGCAGCTTCGTCGACGGGTCGGAAGGGTCGCCCGGCAGGTAGAAAGCAGCCACCCGCGCGGTCAGCTTCTCCACGAACGAGTCGTACAGCTCCCCCACCACGATGATCCGCTTGGGCGCGTTGCAAGACTGGCCGCAGTTGCGCATGCGGGCCGTGGCCACGGCGTTCACCGTCTCGTCCAGGTCGTCCGTGTCGAGGACGATCAGTGGGTCCGAGCCGCCCAGTTCGAGGACGCAGCGCTTGAGGTTCCGCCCCGCCTCGGCCGCCACCGAGATGCCGGCCTGTTCGCTGCCCGTCAGGGAAACCCCGACGATGCGCGGGTCCGCGAGGATCGACGGGACCTGGCGCGACGAGGCGAAAACGTTGACGTACGCGTCCTCCGGCACACCGGCGTCGCGCAGGACCTGCTCGATCGCGACGGCCGAGCGCGGGCAGATGGACGCGTGCTTGAGCAGAATCGTATTGCCCAGCACCAGGTTCGGTGCGACGAAGCGCGCGACCTGGTACATGGGGAAGTTCCACGGCATCACGCCGAGCAGGGCGCCGATCGGCTCTTTCCGGATGACAGCGTCGCCGCCTTGAATTTTCAACGGCTCGTCGGCGATGAGGGACGGGCCGTGTTCGGCGTAGTAGGAGAAGATGTCCACGACGATGCCGACCTCGCCGCGGCCCTCGTTGACGCGCTTGCCCATCTCGAGGGTCATGATGGCGGCGAGCTCGTCGGACCGTTCGGCGAACAGCTCACCCGCGCGCGCGACGATCTCGGCGCGTTCGGCGACCGGGCGTTCCCGCCAGGACAGGTAGCCGCGGTGGACGCGGGCGATCGCGTCGCGCACCTCCTGGTCGGTGGAGTTCTCGATCTGCTCGATCAGTTCACCCGTGGCCGGGTCGGTGACGGTGTACATCGCGGCGAGAGCCTCCGTGTTCGACGGAACGAAGCGGTCGGACGCACTCAGGCTACCAAATTGCATACAGTATGCACCAGCCCGGCGAAGGTCGTCCGACTACCCCAGAGGTTTGCTACCTCTTGACCGAAACGCCCGGTTCCCAGTATGGTCTAGACCACATTCTCCCCCTTTCCCCGCCCGCGCACCTCCCACGCGGCGGCTCGATCGCGCCCTCAAAGGCCATCCGTGGGAGCGGGCACCGCTGTCGAAGGAGCCCGGTATGAAAACGAACCGCAAGCTCGTGGCCGCCCTCGCCGGTGCGGCGATCGCGCCCGTGATCGTGCTGGTCGGCCCTGTGGGCACGGCCAGCGCCCACGGCTACGTCAACGCGCCCGCGAGCCGGCAGGCGCAATGCGCGCAGAACATCGTGTCCTGCGGCGACATCAAGTGGGAACCGCAGAGCGTGGAAGGCCCGAAGGGCCAGCGCACCTGCAACGGCGGCGTCGCGCGCTTCGCCGAACTCAACGACAACAGCAAGCCCTGGCGCGCCACCGCGACCGGCCGCACGGTCACGTTCAACTGGACGTTCACGGCCCGGCACAAGACCAGCACATACGAGTACTACATCGGCAACACGCGCATCGCGAGCTTCAGCGGCAACAACCAGGTGCCGCCGGCCACCGTGTCGCACTCGGTGAACCTGGGCGACCGCACAGGCCGCCAGACCGTGCTGGCCATCTGGAACATCGCCGACACGGTGAACGCGTTCTACTCCTGCGTCGACCTGCAGGTGAGCTGACGAAAGCGGCGGACGGGCTTGGAAACCCGTCCGCCGCTGCCGTCTACAAGGGACTCAGCGATACGCCCCGGCCTCCGCGCTGCGCCGCCCGACCAGGAACCACAGCAGCGGTCCGAGGAACGGCGCGCAGAACGCGAACACGACCCACACCAGCTTCATCCCGCCGCTCAGCGGGCTCCCGAGCACGCTGACGAGCGCGGCGAGGAAGAACACTACCGGGATCAGGATCAACGCGATGATCCCGACTCCGACGGCGATGTTCGCGGCGTGAGGGCCGTCCTGGGCTGCGGCGGCCAGCGCGGTGGGGATGGTCATCGGTCCTCTCCCTGGTTCTCGTCGGTCCACATCGGACGCGATGGGTCCAGTATGAGAGCGCCCGTCGCCCGCCCGAATCGGCTCGACGGCTCGTCCCGCGTAATCCTTAAGTAGTAGCGGCGACGGGGATCACGCGCTCCAGCAACCGCATGGCCACCGCCGCGAACACGTTCACCACGCCCAAGACCAGCCACGGCAGCCAGTACCCGACCTCGAACAACGTGGTGAAAAACGCCGGCGCCACCAGGCTCGCGACCGTGAACGAGTACTGGAACACCGCCAGGTAACGCCCTCGCGCGCCGGGCGGCGACAACTCCGTGGCCAGTGACTGCGACACCGGACCGTGCACGGTCTCGGCCGCGGTGAACAGGAACGTCGCGCCCAGCAGCACCGGCACGACCCACCCGAGCTGCCCCGGCACCAGCAGCGCGAACGCCAGGCACCACGCCGCCCACAGCATCGCCGAGGCCATCAGCACGCGCGTCCTGCGCAGCGGCGACACCAGCCGCACCGCCGGCGCGGTGAGGACCGTGAGCAGCACGGTGTTCCCCACCAGCATCGCGGGTGCGAGCCACGGCGGACCGTGCAGCCCCACGGTCACGAACACCGGCAACCCCAGCGCCAGCATCATGCTGGTCAACGCGAACACCGCGTTCAGCCCGGTGAACGCCAGGAATGGCCGCGCCCGCAGCATCCCCCGGTACCCGCCGGCGTCACCCTCCGCGCGCCGCGGCGCCCGCACGCGCACCGCGATCGCCGCGCCCGCGCAGAGAAAACAGGCCGCTGAGCCGTACGCGATCGCGCGATACGCCTCCGGGGTGCCGATCGTGACCACGACGCCGGTGATCAGGCCGCCGATGGCCAGCCCGGCCGTGCGGGTCACGTTCATCCACGCGAACCAGGAGTCCTTGCTCCGTGGTTTCTCGCTGCCGTCGACGAAATCCGCCACCGCGGTGAACACCGACGACCAGAAGAACCGCACCCCGATCGCCACGAACGCGGCACTGAGGAAGATGCCGACGGGCCCGGTAACGCGTGTGAACAGCAGAAACCCGATGCCTTGCGCACCCTGCGCGGCGACCACCAGCACCCACGGACCCATCCGGTCGGCCAGCCGCCCGGCGATCAGGGGCACCGGCAGCGTCAGCGCGTTCGCCGCGCTGAGCAGCACGCCGATCAGCGCCAACGGCACCGTGGTCAGCTTCGCGAAGAACAACACCGACAGCGGCTGGAACAACCCGTTGCCCACCGAGTCGACCACCAGGGCCGCCAGCAGCACCGCCCCACCACGGCTCCGCACGCCAGATCATCCCCCCGGGTCGGACGAGCCCCTGAGGGTAACGATCTTCACGGCCGCGGTCGACGGAATTTCAGTGCCCTTCGAACACCGCAAGCACGCCGTCGGGCGCGTCCTCGGCAAACGACGTCACGAGGTTCTCCGCCGAACCCCGCGCGGCTTCCTCGCTGCGCGGGAACAGCGCCTTCTCGTATTGCGCCAGGGCCGCCTCGACGTTCCCGTCGAACTCGACCAGGGCCAACGCCAGCTCCGCACCGTCGATCATCGCCAGGTTCGCGCCCTCGCCGGCGAACGGCGACATCACGTGCGCCGCGTCGCCCACCAGCGTCACGCCGGGCACGCGCGCCCACTCGTGGCCCACCGGCAGCGCGTGGATCGGCCGCGGCACCGGCTCACCGTCGGCCGACTCGATCAGCGCCTTCAGTACCGGGGCCCAGTCGGCGAATTCTTGCGACAGCTTCGCAGCCGCGTCCGACAAGTCGAGTGAGGAAACCCAGCCCTCAGGCACCTGGAGAGCGACGTAGACGTGCACGCTGCCGTCCGGCTCGCGGTGCGCCAGAATCCCGTTGCCCAGTCCGAGTGCCATGAACATTCCCCCGCCGACGTGCGCCGCGCTCTCCGGGTGCTTCGCGGCGACGTCCAGCAGATCCAGTTCCACAAAGGAAATCCCGGTGTACGCGGGCACCTCGGCCGAGACGAGCGGCCGGATCCGCGACCAGGCTCCGTCGGCCCCGACGAGCACGTCGGTCTCCAGCGTCGAACCGTCGGCCAGGGTGACCTCGTGCCGGCCATCGTCCAGCGGACGGGCCGAAACCACCTTGGCGCCCCAGCGGACGGTGCCCTCCGGCAGCGACGAGAGCAGCAGGTCGCGCAAAGCACCGCGTTCGACCTCCGGCCGGGTCCCCTGGCCATCGTCCTCTTCGGACATTCGCACCACCGCGTGCCGGTCCAGCACGCGCATGGCCTCCCCACCGCGGTGGATCAGCGGCAGGAACTCCTCGTACAGGCCGGCCGCACGTAACGCGGCCTGGCCCGTTTCCTCGTGGATGTCGAGCATCCCGCCCTGCGTGCGGGCCGATGCCGACGCGTCGAGATCCAAAACCGTGGCCTCGATGCCGTTGCGGTGGAGCACGGACGCGAGCGTCAGCCCGCCGAGGCCGGCTCCGATGACGGTGATCTTCATGGTCTTTCTCCTTCAGGTTCGTGGGGTGGCGGCGATTCCTGCGATCAGCGCGCGGAACGCCCAGGACAGCCGCTGCCCGGGCTCGCCGGACAGCAAGTCGGACCCGGCGGCGGCCAGGTGCGGGTACTTCTCGGGTGACGCGTCGTGGATGACGGCCGCCAGTGCCCGCCATTCCTCGCGGTCTTCGGGGCGCTCGTCGGCGTGTTCGGCCGCCGTCGCCGTGGCGAGCTGGAGCAGCAGGTCGACACCCCACGCCGCCTGCGCGCTCGGCACCCCGCCCTCGCCGAGCAACGCGAGCACCGTGTCCACCAGCCGCAGGTAGTTGTCCCCGCGCGGGCGGGCCACGAGCGCCGACTGCGCCAGCCCGGGATAGCGGAACAACACCGCCGTGTACGAGCCCAGCACAGCTTCGAGCCGCTCCGCCCACGTCCCGGCCGACGGAGCCGGCTCGACCTCACCGAGCAGCTCGTCGAGCACCGCGGCGTGGAGCTCGACGGTGTTGCGGACGTAGACGTACAGCGACGCCGCACCGGTGTCGAGCTCCTGCGCCAGCCGGCGCATCGTCAGCCGGGACAGGCCTTCGGCGCGCAGGATCGCGAGCGCGGCGGTGATGATTCCGGCCCGGGTGAGAGCCGGCTTCGCCGGACGTTCCCGGCGGCTGCGTGGTGCGGTCATGATTTCATGATAACGAACATGTTCGTTCCGAACAAGGTCGTAACGAACATGTTCGTCGTCGCAGACGCCCAGGCCTTTCGAACGAAAGGGAGGTAAGTTCGGCAGTCATGCGAGGCAACCCCCGGCACGAACGCATCCTCGAGCGGCTCCGGCGCGACGGCCGCGTCGACGTCGGTGAGCTGGCCGGCGAGCTGGACACGTCGGAGGTGACCATCCGGCGCGACCTCGACTCACTGGCCGAGCAAGGCACGCTGCGCCGCGTGCGGGGTGGCGCGGTGAGCCTGCTGATGCGCGGCGAGGAGCTGCCGTTCGCGCTGCGCGAGGTGGAGTCCGCGGCGGCGAAGGACCGGATCGCGGCGGTGGTGGGCGGGCTGGTGCGCGACGGCGAGGCCGTGGTCGTCGACAGCGGCACGAGCGGGCTCGCGGTCGCCCGCGCGCTTGCCGGCCGGCGCTTGACGGTGATGCCGCTCGCCCTGCCGAGCGCGACGGTCCTGGCCGCCAGCTCGTCGGTGAACCTGCTGCTGCCCGGCGGAACCACGCGCTTCGGCGAGGGCTCGATGGTCGGGCCGATCACCGAGGCCGCGCTCGCGGCGCTGCGGTTCGACACCTTCGTGCTCACGTGCTGCGGCCTGTCGCCCGACGACGGCGTGACCGCCCACGACCTGCAGGACGCCGCCGTGAAGCGCGCCGCGAAGCGGTCTTCGCGGCGCACGGTGCTAGTTGCCGAGAGTGCCAAGTTCTCGCGCACCGCGCTGGCGACCGTGTGCGGTATGGAGGACGTGGACGTGCTGGTCACGGACGCCGAGGCGCCTTCGGAGGCGCTGGAACGGTTTCGCCAAGCCGGCGTCGAGGTCCGGGTGGCGTGAGGGGATCCGTCCACACTGGACGTCTCCCACTCTCAAGCTATAGCGCACCCCGGGGCTTGCCGCAAGACCCCCGTCGTGCCGCAGAATCGGCGGCCGTCAGCGAAATGGGGGTACGAAGTGCACGACGTGATCATCGTGGGCGCCGGTGCGGCCGGCCTGGTCCTGGCCGCCGAGCTGCGCCTGGCCGGGGTCCGGCCGCTGGTACTGGAACGGCAGCCGCGACGCCGGGAAGTGCCGCGGGCCAACGGTCTCGGCGGCCAGATCGTGGAACTGCTGCGCTACCGCGGGGTGCTGGAGCGGCTCGAAGCTGCCGCTTCCCCGGTGCACGCGGCGCCGTCGTTGCCGTTCGGCGGGACGCAGCTGGACCTCTCGCACCTGGCCGAGCCGGTGTACTACGCGCTGAGCATCCCGCAGCCGGTGCTCGAACGCACGCTCGCCGAGTACGCGGCGGAGCTCGGGGTGCAGCTGCGGGAGGGGCACGAGGTTGTCGGCCTTCGTGAAGACGCCGCGGTGGCAGTGGACGTGCGTGGTCCCGACGGGCCGTACCAGCTCACTGCTCGCTACGTCGTCGGATGCGACGGCGGCCGCAGCCGGGTCCGCGAGTTGCTGGGCCTGCCGTTCCCGGGCACGACGTACCCGGAGGTGAACCGGCTCGTCGAGGCGACGGTGCCGGACGCGGTGAGACGACTGGAGAACGGTGACCTGGACGTACCCGGACTGGGGTTGCTGCGCCAGGGTTTCACGCGGACTGACGGCGGGGTCTTCGCGTTCGGCACGATCGGGCCGGAGGTTCTGCTGATCAACACCGTCGAGGAGGAAGCGACCGAGTACGACGACCTCAGCCCGATGACCGAGGCCGAGTTCCAGGCCAGCATCCGCCGCGTGCTCGGCGGTTCGCTGCCGCTTGGCGAGGTGCGGCGCCTGTCGCGCTACCAGTGGCAGGGCCGGCAGGTCCCCCGGTACCGGGTTGGGCGCGTCTTCGTGGCCGGCGACGCGGCGCACCTGCTGGCTTCCTCGGGGGCGTCGCTCAACCTCGGCATGCTCGACTCGGTCAACCTGGCGTGGAAGCTCGCCGCGGCCGTGCAGGGTTGGGCGCCGCCCGGCCTGCTCGACAGCTACCACGCCGAACGCCACCACGCCGGCTCCCGCGCCCTCCTGCAGACCAGCGCGCAGGCCGCCCTGCGCCGCGGCCACGACCCCGCCGCCGACGCGCTTCGCGCGCTGTTCCAGGAGCTCCTCACCGAAGAACAACCGTTGCGCCGCCTCGCCGCCACCATCGGCGGCACCGACCTGCGCTACCCGGCCCCCGGTTCGGACCACCCTCTGGCCGGCACCTTCGCCCGCGACTTCCCCCTGACCACCGACGACGGCCCGTCGTCTCTCGTCTCGCTGGTACGCCCGGGCCGGCCGGTGTTCGTCGACCTCGCCGGCCGCCCGGAACTCCGCGCGGTCGCCGAACCCTGGGCTCCCCGCGTCGGCCTCCACACCGCCAAGACCCACCTCCGCCCGGCCGACGCCCTCCTCCTCCGCCCGGACGCGCACATCGCATGGGCCGCGCCGCTCGACTCGGCCGCCGATCCGGCCGGCCTCCGCGAAGCCCTCACGACATGGTTCGGCCCACCACGTTCGGCCCACCAAGTGGTCCGACCACAGTCCGCGAAGCCCTCGCAGCGGCGTTCCGCGAAGCCCGGGAACGCGCCCGAAACAGGCCGAAACCGCCTCACCACACATGATCACCAAGAGTAAGTGTTCACCATGATCGATTCACCGTTTCGTGGACTGATCCTAGATCGACTTCTACCGCTAGTGTCACCGACAACCCGCTCAGCCTCGACATTCCCCCGACCGGGCGGCGGGCCAGGCCCCCTGGTAGTCCCCCTTCCGCGCCCAGGGGGCCACACAAACAACCACCCTCACTCACCCCCGAAGGAGAGCGCTTGCCACCCGCGGTCACCGGCCTTCGGCAGCAAGGTGAGCCACCTGCCGGCTGCGGTCTGGACCACGCGCGGCGCGCCCTCCCGCTGCCGGCTGCGACGCGGGCCCGGCGCGCGTCGATGGTCCCGAGCGGCGTGGCGCCTGAGCGACCTTCGCCAATCGGAGTCACCTGGCGCAACGCCTGGCGAAGGTTTGCCGGCGCTCATTTCCCCTCTGCCGCCGCGACTTCCGCGTCCAGCCGCCCCTCATCGGCCGGCAGATGCAGCTGACCGACAGACATCTCCCACGCGAGCGGCAACGCCGGTAGCTCAACAGAGGGCGTCACCCGAACGGTCGCGATCCACATCACTCGCGGGCCGTGGAACATTCGGTGGCCGCCTGCGTTGTACTGACTGTCGGTACGGAGGGGTCCCCGGGCTCCACAACTCACCTTCCCGGACAGCCGGCTTGCCGGCCCCGGGTTGCGTCACTCGCCGAGAGGCGACCCCCGTGCCGGCGTAAGTCCACCCTCCCCGCTGCCCCGCGCTCCCCCAACGCGGCACGGGGCGGGCGCCAGTGCTCCTGCTCTCGCTCGCCGGACCCCCAGCCGGCGGAGCCGGGAGCGGGAGCACCCTCAGCACCCTCCATTGTGGATCATCGGGAATACCTCCACACCGGCATTAGTTACAACCCTTTGCCGGTGCGGTGGTGTCCCCGGGCTCCACCCACTGCCTTCCCGGACCGTCGCACAGACGCCGGGTCGCGCCAACCGCCGAGAGGCGACCCCCGCACCGGCCTGAAACCCAACCCCCTCAGACCACCCCACCCCGCTGCGCCACAGTTGCCCCGAGGCAGCGCGGGGCGGGCTCATGTGCTCCTGCTCCTGTCGCCGGACCCACTGCCGCGGCGGGAGCGGGGGCATCCAAACGTCCACAGTGGATCATGAAAATCAGGATCATGAAAATCACCTGAGCGACCTGCGTCACAAGGGAAATCCGGAACACCGGCCCCGCCCAGGCGTTGTACAGAGTGTCGGTAGGAGCGGGTGTCCCCGGGCCTCACCTACTGCCTTCCCGGGCCGTCGTAAGACGCCGGGTCGCGCCACTCGCCGAGAGGCGACCCCGCCGTACCGACGCAAGCCACTCGAAGAGAAAGCTCCCGCCCGCACCCGCCGATCCCCCCATCGGCGCGGCGCCCGAGGCGGGAAACAGTGCCCCCGCTCCCTGTCCGCGCGAACTCCCCCTCCGCAGCGACGGGACCGGGGGCACGCCCCTATCCGGGGCCAGGCGCGGAGCCGGGCCAGGGCAGCGCGTCCTGCAGCAGCCCGAGCATCCCCGACACGAGCCGCATCTGCTCGACCGTGCGGATGTCGGCCTCCAGCAGATGCGGCGAACACACCAGCACCGCCACCGACTGCGCCCGCGACAGCGCGACGTTCAGCCGGTTGCGCGAGAGGAGGAAGTCGAGCCCGCGCGGGAGGTCGACGGCCGAGGACGAGGTCATCGTCGTGACCACCACCGGCGCCTCCTGGCCCTGGAACCGGTCGACCGTGCCCACGCGGACGTCGCCGAAGCCGGCTTCGGCCAGCGCGCGCGTGACCACGCGGGCCTGCAGGTTGTAGGGCGCCACCACGAGGAAGTCGGCGTCCGTCAGCGGACGGCCTTCCCACGTGCGCCCGTGCAGCGCCGAGATCACCGAGACGACCTCGGCCGCCTCCTCCACCGAACGCGTCGTGTTCCCCCGGTGCTCCACCGACGCCAGGTACAGCCCCGACGCGAACCCGTCGACCGACCGCGACGCCGACGGGTGCGAGTGCAGCAACCCCGCGTAGGACAGCCGCGAAACCGGCGCGCACACCTCCGGGTGCATGCGCCGCGTCTGGTCGAGGAAGTAGCCCAGGTGCGCCGGCATGATGTCGGCGTCGCCGATCAGGTGCCCCAGCGCCGAGGCCTCCGCGCCCGCCGGGTGCGTGCCCTGCACCACCTGCGGCAACTGCTGCGGATCACCCAGCAGCACCACGTTCTTCGCGCACGTCGACACGGCCAGCGCGTCGGCCAGTGCGAACTGGCCGGCCTCGTCGATCACGAGCACGTCGAACGGCTCCGCGCGCACAGCCGCGTTGGCGAACGTCCACGCCGTGCCACCCACCAGGTGCCCGGTGTCGTGTTCCTCGCGCCAGCGCACCAGAGCGTTGTTGTTCTTCGGCTGCTCCCAGGGCGCCGAGGGGTCCGGCGTCCGCTTCGCGCGTTTGGCGCACGCCAGCGAGGGATCGTTGCCCAGCGCGGCGGACAGCACGTTCTCCACGGCCTTGTGACTGTTGGATGTGACCCCGACCGTCCGGCCCGAACGCACGAGGTGCGCGATCAGCTTGCCCGCCAGGTACGTCTTCCCCGCACCCGGCGGGCCCTGCACGGCGAGCACGGAACCGTCGAGCGCGTCGACGGCCTCGATCACCGTCGCGACCAGATCCTCACCCGCGGCAGGCAACGCGCCGCCGGTCCGCAACCGCGGCGCCGTGCGGCGCAGCAGGTCCACACCAGGGTGCTTCGGCAGCACCGGCAGGGTTTCACCGACGAGCCGGGCGAGATCGGCCACGGCCTCGTCCTTCGGCGACGGCCGCACCGGGCTGCCGGGCAGCACCGCGGCCGGGCGGTCGTTCGACGTCGCGTCGGGCGCGCTGCTCTCCTCCAGCGTCAGCTCGACCGCCGAGGAAGCCACCACCTTCGCGTCGCGCGCTTCGGCGCCGTAACGCAGGCGCACGTCGTCGCCCGGCGCGAACGGGTGTGGCCGGTCCAGGTCGCACGCCAAAACGAGCGTCCGCTTCGCCGTGCGCAGCCGGCCGGACGGCGGCACCCACTCGCCGACGGACACTGAAACGGGCACCGCGCATGTCGTGTCGATCTCCAGGTCACCCAGCGGCGCCGCCAGCTGGCGGAAGAATTCCCACCACGCCGGGTTCGTCTCACGCCGGTGGTAGCCGACGGACGCGGCGAGCAGCGCACGGGCGTGGTCGTCCGGGGTGAACTCCGCCGGATCGTCGGGCAGGCCGTCGAGCAACGGGTCGACGAGCGCCGCCATCGCGGCCGCGCGCTCCGCCCGCCGTTGCGCCGCGACGTCTTCCTCGGTCTCCCGCAGCAGAGCGTCCACATCGGACTCCGGCGCCGGCTCGACGAGGTCGATGCCCTCCTCGACGCGCACCCGATGCAGGAACTCCAGCAGCCGCAGGGTGGACACGCAGTCGTACTCGTTGTACTCACCGATGCCGCGCAGCACTTCCTCGGCTCGCTCGGACTCGCCGGCAGCCGTGAGCGTGAGGTAATCCTCGTACGCTTCGATGCTGGACGCGGCCGTCTTCACGTCGCCGTCGCGCGCGGCGGGCATGTAGAGCGGCTCGAGGTATTTGATCGAGTACGACCGCTGTCCCACCCGCAACGCCTTGCGCACCACCGCGTACAGGTCCACGAGCGCGCCGCCCCGCAACAGCTCGTCCACGGCTTCTTCGCGCGTGCCGTGCACGGCGGCGAGACGCTTGATGGCGGTGACCTCGTAGGGCGCGTAGTGGTACACGTGCGCGCCGGGGTGTTCGGCCAGCCGCGCGGTGGCGAAGTCCACGAGCTCCTCGAACGCGCGCTTCTCCTGCGCCCGGGAGTGGGCCCAGAACGGGGTGAACCGCTGACCGTCAGTGTCGCCGGGGGCGTCCGGGTCGTCCGTCACCGCACCGAACAGGTACTCGAGCCCGGCGCCCGCCAACGCGTACGGGTCGCCTTCCATGTCGAAGAAGACGTCGCCCGGGCTCGGCGGCGGCAGCTGGGCGAGCGCGACGGGGTCGATCACCTCGTAGGCGAGCTCGCCCGTCTCGTCCTGGCGCACCTGGATCGCGGCCTGCGCGCGCAACGTCGTGTACGTGGTCGCGGACATGTCGCGCGGCCGGTCGTCCGGCCCGGCGGCGGCGAGCTTGTCGATCGTGGCGAGCCCGGCCGTCACGAGCTTGCGCCGCTGGTCTCCGCGCATGCCCGCGACGAGCGACAGGTCGCGGTCCGCCTCCCGCGCCGTCGAGCAGTGCTGCGCGAACCTGCAGGCTCCGCACGCCGGCCGTTCGTCGGCCCACAGCTGCAGCGGCAGCCGGGCCGGGCGGTCGCGCAGCCGCGAGCGCAGGCGATCGAGCAGCGGGAGGAAGTCGTCGACGCGCAGCGTGCGCGTGGTGCCGTCGCCCAGCAGCAGGTGCATGTCCGGACCAGCCGGCCACCCCGCGCGGCGCAACGCATCGGCGTACGCGGTCAGCTGGACAACCGCGGACGGCTTGGCGTGCCGGGCGAGCTTGGTGTCGTAGACCTCGTAGCGGCCTTCGTCGTCGCGCAGCAGGAAATCGGCGCGGCCGGTGAACTCGTCGTCGTGGAACACGGCCTGGTAGACCACCGGCGTGCCCGCGCGCAGCGCCTCCTCCGTCGCCTTCGCGGCGACGACCGGATCACGCTCCTCGATCTCCACGACCTTGCGTTCGGCCCGCAGCCGCCCGAGCGTTGCCTCCTCGTGCGCGCGCCCGTGCTTCACGGCCAGCTGATCAGGTCCTGAGCCGGGCCTCGGCGTGCCGGGCAGCCCCGCTGCCAGCGCCTGCGTGAGGACGCTCCGGTGCTCGCACTCGAGCAGATCGGCGAGATCGGACGGCGTGTACATCGCCCGGAAGTCTGGCACGACCGCCCGCGTGCCCCGCCCACCCCGGGCACCGACACGCCGACGGCCCAGGTCACGGCCGGTGAGCCGTCACCGCCGGCGGGGCAGCGGGATCACGTCGAAGTCGCGCGCCACGTGGATCTCCCCGTCGAAGACCTCCGCCGCCTCCTCCCCGAACGCGTCGGCCTCCGAATAGGGGTAGCGCTGCGAGAAGTGGGTCAGCACGAGCTTGCGCACGCCTGCCGCCGCGGCGAGACGGCCGGCGTCGGTGCTGGTGAGGTGGCCGTAGCGGGTGGCGATGTCGGCGTCGGCGGCGCGGAAGGTCGACTCGGCGACCAGCAGGTCCGCGTCGCGCGCGCAGTCCAGGGCTCCCGCGCACGGGCGCGTGTCCATGACGAACGCCACAACCTGTCCGGGCCTCGGCTCGCTGACGTCGGCGAGATGAACAGTGCGGCCGTCGACCTCCAGTGAGCCCTCCCGCCGCAGCCGGCTGATGTCCGGACCTCGGACGCCGGCCGCGGCGAGGCGGTCGGGGAGCATGCGGATGCCGTCGGGTTCGGTGTAGCGGTAGCCGAAGCAGTCGATGCGGTGGTCGAGGACGTGGGCGGACATCGGGCCGTCGGTCCAGCCGTCGGCGAGCACCGGGCGCGGGACGACCTCGGCGCGCTCGTGGTAGACGGTGGAGTAGCGCAGGCGCTCGAAAAACGCCTGGCCGGAGGCCGGGTAGTGGCAGCGCACGGGCCGCGGCACGGCGTCGAGCGACAGCCGCTGCAGCACGGCGGAGAGGCCGAGGCTGTGGTCGCCGTGGAAGTGGGTGATGCAGATGCGCGTGAGCTCCGCGGCGGCCACGCCGGCGTGGGTCATCTGCCGCTGCGTGCCCTCCCCCGGGTCGAACAGCACGCCGTCGGTGTCGAAACGCAGGAGGTACCCGTTGTGGTTGCGGTGCCGGGTCGGCGTCTGGCTCGCCGACCCGAGCACCACGAGCTCACGTCGTGACATGCCGCCCATCTTCGACGATCACCGGCCGCCGGGAAAAGCGGACGGCCACCCGGTCCATTCCGGGTGGCCGTCATGATCTAAATTGCTGTGCGAATTCAAGCGGGCACTTTCCGCGTTATTCGATCTTCGAATCGCGTCATATTCCGCCGACGCGGTCGAAGAGCGTTTCGCGGTAGTACTGGGCCGCCTCGGCCAGACGCGCGACGAGGCCGGGCCCCGTCGGCACACCCGTGCGCGCCCAGACGCGGCTGCTCTCGTACCAGTGGTCCCGCGTGAGCAGGGAATACTGGTGATCGCTGAGCCACGGCAACGCTTCCCGCGTCCGCTCACGGTGTTCTCCGAGCGGCAGGTCCGCCGCGGGCAGCGGCTCGCCGAGCAGGTCACACACAGCCGTGACCAGGCGCCGCATCCGCACGGGCCGCGGGTCGGCCACGTGGAAGACCTCCCCCGGCAGGCCCGGCCGGTAGATCAACGCGACGACAACCGCCGCGAGATCCGTGACCGAGACCACCGACGTCCGCGCGTCGCCGCCCGCCGCCCACACCGGGACCGCGCGCAGCCACCGCACCAGCGCGGGGACCACGTGCCGGTCGCCGACGCCGTAGACCAGGTGCGGCCGCAGGACCACACCACCGGCCGCGCGGACGAGCCGTTCGGCCGCGAGCCGGCTGCGGCTCGTGGCCGATGCCGGACCCGTGACCAGCACTGACTCCGACGCACCGCGGTGATCGCCGTCGCGGTAGACCGCGCAGGTGCTCAGGTGCAGCACCCGCGTGGTGCCGGCGCGCGCCGCCTCCGCGAGCAACGCGCGGGTGCCGTCCTCGTTGACGGCAGTGCACAGCTGTTCGTCCCCACCGACCTGCGCCGCGAGGTGCACGAGCGTGGTGACGCCCGCGCACGCCCCGGCCAGGCTCGCCGGGTCGGCGAGGTCACCCGCCACGGGCCGCACGCCCGCGTCGGCAAGCCACGCCGCCGTCCCATCGGACAGCGGCCGCCGCACGAGGACCCGCACGCGCGGGCCGCACCCGCTCGCGACGAGCTCCCGCACCACGGCCGAGCCGATGAAGCCGGTCGCGCCGGTGACCAGGATGTCTGTCGTACTGACCGCCCCCAGGTCGGCAGTCATGACAGACGCATCGCCAGCGTGGTCGTCACCGCGGTCTTGCCGTACTGCTCGAACTCCACGCGCACCAGGCGGCAGTCGTCCTCCGCCGGATCCAGCTCCGTGGCCACGACCCGGCATTCGGCCTCGAACTCCACGTAGGCGTGGAACTCGATCTCCGCCCGCAGCGGCAGCGCGTGCGGGTCGCCGACCGTGAGCAACGCGGCCTGCCGCGCGGCCTCGACCATGACCATGCCCGGCACGTGGTCCACCGTGTGGTCGAACAGCACCGCGTGGTCCGGGTCGAACTGCAGCGCCCAGACGCCCTTCTCCGAAGTGGCCGCGACCAACACGTCCTGCGTGTGGTTGCGCCCGACCTCGGCCGGTTCGACGGTGGGCAGCACCCTGACCTGAAAGGGCGTCGCCGCGAAGTGCTCGCCGCGCAGCCGCCGGTAGACCGCCGACGAGACGCACCGCCAGCGCTCCGAGCTCGTCCCGATGTGCTTGCCGTCGCGGAACACGTCGAACTCGAACCGCATCCCACCGATGTTCTTGCCGCGGTACCGCGCGTCGTGCGCGCTGATCTGCAGCACCACGTCGACCGGCCGGCTTTCGGTGGCCAGCCCTTCCTCGTCGACCTCGTACTCCTTGTGGTCGGAGAGGAAGTTGTAGCCGAGCGGGATGCCGTAGGCCCGGTGGGCGACCAGCATCCCGGCCTGCCGGCAGGTTTCCGCGTAGAGCAACGGGTCGTGCGAAGACGGCGTGCGCGGGCCGAAGAAGCCGTGGCGGCGCGGCCACTGCGCACCGAGCTCGAAGCGACCCGGCGCGAGGATGTTCAGATCGGTGACGAAGACTTCGGAGACGGCTGCGCGGTGCACGAGGCTGCGCGGGATCGTCTGCTGGAAGTCGATCCGTCTCTTCGCCGGGATTTCACCGATCGTTTCGGTGGATGATCTTCCTACTGTCTCCGGTAGCAGTGTGCCGACCATGTCGGACCTCCCAGAAAGAAATTCCCCAGTTTCCCCAGTACTCCCCCGCTCAATTTCTAGCGGAATCCGACAGGCAAAACCATACCTACCTACCGGTTTTTTTCGCTGGCTCTACGGCCCGCCGACCGGTACACTGGTCGCTTGCACCGGTCCACGACGGACCAGGTCCCCTTGTGCACGAAGGAGTTGGGCGTGGCTCGCCAGGAACGCGCGGAGCAGACCCGGAAGGCCATCCTCACCGCCGCGGCTTCGCGGTTCGACGCGGTCGGCTTCCTCGGTGCGAGCTTGTCCGACATCCTGACCGAGGCGGGCGTGACCAAGGGCGCGCTCTACTTCCACTTCAAGTCGAAGGAAGACCTCGCCGACGCGCTGATGCAGGAACAGTTCGCGGTGCTGGACTCCTCACCGGTGCTGGAGAACCCCGGCCTGCAAACGATGATCGACTGGAGCCACGGCCTGGCCGCGGGTCTGCAGAACGATGTGCACGTGCGCGCCAGCATCCGTCTCGTGATCGAGCAGGGCTCGTTCGTCACACCGGCGAGCAACGCCTACAAGCAGTGGATCGACCTCGTCCACGCGTGCCTGCTCGCCGCCAAGGCCGCGGGTGACCTGCGCAAGGAGATCAACACGCACGATCTCGCGCAGTACGCCATCGGTTCGTTCACGGGGATCCAGCTGAGCTCGCAGGTGCTCACGGGCCGGACCGACCTGCGCGAGCGCGTCACGTTCATGTGGACGACGCTGCTGCCGTCGATCGTGCCGCCGCGCCGGCTGCACAGGTTCAACCCGGCCGGTGACCTCGAAGAGCAGCCCGCCTGAGCCGGCTCATCGCACGGTGCTCGGCACCGGCTCGGCCAGCTCGATCACGCGCCAGAGCTCGGAAAGCGTGCGCGAGAGGTCGGTGTCAGCCGGGATCGTGCCACTCGCGACCACCGACTCGAGGCCGACGCAGGTCACGACCACCAGCAGCGTCGCCATGTCGGGCAGCACTTCCGCGCTGAGCTCGCCTGCGTCGTGCGCCTCGGCGATGTAGCGCCGCACCTGGGCGAGCCAAGCGCGCGTGAAGGCGACGTAGCGGGCGTCCTTCGAACCCATCTCCCGCGTGAGCCGGAAACTGGCGCCGACCTTGGGATCGACGCCGAGCCAGTGCATGAGGGCCCGGCTGAGTTCGGCGAGCCTGCGCAGCGCGGGTGCGCCATTCGTGCGATCGACGCGGTCCACGTGCTCCTGGAGTACGGCGACCGCGGCGCCCTGGACCTCGTCGCAGACCTCGTCCTTCGAGGAGAAGTGGAAGTACAGGCCACCCTTGGTGACGCCCGCTTGGCGCGCGATGTCCACCATGCTCGTGGCCGCGTAGCCGTCGCGGTGCAGCAGCTCGGCGGCAGCGTCCAGCAACAAGAGCCGGGTCTGCTCCGCTCGCGCCTGCTTCGTCACCGTCGTCCCCATCCACTCCGGCCGGCACATCCGTCCCGACCTGTTCAGAGTAAGATACCAACCGCCCGGTTTACAAGGATTCCGGGCACAATTCAGGGCTACTACCTGGACCGAGGCTCATTTCCTTGATCAAAACAGACCGACCTCCCGGTTTTGTCTTGAAAACCGACCTCCCGGTTTGGTAAGTTGCTCACGTGGGGCCAGGCAAGTCCGGCAGGCAGGGGCGCTGGGGGCGCCGCCGATGCCGGCCCCCCGACGACGCGGACACCGGAGGGCGTTCATATGAACTACGAAATTCTGGGGCAGATCAGAGTCAGCGGCCGGCCCGGTGTCAGCGCACCCAGGGCACGCAAGATCGAGACGCTGCTCGCCGCACTGCTGGCCAAGAACAACCAGGTGGTCACCACCGAGCACCTCATCGGCGAGATCTGGGGCGAAAACCCCCCGGCGCGCGCGAGCGCCGCGCTGTACGTCTACGTCTCCCAGCTGCGCAAACTCCTGCGCGGCACCCCGGCCGACGCCGAGGACAGCCCCGTGGTCACCAGCCCGCGCGGCTACTCCCTGCACGTCGGCATCGACGAGCTCGACGCCGACCGCTTCACCCGCCTCTACCAGGAGGGCCGCGCCCTGCACTGGGACCGCAGCTACGGCCAGGCGGCCACCGTCCTGCGCCACGCCGCGGACCTCTGGCGCGGCCCCGCCTTCGGCGGCTTCACCGATTCGCCTGACGTGCAGGCGTACGCCACCCTGCTGGAGGAGACGCGCCTGGAGTGCCTCGAGCTGCTCATGGAGACCGAGCTGCTCATCGGCCGCCACCGCGAAGTCGTGGGCCAACTCTCGGCGCTGGCCAAGGAACACACCCTGCGGGAAACCTTCTACGAGTACCTCATGACGGCACTGCTGCGGTCCAACCGCCGCGCCGAGGCCCTCGAAACGTTCGCCTCCGCACGGCAGAACTTGGTTCAGCAGCTGGGAATCGAACCCGGAGTGTCCCTACGGAAACTGCACCAGAGCATCTTGGTGGGGGAACTGTCCGACGCGGTGTGATTCCGCACAGCAAGGAACGCCCGGCTACTGCTTTCGTTGCAGTAGCCGGGCTTCCTGTTGCTCGGTCTCCTTCGCTCGCCCGCAATACTTTCGTTCCGCCGCACCAGCACACGCCGGCCGACGGAATACCGCTACCGCCCCCAATGTGGCGTTGGTTGCGCTCAACGCACCGAACGCCGCATTGGGTGCGCTCAACGCAACCAACGCCACATTGGGGCGCTCTGGCCCGTCATCAACTGCCGGCCGCCCACACAGCCCGACCCCACCTGACTCCGGCGCCCCACCGCCCCAACCGCCGGCCGGCCAGCCAACTCACCACCTCACCAACCCCTCCCCGAACCCTTCCCCCGCCCGGCCCCCCGATGCTTTCCCCAACACGGTTGGGATCGGCTTGTCAATGCACGCTTTCCCGCCTTGACAAGCCGATCCCAACCGTCGTAACAATCAAAAATCGGGGTTCCCCACCACACACCCGGCACCCGGCAATGGTGTGCGCAGCACGCCGAGCCGGACCGAGCCGAGAGACCGAGACCTCAACTCCGGTACACAGAAACCACCGGCCCACCACACTCAACCGGCTCCCCGTACCACCCACCCCACCGCGAATCCAACGCCAACTCCGCCAGTTCAGCCATCAAATCCAACTCAGCCGGCCACACATACCTCAATTCCGACCCATCCAACACCACAATCTGCCGAACACAATCCACCTCACGCACCCAAACATCCGAAGCCCACCGCCCCGGATCCGGCTGCTGCCCCTGCACCACCAACGCCCCACCCGACCGCAACACCCTCGCCAGCGAACGAACCGCACGCACCTGCTCCCGCTGCCCCGAAAATCGCGACAACGCATCCCCACCGACAAAAACCGCGTCAAACCGCGCCCCCGACGGCAGTTCCCGAGAAAGAGAAGCAACCGCGACCGCGTAACCCTCCCCAGCCAACGCGTCCGCAACCGGCCCCCCACCCAGGACCAGCACCCGCCCATCCCCGCGCCGACGAGCGACCCGATCGGTCACCTCGGCAAGGAATGCCACGGCTCCGGCTGGGTCGTCGGCCAGCGGGGCGAGCCACACGTCGAGGACGTCGGCCGGCAATTCGTCGATGCGGGTCGGCATCATGCCACCTCACTTCACGCACTGGTCTTGGCTGCTCAACGCAGCGTGCCCGACCGACCTAAAGTCGACCTTGCACACGACGGAAGGGCGGCCCGCACCAGGCGGGCCGCCCCCAGGAGACAGACTCAGACCGTCGCGCGCTGGTGGAACTTGCGCACCGTCAGGACCGCCGCGAGCACCGTGATCGGGATCCACCAGGCCAGTGCGAGCCAGCCCGTGGCGCCGAGCGCGGAGCCGTTCATCAGGTGTCGGGCGGCGTCGATCAGGACCGTCACCGGCTGGTTGTCGACGATGACCCGCAGGACGCTCGGCATCGACGACGTCGGGACCAAGGCGCTGGTGGCGTAGGGCACGAAGACCAGGATCATGCCCAGGCCGCTCGCGCCTTCCACCGTCTTGGCGATCGAGCCGAGCAGGGTGGCCAGCCAGAACACGCCGGTCGCGAAGAGCACCAGCAGGCCGACCGCGCCGAGCCAGCCGAGGACGCCGCCGCCGGGGCGGAAGCCGATGGCGAGTCCGACGGCCACCATCACCACGAGCGAGAGCATGCTGCGCAGCACGCCGGACACCACGTGGCCGACCAGGACGGCCGAGCCGGCCATCGGCATGGAGCGGAAGCGTTCGACGAGGCCGTTGGTGAGGTCGGCGGACACACCGACCACAGTGGACGTGGAGTTGAAGCCGACGCTGATCACGATCAGGCCCGGCACCAGGTAGTCGATGTAGTTCATGCCGGGCAGGTTGATCGCGCCGCCGAACATGAAGCGGAACAGCAGGAGCAGCACGATCGGCAGCGAAACCGCCTGGATCAGCATCTCCGGGTTGCGGGTGATGTGCTTGATGTTGCGCCCGATCAGCACCCGGTAGTCGGACACCGCGAGCGAGAGCGCCGAACGGGCGGGAGTGGCGGGGATCTGGGTCCCCTCCGTCTCCCTCGACAGGGTCTGGGTCATCTCACTTCTCTCCCGCGGTTGAGGTCAGGGTGTGGAAGACGTCGTCGAGGGTCGGCTCGGAGAGCTCGAGACCGGTGGTCTCGAGTCCCGCGTCGGCGACCTGGTTGAGCACCCGCCGGACCTGCGCGGGGTTGTCGATCGCGATGCTCACCGTCGTGCCGAGCAGCACGCCCTCGACGACGGTGTGCGCGCGTTCCGCCTCCACGGGGGTGGCGAAGGTGAGCTTGAGGCGTTCGGTGCCGACGCGGCGCTTGAGCTCGGCCGCGGTGCCCTCGGCGACCACGCGGCCCTTGTCGATCACGGCGATGCGGTCGGCGAGCTGGTCGGCTTCCTCGAGGTACTGGGTGGTGAGCAGGATCGTGGTGCCGCCGTCGAGCAGCTGCCGGATCGCGTCCCACATCGCCGAGCGGCTGCGCGGGTCGAGTCCGGTGGTCGGCTCGTCGAGGAACAGCACCGGCGGCGACGTGATGAGGCTGATCGCGAGGTCCAGCCGGCGGCGCATACCACCGGAGTACGTCTTGACCTGCCGCGTCGACGCGTCCACGAGGTCGAACTGCGCGAGCAGCTCCGTGGCGCGCGCCTTCGCGTCAGCAGTCGAGAGGTGGAACAGCCGGGCCATCATCTCGAGGTTCTCGCGCCCGGTGAGCAGCTCGTCGACCGCGGTGTCCTGCCCGGTCAGGCCGATCTGCTCGCGCACCTTGCGCTTGGGGCCGTCGAGGTCGTGGCCGTTGACGGTCACCGTGCCGCCGTCGGCCTTCAGGAGCGTGCTGAGGATCCGCACGGTCGTGGTCTTGCCGGCGCCGTTGGGGCCCAGGAGCGCGAACATCGTGCCCCGCTCCACGCTGAGGTCGACGCCCTCCAGCACGTCGACGTCGCCATAGGACT
Organism: Amycolatopsis sp. NPDC005232; assembly: GCF_040607795.1. Taxonomy (NCBI): domain Bacteria; kingdom Bacillati; phylum Actinomycetota; class Actinomycetes; order Pseudonocardiales; family Pseudonocardiaceae; genus Amycolatopsis; species Amycolatopsis sp. NPDC005232. The sequence goes on along the minus strand of NZ_JBEXHL010000010.1, from coordinate 163,399 downwards.
TGCGCAGCCCCCGTGCTTCTATTGCGTAGCCGGTGACCATCGGTTACCTCTCCTCGTTCGGGTCAAGATCGATGAAGACTTCTCTTCTCGGACACCGGCCGGGAGCCCGGTGAACTGTCCGTACCAGTGGGCCACAGGCGCCTTCTCAGCGGCAATAATGGCCGGGTGAAGCGGAGTTAGGGGTCGACTGCGCCTCAGTCGTCGTCGCTTCCCCCGATCGCCATGCTGATGAGGGCATCGGCGTCGAGCTCGTCGATCGCCGACGCGTCCAGCGCCGGCTGCTCGTCCTCGGGCTCAGGCTCGGGCACCGGCGTTTCGGCCCCCTGCGGCGCCAGCTCGCCGACGAGGTGCTCGGCCAGGATCCGCGGCGTCGGGTAGTCGAAAATGAGGCTCACGGGCAGCTTCAGCCCCGTGACGAGGCTCAGCTTGTTGCGGAACCCGGTGGCGGACAACGAGTCGAAGCCGACCTCGTTGAAGGAACGGTCCGCCTCCACCGCCTCCGGCCCGGCGTGGCCGAGCAGGGCGGCCGCGTGGGTGCGCACCAGCGTCAGCATCGTCGGTACACGCTTGGCCACCGGCAGGGCCGAGAGCTTCTGCGCCGGCGACTCCGTGTCGTCCGCCGCGTCCTGCGCCGCCCGGCGGCCCGGCGCGTCGGCGAACTCGCGCAGCACGGCCGGGAGGTCCTCGACGCTCGAGGCCGCCAGCACGCGCGGGTCGAGCGCGATCGGCACCAGCAGCGGTTCCGCAGAACCCGCGGCCGAGTCGAGCAGCCGCAGACCATCCTCAGTGGACAATGCGGTGATGCCCGTCTCGCCGATGCGGTGCGCGTCGGCGTCCTGCACGGCGTCACCCATGCCGCCCTCCCACAGGCCCCACGCGAGTGAGGTGCCGGTGAGCCCTTCGGCACGGCGACGGGCCGCCAGTGCGTCGAGGTAGGCGTTGGCCGCGGCGTAGCTGCCCTGGCCCGGTGCGCCGAGCACGCCGGCCGCCGAGGAGAACAGGACGAACGCCGTGAGGTCCGCGCCGCGGGTCAGCTCGTGCAGGGTCGCGGCGGCGTCGACCTTCGGCCGCAGCACCTTGTCCAGCCGCTCGGGGGTGAGCGAGGTGAGCACACCGTCGTCGAGCACGCCGGCCGCGTGGACCACCGCCTGTAGCTCGACTCCCTGCAACAGCTCGGAAACCGCGTCCCGGTCGGCGACGTCGCACGCGGCGAGCGTGGCGTCGGCGCCGAGGCCGGCCAGTTCCTCCCGCAGGTCCGCCGCGCCCGGTGCGTCCGCACCACGACGGCTGACGAGCAGCAGGCTCCGCACACCGTGTTCGGTCACGAGGTGCCGGGCCACGGCGCTGCCCAACGCGCCGGTGGCGCCGGTGATGAGCACGGTGCCCTCGGCCCGCCACACCGGCGGGGCCGCGGCGTCGGTCGCCCGACGCAACCGCGGCACGAGCACGGCACCGGTGCGCAACGCGACCTGGGGCTCGTCGGAAGCGGACACCGCGGCCAGCGTGCGGCCGGTCGGCGTGCCGGTGCCGAGGTCGACGAGCGTGATGCGGTCCGGGTGCTCGGCCTGCGCCGAACGCACCAGGCCGGCCACGGCCGCCCCGACGGGATCCGGGTTCTCCCCGGCCTCCGTGGCGACCGCACCACGGGTGACCACGAGCAGCGAACCGTCCGGACAGGCCAGGAACTCTTGCAGGATGCCGAGAACGCGGTGCAGCTCTGCGTGGACGTCGTCTCCGCCCGCCGACACCACGAGCAGGCCGGACGCGTCGGCGAAGTCCACTGTGGTCTCCGCGCCGAGCTCGCCGGCGAGGCCGAATGGGTCGGCACCCACCAGCGTCCAGTCGGTGACCTCCGCGACGGCGTCGAGCTCCGCCGGCTCCCACACCATGCGGAACAGCGAGTCCCCGCCACTCGGCTCGGCCGCCTGCGGCACCGCCGACATCGGGCGCAGCAGCAGCGACTCGACCGAGACGACTGGCGCGCCCGTGCCGTCGGCGATGTCCAGAGCGACAGCCCCCGTGCCGACCGGCTTCACGTGCACCCGCAGCGTGGTCGCGCCGACCGCGTGGAGCCGCACGCCTTCCCACGCGAACGGCAGCATCGGTTCTCTGCCGAGGGCACCGGAGACGCCGATGGTGTGCAGGGCCGCGTCGAGCACCGCGGGGTGGATGCCGTAACGGTCCACTTCGGACACCGACGCGGGCAGCTGGATCTCGGCGAACGCCTCGCCGTCGTGCTTCCAGGCCGCGACCAGGCCGCGGAACGCCGGACCGTACTCCAGGCCGTCTTCTGCCAGCTCCTCGTACGTGCCCTCCAGCCGCACCTGCTCGGCGTCGGCGGGCGGCCACTGTCCGAGCTCGAACTTCCCGGCCTTGTCCGCCTTGGCGAGCCGACCGGTGGCGTGGCGGGTCCACGCGGTCCCGTCGCCCTCCGGTCGTGAGTGGACGGTGAACGTCCGCGTGCCGGTGGCGTCGGGCGCGGTGAGTGCGAACTGCATCCGCACGCCGCTGCGCTCGGGCACCACGAGCGGGTACTCCAGCGTCAGCTCGTCCAGCCGCGGGCAGCCGGCCTCGTCGCCCGCGCGGATCGCCATTTCGACGAACCCGGTGCCGGGGAAGAGGATCGAGCCGCCGACAACGTGGTCGGCCAGCCACGGATGCGTGCCCACCGAGACGCGGCCGGAGAACAGGAGCCCGCCGGCGTCGGCCAGTTCCAGCGCCGAGCCGAGCAGCGGGTGGTCCTCCTGGCCCGGCGCCGACGCGGTGCTCTCCAGCCAGTAACGCTGCCGCTGGAACGGGTAGGTCGGCAGCGCGACCTTGCGCGCGCCGGTCGGCTCGTAGACCGCGGTCCAGTTGACGTCGAGGCCGCTCACGTGCAGCTGGGCGAGCCCGGTCAACGCGGTGACCGCCTCGTCCTGGTCCTTGTGCAGCAAGGCGGCCAGCACCAGGCCTTCCGGTCGGTCGTCGAGGCACGCCGTGGCCATCGCCGTGAGCGTGGTGTCCGGGCCGAGCTCGAGGAACCGCGTGGCGCCGTCGGCCGCGGCGCGCGTGATCGCGTCGAGGAACCGGACGCTCTCCCGAACCTGCCGCACCCAGTACTCCGGCGAGGTGAGGTCCGCCGGCTCGCCGGTCACGGTCGAGATCACCGGGATCCGCGGCTCGGCGTAGGTCAGCTGCTCGGCCACCGCGCGGAACTCGGCGAGCATCGGCTCCATGAGGCGCGAGTGGAACGCGTGCGAGACACGCAGCTGCTTGGTGCGCTCGAACTTCGCCGCGACCGCGGCCACGGCGTCGGCCGCACCCGAGATCACGACCGAGCTCGGACCGTTGATCGCGGCGAGGTCCACCGTGCCGTCCGCGGCTTCGCGCACCGCTTCAGGCGTCGCGTCGATCGCGACCATCGCGCCTCCGTCCGGCAGCGCCTGCATCAGCGCACCGCGGGCGACCACGAGCTTCGCCGCGTCGGCCAGCGAGAGCACGCCGGCGCAGTGAGCCGCCGCGATCTCGCCGATCGAGTGCCCGGCCAGCACGTCGGGCTTCACGCCCCACGACCGGACCAGGCGGAACAGCGCGACCTCCAGTGCGAACAGCGCCGGCTGCGTGTACCGCGTCTCGTCGAGGGCTTCGCCGCTATCGATGACCTCACGGATCGGGCGGTCCAGGTGCTTGTCCAGCTCGGCGCAGACCTCGTCGTACGCGGCGGCGAACGCGGGCTGCTGCTCGGCGAGCCGCTTCCCCATGCCGGCGCGTTGCGAACCCTGGCCCGCGAAGAGGAACGCCGTGCGGCCCGAGGTGGTGACGCCGCTGACGACGCCGCGGGCCTCCTCTTCGTCGACCAGCGCCGCGAGCCCCCGCACGAATTGCGGCGATCGGCTGCCGATCAGCACCGCCCGGCGATCGAACGCGCTGCGGGCGGTGGCCAGCGAAAGGCCGATGTCCGCGAGGCTGCCTTCGGGCTCTTCGTCCACGTAGGACATCAGCTGCTCGGCCTGCGCCCGCAGCGCCGCGGCACCGCGGCCGGACACCGGCCACGCGACCGGGCCGTCGTGCTCAGGCACCCCGCCGCCGGAGACGACCTCGCGCCGGTCGCCTTCCTCCAGGATCACGTGCGCGTTGGTGCCACTGACGCCGAACGACGAGACGCCCGCGCGGCGCGTGTGGCCGTTCGGCAGCCACTTCACCGGCTCGACGAGCGCCCGGACCGCGCCGGTCGACCAGTCGATCTCGGTGGACGGACGGCTGACGTGCAAGGTCGCGGGCAGCTCACCGTGCTGCATCGCCAGGATCATCTTGATGACACCCGCCGCACCGGCCGCCGCCTGCGTGTGACCGATGTTCGACTTCACCGAGCCGATCCACAAGGGACGGTCGGCCGAGGTCTGCGTGCCGTAGGTCGCCAGCAGCGCCTGGACCTCGATGGGGTCGCCGAGCTTCGTGCCGGTGCCGTGCGCTTCGACCGCGTCCACTTCGGACGGTTCGAGGCCGGCATCGGCCAGCGCCGCCCGGATCACGCGCTGCTGCGCGGGACCATTGGGAGCGGTGAGGCCGTTCGAAGTGCCGTCCTGGTTGACCGCGCTGCCCTTGAGGACCGCGAGCACCGGGTGCCCGTGGGCCCGCGCGTCGGCGAGCCGTTCCAGCACGAGCACGCCGACGCCTTCGGACCAGGTGGTGCCGTCGGCGTCGTCGGAGAACACCTTGCACCGGCCGTCGGCGGCGAGCCCCTGCTGACGGCTGAACTCGACGAACGTCTCCGGCGTCGCCATCACCGTGACGCCACCGGCCAGCGCCAGCGAGCAGTCGCCGCCGCGCAGGGCCTGGGCCGCCATGTGCATCGCGACCAGGGAAGACGAGCACGCGGTGTCGATGCTGACCGACGGACCCTCCAGCCCGAGTGTGTAGGACACCCGCCCGGTGACGATCGAGCCGGCGCTGTTCGCGCCCACGTAGTCGTGGTACTGCACCCCCGCGTACACGCCGGTCGGGCTGCCCTTGAGCGACACCGGGTCGATGCCCGCGCGCTCCAGTGCCTCCCACGACGCTTCGAGCAGCAGCCGCTGCTGCGGGTCGATGGCCGGCGCCTCCTTGGGCGAGACACCGAAGAACGCCGGGTCGAAGTCCCCCGCGTCGTACACGAACCCGCCGCGCGCGACATACGTCGTGCCGGGGCGGCGGCCGGTCGGGTCGAGCAGGCCCGCGACGTCCCAGCCGCGGTCGGCCGGGAAGTCGCCGATGGCGTCGCGGCCCTCGGCCACGAGCTCCCAAAGCTGCTCGGGCGAGGTCACACCGCCGGGCAGGCGGCAGGCCATGCCGACGATCGCGATGGGCTCGTCGGAGGTCCCCGATGCGACCGTGACGACCTCCTGCGCGGTGCCGGCCAGCTCGGCCAGCAGGTGCGTGGCCAGGGCCGACGGGGTCGGGTGGTCGAAGATGAGCGTCGCGGGCAGGCGCTGACCGGTCGCCGCGGTCAGGCCGTTGCGCAGCTCGATCGCGGTCAGCGAGTCGAAGCCGAGCGACTGGAACTGGGCCGCCGGCTCGATCTCGTGCGCACCGCCGTAACCGAGCACGGTGGCGGCGTGGCCGCGCACCAGCTCCAGCACGGCGTCGCGCCGGTCGTCCTCGGGCAGCCGCAACAGGCGTCCGGCGAACGAGTCCTCGGTCGCCTCGGCGTGCGCCGCGACGCGCCGGGCCGCGCGGCCGACGAGTTGCTCCAGCGTGCGCGGGATCCGGTCGAGCTTGCGCAGCACCGGCAGATCGAGCTTCGCCGGGACCACGGTCGGCTGCCGGACCGCGAGCGCGCGGTCGAACAGCGCGAGACCGTCCGCAGTGGACAGTGGCACGATGCCGCTCGACGCGAGCCGCGTCACTTCCTCGCCGGTGAGTGTGCCGCCCATGCCGCCGACCTCGCCCCACAGGCCCCAGCCGAGCGAGAGGCCCGGCAAACCGTGGGCGACGCGGTGGGCGGCGAGAGCGTCGAGGAACGCGTTCGCGGCGGCGTAGCTGCCCTGGCCGGGCGCCCCGAGCACGCCGGAGACCGAGGAGAACAGGACGAACGCCGAGAGCGCGGTGTCGCGGGTCAGCTCGTGCAGGTTCACGGCGCCGTCGACCTTGGGCGCGAGCACCGTGTCGACGCGGCCGGGGGTCAGCGCGGTGACGACGCCGTCGTCGAGCACGCCGGCCGCGTGGACCACGGCGGTCAGCGGGTTCTCGGCCGGGATGTCCGCGAGGACCTGAGCCAGCGCGGCACGGTCGGCGACGTCGCAGCGCGCGAGCCGCACCTCGACGTCGAGCTCACGCAGGTCGGCGGCCAGCTGCTCCAGCTCAGGCGTGGTCCGGCGGCTGACGAGCAGCAACCGGCGCACGTCGTGCTCGGCGGCGAGGTGCCGGGCGAGCTTGCCGCCCAGCGCGCCGGACGCGCCGGTGACCAGCACCGTGCCATGGGGGCAGAAGTACGGGCGCTCCAGCTCGGGCGCTGTGCGCACCAGGCGCGGCGCAAGGATCACACCGAGGCGGACGGCGGCCTGCGGCTCACGCGAGGCCAGAACCTGCGGGAGCACGTCCTCGGCCTGGGTTTCGAGATCGAGGTCGAGCAGCAGGAACGAGTCGGGGTTCTCCTCCTGCGCCGAGCGCACGAGACCCCACACGGCGGACGCGGCGAGGTCCGTGACATCGCCACCGGCCGCGACGGCGCCGCGGGTCACGATGACCAGGCGTTCGTGCTCCTCGTGACCTTCAGCGAGCCAGCTCTGCACCGCGGCGAGCACGCGGCGGGTCGGTTCGTGCAGGTCACCGGTAGTGGCGGTGCAGTCGAAGATCTCGACGCCCGAGGTGTCCACAGTGTCCATCTCGGACTCCGGAACCGCCACCCGCTGCCATTCCACGCGGTACAGCGGCGCGGCCTGCTCGGCCGCGATCGGGGTGGTGAACGCGCGGAACACGGTCTCGGCGACCGTCGCCACAGGGGCACCGGTGGTGTCGGCCAGGACGACCTCGAAGCCGTCGTCCGTGGTCGGGGTGAAGCGGACGCGCAGCGCGGACGCACCGGTGGCGTGCAGTTCGACGCCGGTCCAGCAGAACGGGACGCGGCCGACACCACCGTCACCGCCGCCGGCGACGCGCAGCGCGTGGGTGCAGGCGTCGAGCGCGGCCGGGTGCAGGCCGAACCGCTCGGCGTCGCTGTCCTCGGGCAGCGTGACCTCGGCGAACACCTCGCGGCCGCGCTGCCACACCGCGCGCAGCGACCGGAACAGCGGGCCGTAGGTGAGGCCGGTGTCGGCGAAGCCCTCGTAGATCCCGTCGATCGCGACGGGCTCGGCGCCGGCGGGCGGCCACTCGGTCAGCCAGTCGGTCAGCTTCGCGCCGCCTCGCACGGGCTGCGGGGCAACGGTGCCGGACGCGTGCAGCGTCCACTCGTCACCCTCCTCGGGTCGCGAGTGGACGGTGACGGTGCGGACGTCGTGCTCCCCCGCCGCACCGACGGTGACCTGCACCTGAACGCCACCGCGAGCCGGCAGCACCAGCGGGCTGCCCAGCGTCAGCTCTTCGATGCGGCCGGCGTCGACCTGGTCGCCGGCGCGCACGACCAGCTCCAGGAACGCGGTGCCGGGCACAGCCACGACGTCGCCGAGCCGGTGTTCGGCCAGCCACGCGTGCGTCTCGACGGACAGCCGCCCGGTGAGGACGACCCCGTCGCTGTCGGCGAGCGCGACGGCCGCGCCGAGCAGCGGGTGACCCGCCGCGGTGAGACCGGCGCCGGTGATCTCGTCGCGGTTGGCACGGGCGGCGAGCCAGTACCGCTTGCGCTGGAACGCGTACGGCGGCAGGTCGACCCGCTTCGCGCCCCGGCCGGCGAAGACCTCGGCCCAGTCGGGCTCGAGGCCGCTGACGAACAGCTCGGCCAGCGCCGTGAGCGCGGCCTGCGGCTCGTCACGATCCTTACGCTGCACCGGGATGGCGAGGGCACCGGTCTGGCTGGTCTGGCGGACGAGCGCGGACAGCACGCCGTCCGGTCCGACCTCGACGAACCGCCCGACGCCGTGCGTGGTGAGCGTGCTGATGCCTTCGTGGAACCGGACGGCGGCGCGAACCTGGCCGACCCAGTAGTCCGGAGTGGACATGTCGACATCCGGGCCGACGGTGGAGACGATCGGGATCGCCGGCGGCGCGTAGGTGAGCTGCTCGGCGACCGCGCGGAACTCGGCGAGCATCGGCTCCATCAGCGGCGAGTGGAACGCGTGGGAGACCTTGAGCTTCGAGGACTTGCGGCCGTCGAACCGCGCGACCACGGCGGCGACGGCGTCCTCGGTGCCCGACAGCACGACGGAGTCGGGGCCGTTGATGGCGGCGATGCTCACGGAATCGGTCAGGTGCGGCGTGACCTCGTCCTCGGTCGCCTGCAGCGCGACCATCGCGCCGCCCGCCGGCAAGGCCTGCATGAGCTTCGCGCGAGCGGCGACGAGCGTGGCGGCGTCGGCCAGCGACAGGATGCCGGAGACATGCGCGGCGGCGAGCTCACCGATGGAGTGGCCCAGCAGGTAGTCCGGCTTGATGCCCCACGACCGCAGCAGCCGGAACAGCGCGACCTCGATGGCGAACAACGCCGGCTGCGTGTACCCGGTCTGGTTGATCAAGCGCGGCTTCTCGAGCACGACCGTCTTGAGTGGACGGTCCAGGTGCCGGTCCAGCTCGGCGCACACCTCGTCGAAGGCCGATGCGAACACCGGGAACGCGGCAGCCAGCGAGGCACCCATCCCCGCGCGCTGCGCACCCTGGCCGGAGAACAGGAACGCGGTCTGCCCCTCCGCCGACGAACCGGTGACCACTCCCGGCGCGGTCTTCCCCACTGCCAGTGCGGCAATCGCCGTCGCCGGGTCTTCGGACAGCACCACAGCCCGGTGCGACAACGGCGACCGCGACGTGGCCAGCGAGAACCCGAGATCCAGCGCAGACACTCCGTCCACTTCGGACAGCCGAGCCGCCTGCGCCGTCAACGCGGCCGCCCCGTGCCCGGCCAGCGGCATCGGCACGGCAACACCGTCCGGCCAGCTCGGCACGACAACCTCGGCTGTTTCGATCGAGGGAGCCTCCTCGACGATCACGTGCGCGTTGGTGCCGCTCACGCCGAACGACGAGATCCCCGCCCGGCGCGGCCGTCCGTCCGCCGTCCACGGACGCGCCTCCCGCAGCAGCTCGACGTCGCCGGCAGCCCAGTCGACCTCGGTCGACGGCTCCGTGACGTGCAGCGTCTTCGGCAGCAGCCCGTGCTGCAACGCCTGCACGACCTTGATCACGCCGCCCACACCGGCCGCCGCCTGCGCGTGGCCGATGTTCGACTTGATCGAGCCCAGCCACAGCGGTTTGCCCGCCGGCCGGTCCTGGCCGTAGGTGGCGAGCACGGCCTGCGCCTCGATCGGGTCGCCCAGCGTGGTGCCGGTGCCGTGACCCTCGACGGCGTCCACGTCGGACGCCGAAAGCTGCGCGTTGGCCAGCGCCTGCCGGATCACGCGCTGCTGCGAGGGACCGTTGGGTGCGGTGAGGCCGTTGGACGCGCCGTCGGAGTTCACGGCCGAGCCGCGCACGACGGCGAGGATCGGGTGACCGTTACGGCGAGCGTCGGAAAGCCGTTCCAGCAACAGGGTTCCGGCGCCCTCGGCCCAGCCGGTGCCGTCGGCGCTGTCGGAGAACGCCTTGCAGCGGCCGTCTGCGGCGAGGCCGCGCTGGCGGCTGAAGGCGAGGAACGGCCCCGGCCGCGACATCACCATCACGCCGCCGGCCAGCGCCAGCGAGCAGTCGCGCTGCCGCAGCGACTGCACCGCGAGGTGCAGCGCGACCAGCGAGGACGAGCAGGCCGAGTCGATGGTGACGGCCGGACCCTCCAGACCCAGCGCGTAGGCGATGCGGCCCGAGATGACCGAGCCGGCGTTGCCCGTGCTCAGGTAGTCCTCGACCTCACCGGCGAGCACCGACGCCGGCAGCTCGTCGTAGTAGTCCTGCCCGCCACTGCCGACGAACACGCCGACCTGCTGCTTCGCGAGCGAGTGCGGCGCGATGCCGGCGCGTTCGAACGTCTCCCACGCCAGCTCCAGCACGATCCGCTGCTGCGGGTCCATGGCCAGGGCCTCGCGCGGCGAGATGCCGAAGAACGGCGCGTCGAACTCGCCCGCGTCGGCGACGAAGCCGCCCTCGCTGACGTAGCTCGTGCCGGGGCTGTCGGGGTCGGCGTCGAAGAGCGTGTCCAGGTTCCAGCCGCGGTCGGCAGGGAACCCGCCGATGGCGTCGCGGCCCTCGGCCACCAGGCGCCACAGGTCCTCGGGCGAACGGACGTCGCCCGGGTAGCGGCAGCCCATCGCGACGATCGCGATCGGCTCGGCGCCCGCGGCCTCGACCTCACGCAGCCGCTCGCGCGTCTCCTGGAGGTTGGCGGTCACCCGCTTGAGGTAGTCGACCAGCTTGTTTTCGTCAGTCATCGCCAGATTCCTCTTGTCGCTGCAGTGGGCGGGTGTCAGGCGCCGAGCTCGTTGTCGATGAGGGCGAACAGCTCGTCGGTGGTCGCGGCCTCCAGTGCGGCTTCCGCGCCACCTCCGCTGCCGGCCAACGTCTTGTGCAGGGTGGTGACCATCGCCTGCAGCCGCGCGACGATGCGCGACCGGTCGATCTCCGCGGCGTCGAGCGAAGCGGCGACGGCCTCCAGGCGGTCGAGCTCCACCTCCAGCGGCACTTCGGCGTCGCTCTCGCACAGCTGCGTCCACAGGTGCTCGGCGAGCGCCTGCGGGTTCACGTGGTCGAACGCGACGGTCGCGGGCAGCTTCAGGCCCGTGGTGGCGCCGAGCCGATTGCGCAGGTCGACCGCCGTCACCGAGTCGAAGCCGAGCTCCTTGAACGCACGCGCCGGCTCGACCGAACCAGCGCCGTCGTAGCCGGCGACGGCCGAGACCTCGCCGCGCACCAGGTCCAGCAGGGTGCGCCGCTGTTCGGGCGCGGTCAGGCCGGCGAGCTTCCCGGCGAGGTCGCCGGTGAACTCGACCGGAGCTTCGTCGGCGGTGACCTCCGGCAGCGCGCGCAGCAGGGGCCGCGGCCGGGCCAGCTGGTAGACCGGCGCGAACGCGGCCCAATCGATGTCCGCGACGACCAGGTGCGTCTCGTCGTGGGCGAGTGCCTGGCCCAGCGCCTCGACGGCGAGCTTCGGCGCCATCTCGGCCAGGCCCATGCGGCGCAGCAGGTCGCTCGCCTCGGCGTCGACCATGCCCCCGCCGCCCCAGGAACCCCAGGCGACGGCGGTGGCGGTGCGGCCGTTCGCGCGGCGGCGCCGGGCGAGGGCGTCGAGGTAGGCGTTGCCGGCGGCGTAGGCGGGCTGGCCTGACGTGCCCCAGACCGCCGCACCCGACGACATCAGCACGAAGGCGTCGAGCTCGGTGTCGCCGAGCAATTCGTCGAGCAGGGCGGCGCCGGAGACCTTCGCGTCCAGGGCTGCGGTGAACTGCTCGGGCGTGACGTCGTCGAGGGAAGGTTCGCGGGTGAGGACCCCGGCGGCGTGAACGACGGCAGTCGGCGGGTGCTCTTCGAGCAGGGCCGCAAGCGCTTGCGCGTCGGTGACATCGCAGGCGGCGACGGTGACGCGGGTACCGGACAGCTCCTCGACCAGCTCGCGCGCGCCGTCCGCGTCGAGGCCGCGGCGGCTGGTGAGCACGAGGTGTTCGGCGCCCTTCGCGGCGAGCCAACGAGCGACGTGCGCGCCGACCGCGCCCGTGCCACCGGTGATGAGCACGGTGCCGCGCGGTGTCCACTCGGGAGCGTCGCCGGTGAGCGGCGCGTGGACCATGCGCTTGGCGAAGACGCCGGACGGGCGGATCGCGACCTGGTCCTCGTTGTCCACTCCGGACACGACGGCAGCCAGCTTCGCCGCGTCGCCGGGGCCGGTGAGGTCCACCAGGCCGCCCCAGGTTCCGGGGCGGTCGAGCGCGGCGACCGTGCCGAGGCCCCACACCATGGCGGCGGCCGGGTCGGCGTCGGAGAACGCGTCCACGGCGACGGCGCCCTGCGTGACGACCCAGACCGGCGCGTCGAGGTCGCCGAGGGCCTGCAGCAGCCCGATCGTGGTGAGCGCGGGGTTGCCAGCGCCGAGGGCGAGCAGCGAGAGCACGCCGTCGAACGGCCGGACCGCGGTGGCCTCGGCGACCAGGGTCGCGAGGTCGTCGGTGCTCTCGACGAACACGCGGACGACGTCACCCTCGTCCGTGAGGGCGTCGGCCAGCTCAGTGGTGCCCGCGGGGGCGAGGACCAGCCACGTGCCGGTCAGGCCGCCGGTGACGCCGCCGATCGGCGTCCACGACACGCGGTAGCGCCAGGAGTCCACGGTGGACAGTTCGGCGCGGCGGCCGTGCCAAGCGGCCAGGGCCGGCACGACCTCGGCGAGCGGCCGCGCCTCGAGACCCAGTCGAGCGGCCAGCGCGTCGACGTCACCCGTGGCGATGTCCTGCCAGAACTCCTGGTCGGCGACCGGCGTGGTCGTCGGCTGGGTCGCGGCTTCGTCCTCGTGCCAGAAGCGCTTGTGCTGGAACGGGTACGTCGGCAGGTCGACGATCCCGGCAGCCGGGAGCAACGAGGGCCAGTCGACCGAACCGCCACGCACCCAGTACTCGGCGAGCGAGGTCGCGAACCGCGTCAGGTCGCCTTCGTCGCGGCGCAGGGTCCCGGCGACGGCACCGGCGTGACCGGCCTCGTCGAGGGTCTCCTGGATGCTCATGGCCAGCACCGGGTGCGGGCTGATCTCCACGAACCGCGTGTAGCCGGCGGCGGCCAGCTGCGCGACAACCGGCGCGAACCGGACGGTCCGGCGCAGGTTGGCGAACCAGTAGGCGGCGTCCACAGTGGAATCGCCGACAGGTTCTAGCGTCACCGTGGAGGTCATGTCGACCGCGCCGCGGCGCGGGCTGATCGGGCCGAGGTCGGCCAGCAGGCGGTCGGACAGGTGCTCGACGTGCGCGGAGTGCGACGCGTAGTCCACCGGCACGCGCTTGGCGCGCAGGCCCTCGGCAACCAGCTGGTCGCGCAGCTGATCGAGCGCGTCACCGTCGCCGGAAAGCACGGCGGAGGTGGCGCCGTTGTCGGCGGCCACCGAGATCCGGCCGTCCCACGCGCCGAGGCGGGCTTCGAGGTCGGCCACGGCCAGGCCCGCGGCGAGCATCCCGCCGCCGCAGCCGCCGAGGATCTCTCCGATGGCCTTGCTGCGCAGCGCGACCACGCGAGCACCGTCCTCAAGAGACAGTGCCCCCGCGACACTCGCGGCGGCGATCTCGCCCTGCGAGTGGCCGATGACCATGTCCGGCTCGACGCCGTGCGCACGCCACACCGCGGCCAGCGACACCATCACGGCCCACAGCATCGGCTGTACCACGTCCACACGGTCCGCGGGCGGCGTGCCCGGCTCTCCGTGCAGAACGGCGAGCACCGACCAGTCGGTGAACTTGCGCAGCTCGGCGTCGCATTCGGCCATGCGCTCGGCGAAGGCCGGCGACTGCTTCAGCAGCCGCGTCGCCATCCCGGTCCACTGCGAACCCTGGCCAGGGAAGACGAACACCGTCTTGCCGCGGACGTCGGCGGTACCGGTGACGACATCGGACCGGGACGTGAACTCCCGCAGTGACTCCGCGGCCTGCTCCGGATAGTGCGCCAGGACCACGGCCCGCTGGTCCAGCCGAGCCCGGCCGGTCGCCAGCGTGTGCGCCACCCCGGCGAGCCCGGCGTCCACGTGCGCCGCCAGCCGGCCGGCGGCATCGGCCAGCGCGGCCGAGTTCTTCGCCGACAGCACCAGCGGGTACACCGGAGCCTCAGCCGGCTCGACGGCTTCGGTCTCCGGGGCCTGCTCCAGGATCACGTGCGCGTTGGTGCCACTGACCCCGAACGACGACACCGCACCCCGTCGCGCCCGCGCCACTTCGGGCCAGTCGCGCGGTTCGGCGAGCAGCTCCACGGCGCCGGACGTCCAGTCGACGTGCTTCGACGGCGTGCCCAGGTGGATCGTGCGCGGCAGCTTGCCGTGCCGCAGCGCCTGCACCATCTTGATCACCCCGGCGACGCCGGCCGCGGCCTGCGGGTGGCCCATGTTCGACTTGATCGACCCGAGCTGCAGCGGCTCACCCGACGTACGCCGGCCGTAGGTCTCCAGCAGCGACTGCGCCTCGATCGGGTCGCCGAGCGCGGTGCCCGTGCCGTGCGCCTCGACGGCGTCCACATCGGACACCGACAGTCCGGCGTCGGCCAGCGCCGCCTCGATCACGCGGACCTGCGAAGGACCGTTGGGTGCGGAAAAGCCGTTGCTGGCCCCGTCCTGGTTCACCGCCGAGCCCCGCACGAGGGCGAGCACACGGTGGCCGTTGCGCTGTGCGTCGGACAGTCGCTCCAGCACGAGGACACCCACGCCCTCGGCCCACGAGGTGCCGTCGGCGTCGTCGGAGAACGACTTGCTGCGCCCGTCGGCGGCGAGACCGCGGCGGCTGCAGAAGTCCACGAACATCTCGGGCGTGCCCATCACGGCCACGCCGCCGGCCAGCGCCAGCGTGCAGTCGCCGCGCCGCAGGCCCTGCGCCGCCATGTGGAGCGCGACGAGCGAAGACGAGCACGCCGTGTCCACCGAGACGGACGGACCTTCGAGCCCGAGCGTGTACGACACCTGGCCGGACACGAGGCTGCCGTCGGGGCTGCCGCCGCTGTAGTCGTGGTACATCACGCCCGCGTAGACGCCGGTGGGGCTGCCTTTGAGCGAGTGCGGGTCGAGCCCGGCGCGTTCGAACGCCTCCCACGACGCTTCCAGCAGGATGCGCTGCTGCGGGTCGGCGCGGCGCGCGTCGCGCGGGCTGATGCCGAAAAAGTCGGCGTCGAAATCCGGGGCGTCGTAGAGGAAACCGCCGTGGCGCGTGTACGTCTTGCCCGGCCGATCCGGTGTCGGGTCGTACACGCCCTCGACGTCCCAGCCGCGGTCGGCCGGGAACTCGCCGATCACGTCGCGGCCTTCGTCGACGACGTCCCACAGGTCGTCCGGCGTGCGCACGCCCCCGGGGTAGCGGCAGCTCATGCCGATGATCGCGATGGGCTCGGTGTCCCGGGCCTCCAGCTCGTGCACCCGCCGGCGGGCCTGCTGCAGGTCCGCGGTGGCGCGCTTCAGGTAGTCGCGGAGCTTGTCCTCGTTGCTCATGGTCTGCCTGTTCATCCGATGCCCAATTCGTCGTCCAGCACGGCAAAGAGCTCGTCGTCGGTGGCTTCGCCGAGGTCGGCGGTGGTTTCCCGGCCGGCGTGCGCGTCGGCCCACTTGCGCACGAGCGCGTCGAGGCGGGCGGTGACCTTGCCGGTCGAGCCGTTGAGCGAACCGGCGGCGCCCGAAAGCAGCGCCTCGAGCCGGTCGATCTCGGCCAGCACCGGGTCGGCCGGGCCGCGGCCCTCGCCCAGCAGGTCGTGCAGCCGGCGCGCGAGCGCGGCCGGCGTCGGGTGGTCGAACACGACCGTGGCCGTGAGCTTGAGGCCGGTCAGCGCACCGAGCTGGTTGCGCAGCTCCACGGAGGTGAGGGAATCGAACCCCATCTCCTGGAACGCGCGCTCGGGCTCGACCGCGGCCGCGCTCGTGAAGCCGAGGACCGCGGCGACCTGCTCGGACACGACCTCCAGCAGGTAGGCCTCGCGTTCGCCATCCGGCACCGTGGCCAGGCGGGCGGCGACGGCGCCGTCGGAACGGGCCGCTCGCTTCGGCGCGGCCGGGCGGACCATGCTGCGCAGCACGGGCGGGAGCGCGTCCCGGCGAGCCTTCAGCGCCGCGCGGTCGAGGCGCACGGGCGCGAGCACGGCGTCGTCGGCGGTGAGACCGGCGTCGAGCAAGGCCAGCGCTTCGTCGGTCGCCATCGGCGGGGTGCCCAGGCGACGGAGGCGGCGCAGGTCGGCGGCGTCGAGCTCGCCGGCCATGCCGCCGTCCTCGGCCCAGGCGCCCCACGCGAGGGAGGTGGCGGGTTTGCCTTGCGCCCGGCGGTGTTCGGCGAGCTGGTCGAGGAAGGCGTTGGCGGCGGCGTACCCGGCCTGGCCGGCGGCGAGGACCGAGCTCGCGGCGGAGGAGAACAGGACGAAGGCGTCGAGGTCGCCGGTCAGCTCGTGGAGGTTCCAGGCGCCGTCGACCTTCGGGGCGAAGACGCGGTCGGTCTCCTCGTCGGTGAGGGTTTCGACGCGTCCGGCCGACGGGACACCGGCGGCGTGGACGACGGCGGTGACGCGGGTGCCGTCGAGGAGTGATCGCACGGAGTCGGGGTCGGTGACGTCGCAGCTTTCGATGGTGACGTGGGCGCCGAGGGCGGTGAGCTCGTCGCGCAGCTCGGCGGCGCCGGGTGCGTTGGCGCCGCGGCGGCTGGTGAGCAGCAGGTTGCGCACGCCGTGGTTCGTGATGAGGTGCCGAGCGACGACCGCGCCGAGCCCACCGGTGCCGCCGGTGATGAGCACGGTCCCGGTCCAGCCCAGCTCCCCCGGTTCCGGCGTGGCGGCGGTGAAGCGGGGCACGAAGGCCTGCCCGCCACGGAAGGCGATCTCGGGCTCGTTGGTGAGAGCCATCGGGTCGCCGTCGACGAGGAGGAACCGGCCCGGGTTCTCGGCTTCCGCGGCGCGCACGAGGCCCCACGCTGTGGCGAGCGCCGGGTGCGAGTTCTCCCCTGCGACGGACACGGCGCCGCGCGTGACGACGGCCAGCCGGTCGGTGCCGTCGAGGGTTTCCCGGATCGCGGCGAGGACTTCGCGGGCGATGGCGCGGGCCGCGGCGGGCGCGGGACCGTTCGGAGTGGACAGTTCGAGCACCCGTACGCCGTCGAGCACGGCCCCCGGAGTGGCCGGTTCCCACGTGGTCCGGAACAGCGAGTCCCCGGCGAGTTTGTCGAGCGAGATCGGCCGCGCGGCGAGGGCGTCGACGGTGAGCACGGGCGCGCCCGTGGCGTCGGCGAGTTGCAGCGTGATCGTGTCCGGCCCGGTCGGTGAGACGCGCACCCGCGCCGCGGCGGCCCCGGCGGAGTGCAGTGTGACGCCGGAGAACGCGAACGGCAGCATCGGCGCCGTGTCACCTTCGGGTGCGGGGCCGAGCAGCTGGGCGTGCATCGCGGCGTCGAACAGCGCGGGGTGCAGGCCGTAGTCGCGGGCTTCCGGGCCGACGGGGAGCGTGACCTCGGCGTAGACGTCGTCGCCCTGGCGCCACACCGCGCGCAAGCCCCGGAAGGCTTCGCCGTAGTGGTAACCGAGGTCGGCCAGCGTCAGGTACGGATCGTCCAGCGCGACCTCGGTGGCGCCGGCGGGCGGCCACGCGGTGAGGTCGAACGCCGGAGCCGCGGCCGACGTCACGACGAAGCCGGTCGCGTGGCGGAGCCATTCGCCGTCGGAGCCCGAGTGCACGGCGACGGCGCGGCGGCCGTGCTCGTCGGCGGCCTCGACGGTCACCTGGATCGCGGCTCCCCCGCGCTCGGCGAACGCGAGCGGGGCTTCGAGAGTCAGCTCCTCGATGGTGCCGCAGCCGGCCTCGTCCGCGGCGCGGCGGACCAGCTCGACGAACGCGGTGCCGGGCAACAGCGTCGAGCCGAGCACGACGTGGTCGGCGATCCAGCCGGTGGCCGACAGACGACCGGTGAGCACGAGCGTGCCGTTGTGGGCCACGCGCACCACGGAACTGAGCATCGGGTGCTCGCCGCGCTCCTGGCCGTGCTCGACCGGGTCGCCCGAGGCGGTGGTCGCGGGCAGCCAGTAGCGGGTGCGGCGGAAGGCGTAGGTCGGCAGGTCGACGCGGCGGGCACCGGCGTAGAACGCGGCCCAGTCGACGTCGGCGCCGCGGGTGTGCAGCGTCGCGACGGCGGTGACCAGCGCGTGTGCTTCGGGCCGGCCCTTGCGTTGTGCGGGGACGAAGGTGTCGTCGAGCGCGCTGAGGACCGCGGCGGGGCCGACTTCGAGTAACGTGGTGGCGCCGTGGCCGGTCAGCGTCTGCACGCCGTCGTGGAAGCGTACGGCGGCGCGGACCTGGTGGACCCAGTAGTCCGGAGTGGACGGATCGCCGCCGGCCGTGGCGACGATCGGGATCCGCGGCTTCGTGTAGGTGAGGCTTTTCGCCACGGTGGCGAACTCGGCCAGCATCGGCTCCATCAGCGGCGAGTGGAACGCGTGCGAGACCTTGAGCCTCGTGGACTTGCGGTCGGCGAAGTTCGCGACGGCTGCGGTGACCGCGTCTTCGGTTCCGGAAAGCACGACTGAGCCGGGGCCGTTGATCGCGGCGATGCTCACCCCGTCGGTGAGGTGCGGCGTGACCTCGTCCTCGGTCGCCTGCACCGCCACCATCGCGCCTCCGGACGCCAACGCCTGCATGAGCTTGGCGCGGGCCGAGACGAGCGTGGCAGCGTCCTCAAGGGACAGGATCCCGGCGACGTGTGCCGCGGCCAGCTCACCGATCGAGTGGCCCAGCACGTAGTCCGGCCGCACGCCCCAGTGTTCGAGCAACCGGGCCAGCGCCACCTCGAACGCGAACAACGCGGGCTGGGTGTATCCGGTCTGCTCCAGCAGGTCCCCGTCGTCCAGAGCGGCCTTCACGTCGGCGTCGAGCAGCGCACACACCTGGTCGAAGGCTTCGGCGAACACCGGATAGGCGGCTGCGAGCTCCCGGCCCATGCCCGCGTGCTGCGCGCCCTGGCCGGTGAAGACGAACGCCGTGCGGCCCGTGCCCCGGACGCCACGCACACCACCGCCGGCCAGAAGTTCCTCGCGGTTCGCGCCGACGACAACGGCACGGTGGTCCAGCGCGGACCGGGTTGTGGCCAGGGAAAAGCCGACGTCGGTGATCGACAGCGCGGGGTCGAGGTGCTCGGCGAGGTGCCGTACCTGGGCGTCCAGTGCGTCCGAGGAATCGGCCGACAGCGGCCATGCCACCACCGGCACCGTCACCTCGGGCTCCGTCAGTTCCGACACTGACGACGGCTCTTCCGCCTGCTCGATGATCACGTGCGCGTTGGTGCCGCTGATCCCGAACGACGACACCGCCGCCCGCCGCGGCCGCCCGGTCTCGGGCCACTCGCGCGCTTCGGTAAGCAGCTCGACCGCGCCCGAAGCCCAGTCGACGTGAGGCGAAGGAGCGTCCACGTGCAGCGTCTTCGGTAGCACTCCGTGCCGGATGGCCTCGACGACCTTGATGATGCCGCCGACGCCCGCCGCGGCCTGGGTGTGGCCGATGTTGGACTTGAGCGAACCCAGCCACAGCGGTTCCGTGCGGTCCTGGCCGTAGGTGGCCAGCAGGGCCTGCGCCTCGATCGGGTCGCCCAGCTTAGTGCCGGTGCCGTGGCCCTCGACGAGGTCGACGTCGGCGGGCGTGAGGCCGGCCGACGCGAGCGCGCTGCGGATCACCCGCTGCTGTGCCGGTCCATTGGGGACGGTCAAGCCGCTCGACGCGCCGTCGGAGTTCACCGCGCTGCCGCGGACCACGGCGAGCACGGGGTGGCCCAGCCGAACCGCGTCGGAAAGGCGTTCCAGCACGAGCATTCCCGCGCCCTCGCCCCAGCCTGTGCCGTCGGCCGCGGCGGCGAACGCCTTGCAGCGCCCGTCGTCGGACAGCCCGCGCTGCTCGGTGAAGTACACGAACGTCTCGGGCGTCGCCATCACCGTGACGCCGCCGACGAGCGCGAGCGAGCAGTCGCCGCGGCGCAGCGCTTGGCCGGCCCAGTGCAGGGCGACGAGCGAGGAGGAACACGCGGTGTCCACGCTGAGCGCGGGACCTTCCAGCCCGAGCGTGTAGGCGACCCGGCCGGACACCACGCTGCCGGCGGCCGCGTGGCCCGCGTAGTCGTGGTACATCACGCCGGCGAACACGCCGGTGCTGCTGCCGCGCAGGGTTTCCGGCACGATTCCTGCGCGTTCCAGCGCTTCCCAAGCCGTTTCCAGCATGAGCCGCTGCTGCGCGTCCATGGAAAGCGCCTCGCGCGGGGAAATGCCGAAGAATTCCGGGTCGAATTCGGCCGCGTCGTAGAGGAAACCGGCCTCGCGTGTGTTCGTGGTGCCGGGGCGTTCGCCGGTCGGGTCGTGCAGGGTGTCGAGCGGCCAGCCGCGGTCCGCCGGGAACTCGCCGATGGCGTCGGTGCCGGTGTCGACCAGCTGCCACAGGTCTTCCGGCGTCCGGACCCCGCCCGGGTAGCGGCAGGCCGTGCCGACGATCGCCAGGGGTTCGCTGTCGCGGTCGCGCGATTCCTGCAGGGCGCGTTTGGTCTCGCGCAGTTCCGTCGTCGCGCGTTTGAGATAACCGAGCAGTTTGCGCTCGTTCTCACCGGACGGGCTTTCGGTACTCACGGATTCGACCCACCTAACCGCGGAAAGGGGTGGAAGGTGCCACGTCGAAAACGCTACCGAGGCCCTGGTGGCCGCCCCACCCCTAACGGGGCCGGGGCGGCCCCACAATCACCGCGTCAGCTCGGCGAGCACGGCGTGCGCGGCCGGCAGCGCGGCGATTTCTTCGCGCAGCGCCACGGCTTTGGCCCGCACCGCGTCGTCGGCCATCACGTCGGCCAGCCGGCCTGCGGCCCCGACGAACCCGGCGCCGGCTTCGGCCACGCGAGTCGTGAAAGCCGTGCCGGTCAGGGAAAGCTGCGGCAGGCCGTGGGCCACCGCCGCGAGCGCGAGGGCCGGATCGCCGTCGTGGACGACCGCGGCGCAGGTGGGCAGCACAGCGGCGGGCGGGGCCACGTCGACGAGCTTCACGTTGGCGGGAACCGTGGTCCCCGGGCCGAACGCGTCGGCGCCCGCCGCGCACAGCAGCTCGACGTCCACGGCGGCGACGGCGTCGAAGACCGGGCCGAACAGCGAGGTGTCGTCGAGTGAAAGCAGGATCCGGGCCCGCCGGGCCTTGCGGCGCAACCAGTTCGGCACCACGACGGGGCCGAAGTGCGGCACGTGCCGCACGGCTCGCACGCCCGAACTGTTGTCCCGCAACGAAGGAGGCACAACGTCGAACGTGGTGTCCGCGTCGGAAGTGGACGGTTCGTCACCGGCGCCGAGCAGCCGCACCGCCACGGCCTCGCCCGCGCGGGCGGCGGCGGTGCCGGCGGGAGCCAGCGCGTCGGAGACCACGACCTCGGGCCGCCAGAGCTTCACGAACTCGACCAGCGCGGCCGATTCGGCGAGCGTTTCCCCGTCGCTCTCTTCGAGGTCCACGGCGACGCAGCCGGTGCTGAGGATCTCCTCGACGAACGAGGGCCGTCCGGCGATCTTCACATCGTGCCCCGCGGTGCGCAGCGCCCACGCGAGCGGGACGAGCGTGCGCAGACGGGCGGGCGACGACGGCGCGGCCAGGAGTACTCGCATGGAAATCCACTCCAGAAAAGGGAAACCGGGCCGGCCCGGTGCGGATAGTCGAATTCGAGACTATCCACCCGGAACCGGCCCGCGTACCCCTACAAACGTCACTGCCCGGGCAGCGACACCGCCTCGATCGGGCTGCGCCGCATGGCGAGCCGGGCCGAAAGCGCGGTGACCGGCCACACGATCACGAACACCGCCGCGATCACCGCGAAGAACACCCAGATCGGCCCGACCGGCACGATGGTCCCGGACGAGATCGCCATGGGCACCATGGTGAACAACGAGATCACCGTGCCGAGCACAACCCCGAGCACCGCCAGGATCCCGCCCTCGATCATGAGCATCGACCGGACCTGACGCCTCCCCGCGCCCGCCAGCCGCTGCACGCCGAACTCCCGCCGCCGCGAAAGCACCGCCACCGCAAGGGTGTTCACCGCAGCGATGGCCGCGTACGCGATCGCCAGCACGGCCAGCAGGTAGTGGATCATCGCCTCGACGTCGGCGCTGGCGGCGAAGCTCTCCGTCAGCGTGTCCGAGTCGCCGACCACGACCCCGGGCCAGTTGTGCGTGGCCGCGGTCACGGCCGAGACGACGGCCGAGGCGTCTTGCCCGTCCGCCGCGCGCACCAGCAGCCGGCTCGCGACCCCGGACGTCGTGTGCTGCGCGAGCAACGCCGCCGGCAGCACGATGCTCGGGTACCCCGAAGGGCTGTCCAGCAGCGCGACGATCCGCACGTGCGCCTGGCCACCGTCACCCAGGCGCATGGTGATGGTGTCGCCGAGCTTGAGGTCCAGGTCGTCCGCGATGTCCTCGGGCAGCGCCACGGTGTCGCCGGTGAGGTCGCGCAGCGTCCCCGACGTGACCGGAGTGGCGAGCACGCTGGTGTCACCCGCGTCGACGCCGAGCAGCCGGCCCGGGTCGCTGCCGTTGCCGTCGTAGGGCTCCTCGATCCAGCCCTGGCTCGTGACCAGCGGCGAAACCGTGCCCACGCCCGGCACCTGCTGCACGGCGCGCACCAGGTCGGCCGAGACCGCCCCGGTGCCGCTGTCGACCACCGCGTCGGCCTGCAGCTGCTCGGCGTACGCGCCGACAATCGCGTGCTGCTGTGTGGTTTCCGCGTACACGTTGCCCAGCGCGACCGCGGTCGCGAGGGTGATCGGCGTGAGCACCGCGGCGAACGCCACGGCGCGCGTGCGCGAGTTGATCACGGCCAGCGTCGCGTCGCGGCCGCCGACCCGCCGGATCAGCGGGCCGAAGCGCGTGGCGACGTAGGCCATCAGCTCCGGGCCTATCAGCGCGACGGCGATCGAACCGGTGAGCACCGCCGGACCGCACGCGGCCGAGGCGATGTCCACGGGCAGGAACAGCGTCGCCACGGCCAGCAGGACCGTGAACCCGGCGAAGATCTTCGCGCCGAACTTGCGCACGTCGTTGACCTTCGCCGACGGGATCGAGGCCTCCGCGAGCGCCTGCAGCGGACGGGACCGCGCGGCCGGCAGCGCGGCGAACCACGCGGCGGCGAACGAGATCCCGAGCGCCAGCAGCAAGCCGCCCGCGAACGCGATGATCCCCTGGCTGAACTCCAGCTGCGGCGGCAGAACGCCGTCCTCGGTGGTGATCGCGAAGATCCGCGTGCCCACGAACCGGCCGAGGAACACCCCCGCGATCGCGGCCAGCACCGCGACCACCATCGTCTCGGAGAGCACCATGCGGTGCACCTGTTTCGGCGTCGCGCCGGTGGCCCGCAGCAACGCGAGCTCCTGCTGGCGCTGCCGCACAGTGAGACTGATCGTCGCCGACACCACGAGCGCCATCACGACCAGCACCATGCCGCCGAAGACGCCGGCGAGCAGGATCAGCGGCAGCTGGGCGGCCTCGATGCCGGGGAACTCCGCGGAACCGCGGTCGGCGCCGGTCAGCACGGTCAGCCCCGGGACCTGCTCGGCGAGGCGCCCGGCCAGGTCGTCGGCGTCGACGCCGGGCGCCGGGAACACGCCGGCGAGGTCGACGGTGCCCGGGTGCGTGGCGAACTGCTGAACGTCACCGGCCGAGAAGAACAGCGCGGGCCCCGAAACGTCGGAGTGCGCGATGCCCGTGACCACGAAATCACGCGGCTGCGCGCCGTCCACGGCGATGGCCACCTGGCCGCCGACCTGGACCCCGGCGGCGGAAGTCGCGTCCAGCACGACCTGTCCGGTGTTCTGCGGCGGCGTGCCGCTCGCCAGCGTGTACGGCGCCAGCGCGGCCGACTCCCAGCCGTGCCCGGCGAGCGCGTCGCCGCCCGCCTGCGGCCCGGCCGCGGTCACGAGGACTGCCGGGAACGAGACGTCGGGCACGACCTGGCGCACCCCGGGCACGCCGGCCAGCCGCGTCAGCTGGTCCGCGGGCACCCCGGCGCGTTCGCTGTAGGGCACGACCTGCGACTCTTCGTCGGGCAGCTTGAACCCGGCCGAACCGCCGACCACCACGGGCGCCGCGGCGAGGCGCTGAGGCTGCGCGTCGAGCGTCAGCGCGGTTTCGAACAGGCCGCCACACGCGATGAGCAGCGAGCAGCCGACGAGGATCGCGACGAACGTCGCCAGCGAGGCGGCGGCGCGGAACCGCAGGCTGGCCAGCGCCATCCGGAGCACCACGCGCCGCGGGCTCACTGCTGCCCCCTCGCCAGCTTGGCCTGGGCGCCGAGGCGCGCCAGCTCGCCGGCCACGGCTTCCACGGCCGGGGCGGCCATACGCGTCACGATCTGACCGTCCACAAGGAACAGAACCGTGTCGGCGAAGGAAGCCGCGACCGGATCGTGGGTGACCATCACGATGGTCTGGCCGGCGTCGGCGAGCTCACGCAGCAGGCCGAGCACCTCGAGCGCGGTGCTCGTGTCGAGCGCGCCGGTCGGCTCGTCGGCGAACGTCACCTCCGACCGGCCCGCGAGCGCGCGGGCGATCGCCACGCGCTGCTGCTGGCCGCCGGAAAGCTCACCGGGACGGTGCTTCACGCGGTGCGTGAGCCCGACCCGCCCCACGACCTGCGCGATCCACGCCCGGTCCGGCTCACGACCGGCGAGCAGCATCGGCAGCGTGATGTTCTCCTCGACGTTGAGCGCCGGCATGAGGTTGAACGACTGGAACACGAACGCGACGTGCTCGCGCCGCAGCTCCGTCAGCTGCGTCTCGCTCTTGCCCTTGAGGTCGGTGCCGACGAGCGTGACGCTGCCCGAGTCGGGCCGGTCGAGGCCCGCCGCGCAGTGCAGCAGCGTGCTCTTGCCGGAGCCCGACGGGCCCATCACCGCGGTGAAGCTGCCGCGCGGGAAGTCGACGCTGACGCCGGCGAGCGCGACGACCTCGTTCTCCCCGCGCCCGTAGGTCTTCTTCACCGAGTCGAGCCGGACGGGCGACCCGGTGGCCGTCATCGTCGTCATGACCGAGTGGCCCTCTCCTTCGACCGGCCGCGGACCGCGAGCCACCAGGGCACCACGATCACGGCGCCGCCGATGAGCGGCCAGATGAAGAACGGCGAGTGGTTCAGGCTCAGCGTGACGGCACACATGATCAGCCAGATCAGCAGGTGCACACCGGTGGCTACCAGCCACACGATCGCCACCACCTTCAGAGCGGTGGTGCGCCCCCCGGCCGTCGAACTGTCTGTCGTTTCGGCCATCTCGGCCCCCGATCGTTGAACTGTGTATGGCTTGCACAGTTTAGCGGACCAGTTCGCCAAGGGGAACCCAGGACCCTTTTCACCAGGTCAGGGGTTGCGCGTCACTCGCCGGCGAGGCGCATCCGGCGGTCGCGCTCACGGGTGGACCACAGGCCGAGCACGATCAGGCCGCCGCCGAGCACGGGCCAGATCGGCCACGGGCCGTCCCAGTGGCCGCTGACCAGGCCGAGGATCAGGTAGACCAGCACGTTGACCACGCTCGCCACGGCCCACACGGCAGCAGCGACCCGCGGCGCGGCCTGCAGGATCGCCGGCACCGCAGCCTCCGCGCGGCCGGCCACCCCGGCGGTCAACGCGGCGTGGTCACCAGCCGATTCGACCCGGGCGAGCCGTTGCGCCGCCTCGGCTTCGTCGTACTGCCCCTCATCTCGTGCGTGCTCGATCCGCGTGACCGCGAGCTTGCGGTCCAGCTCGGTGACCTGCGTACGCTCCGGCCACAGCAGCCTGCCGATGGCCGAAGCCACCGGCTTGGTCTCGATCACGTCCGCTCGCCCTCCGCCCGAATCAGTGCAAGACTCTCACAGTTTACTGCCGGAGTACTCGCCAGGGAAGATGCGGACCATGCTGGACAGGGACACGACACCCGAACGGCCCCCGGGGCTCACACTCGCCTGGGGCGGCGCCCCGCCGCCGCGGCGCGGACCGCGGCCCGCGCACACCGTCGAACAGATCGTCGCGGCGGCCGTGGAGCTCGCCGACGCCGAGGGCGCCGCGGGCGCCTCCCTGCCGAACATAGCGCACGAGATCGGCGTGACGACCAACGCGCTGTACCGCTACGTCAGCTCGAAAGAGGAGCTGACGGTGCTGCTCGCCGACGCCGGCTGGGGCCCACCGCCGCCGGCTTTGGTCGCCTCCGACGACTGGCACGCCGACGTACGGGCCTGGGCTCGCGCCGTCGTCGACCGGTTGCTGACCCGCCCGTGGCTGCTGGACCTGCCGCGCAGCGGCGACGCGATCACGCCCAACCGCCTGGCGTGGACCGAGCTCCTCCTGGCCGCCCTCACCCGCGCCGGCGTCCACAAAGGACACCTCCTCGGTTGCGTCACGATGGTGACGGGCTTCGCCCACGCCGCCGCCGCGCGCCTCGCGACCCCGGCGGGCCCGGGGGAGGCCGCCGCTGTGCGCGATCACCTGCTGCCCCACCTCGACCGCCTCGGCTCGACGCACCTGGCCGGCCTGGTCGAGGAAGGCCAGTACCCCGCAACACAACCGGAGGCGGAAGCTTTCCTCGAGGCCGGCCTCGACCACGTCGTCGCCGGCGTGGCGGGCTTCGCCCAGACCCGCTGACCACCCCAATGTGGCGTTGGTTGCGCTCAACGCACCCAATGCGGCGTTCGGTGCGCTCAGCGCAACCAACGCCGCATTGGGGTGCTTTCAGCAGGGGGTCAGGCGAGGTCGGTGAGCCAGGCCGAGACGGCGTGGGCGGTGGTCGGGGCGTCGGTGTCGATGAGGGTGAAGTGGTGGCCCGGGACGGTGCGGGTGGTGCCCGCGTGGGACCAGGTGGTCTGCCACGTCGTGGCGGCCGGGTCGAAGGGATCCGTGGGCCGCACGAGCAGAGACGGCGTGGCGAGGTCCGCGACGGTGATCTGCGGCAGCAGGTCCATGTAGCGGGCCATCGCCGTGAGCTTCGTGCGGTCGAAGGAACCGTACTGCGATTCGTGGCGCAGCATGCCCTTCGCGAGGTCCGCGGCGGCCTCCTCGCTGGCGCGGACGTCTTCACCCGCACCTTCGTGGATCACGTAGGTGTCCAGGAGCACGGCGCCCGAGGCCGGGGTGCCCGTGCGTTCCAGAGTTTCCGCGACAGCGTGGACGAGGATGCCCGCCGACGAGTAGCCCAGCAGCGCGAACGGACGATCGCCCGCCGCCTTGCGCAGACTCTCCGCGAGGACCTCGACGATCGCCTCCGGGGTCGACGGCAGCGCCTCGCCGGGCAGGAAGCCCGGCATCGGCACCGCGTGCAGCTCGTGGTCGCCGGGGAAGCCGGCGGCGAGCTTCGCGTACTGGTACACCCCGCCCGTCGCGACCGGCGTCGCGAAGCAGAACAGCTGCGTGGCCGCCGAACCCTCCTTCAGCCGCACCGGTGCGGGCAGCCGGTCGACGTCGGCGGGCGAGGTGAACGCGGGACGCAGGTTCGCGACCGCGCCCAGCATGCTCAGCCCGTCCTGCACCCGGCCGGCCCGGACCGCGTCGGCGAAGAGCTCCTGCAGGGAGTCGTCCTGCGCCGGAGCCGCGACCGTGGTGTCCAGTTCGGACAGCAGGTGCGTGGCCAGGCCGGCCGGGGTCTGGTGGTCGAACACCACCGTGGCCGGCAGGCGCAGCCCCGTGTCGTCGTTGAGGCCGTTGCGCAATTCGACGGCCGTGAGCGAGTCGAGACCCGACTCCAGGAAGTGCCGCGACGCGTCGATCGCGGTGCCGCCGGCGTACCCGAGCAGCGCCGCCGTCCGGTCCAGGATCAGGTCCAGCACGGCCCGTTCGCGCTGCAGCGGTTCGAGTCCGGCGAGCCGCCGCTTCAGCCCCTCCGCGTCGCTCGCGACCCGCGACGCCGTGCGCCGTGAAGGCGTGACGAGCGCGCGGAACACCGGCGGCACGTCCTCGGATTCGCCGGCGAGCACCTTCATCGGCACGAGCAGTGCCTCCGGCCGCGCGAGGGCGGCGTCGAACAGCGCCATTCCTTCCTCGGTGGACAGAGGCGAGATTCCGTTGCGCACCAACCGGTCCCGGTCTGCTTCGGAGAGTCCCGCGTCCTCCCACAGACCCCACGCGAGCGACTGCGCGGGCAGCCCGCGGAACCGCCGGTGCGCGGCGAGGCCGTCGAGGAACGTGTTGGCCGCGGCATAGCTGCCCTGGCCCGCGTTGCCGAGCAGCCCGGCGACGGAGGAAAAGAGCACGAACGCCGAGAGATCCAGGCCTTCGGTGAGCCGGTGCAGGTTCAGCGCCGCGTCGGCCTTCGGCCGCAGCACCGCCGAGAGCCGCTCGCGGGTCAGCGACGGCAGTGTCGCGTCGTCGACGACGGCGGCCAGGTGCACCACTGCGGTCAGCGGGTGCTCGGCCGGGATCGCGGCGAGCACGTCGGCCAGCGCGGTTTCGTCGGCGGCGTCGCAGGCCGCGACGGTCACCGAAGCACCCAGCTCGGTCAGCTCGTCGACCAGGCCGGTAGCCGAGCCTCGCCGGCTCACGAGCACCAGCCGCCGCACGCCGTGTTCGGTCACCAGGTGCCGCACGAGCTGCGAACCGATCGCACCGGTCGCCCCGGTGACGAGCGTCGTCCCCTCAGGACCGAACGCGGCCTCCGGCTCGGCCGACGGTGCCGGCCGCGTGAGCCGCCCTGCGTACGCAACGCCCGAGCGGAGCACGAACTGCGGTTCTCCGGAGCCGGGAAGACCCGGTAGCAGCGCCAGCGAAGCCTCGTCGGAGTCGACGAGCACGAACCGGCCCGGGTTCTCCGACTGCGCCACGCGCACCAGGCCCCACAGCGCGGACCCGGCGAGATCCGTGACGTCCTCACCTTCGCGCGCCACCGCGCCCCTCGTGAGCACCACCAGCGTGGCCGCCGCGAACTCCGGCCGGGAAAGCCAGTTCTGCACATCCTCCAGCGCGTCGCCGACAACAGCCGAGGCACGGCGATCGAGCACCACGACGTCCGGCACCGGCCCGGTGGCGAGCACCGCGTCCAGGCTCGGGAACAGCACGGGCACGTCCGCACCACCGGCCACCGGCACGGGCAGCCAAGCCCAGCCGAACAACGACTCCGGCGCCCGCGCGACCGTCGTGCCACCGGCACCCGCCCGCAGCACCAGCGAGTCCACCGACGCGACCGGACGCCCGGTCTGGTCGGCGAGCTCGATCGCCACGGAGTCCGCGCCCAGCGGTGTGATCCGCACCCGCAGCCGGCTCGCGCCCACCGCGTGCAGCCGCACGCCGGTCCACGCGAACGGCAGCCCGCCCTCGACCGTCACGCTCTCGGCGAGCCCGATGGCGTGCAGCGACGCGTCGAGCGCGGCCGGGTGCAACCCGAACCGCTCGGCGGCCGGGTCCTCCAGCACAACCTCCGCGAAGACCTCGTCACCCGACACCCAGGCGGCCGTGAGCCCCTGGAACGCCGGTCCGTAACCCAGGCCCGCGGCCGCGAAGCCTTCGTAGAACCCGTCCAGCTCAACGGGTTCCGCACCCGCCGGCGGCCAGACGGACAGCCCGGCGGGCTCAGCCCCCGTCTCGGGAGCGAGCACCCCGGCGGCGTGGCGCACCCACGGCTGGGCGGCGTCGGCCTGCGAGAACACCGACGCAGGGCGGCGACCCGAGCCGTCCGGCTCGTCCACCACCACCTGCAGCCGCACCTTGCCGAGCTCGGGCAGCACGAGCGGCGCCTCCAGCGTGAGCTCGTCGATCCGCGGACAGCCGGCTTCGTCTCCGGCCCGCACGGCCAGCTCGACGAAAGCCGCGCCCGGGAACAGGATCGCGCCGCCGACGGTGTGGTCGGCCAGCCACGGGTGCGTGTGCACCGACACCTGGCCGGTCAGCACCACCTGCGCGGAACCGGCCACCGTCAGCGACGCGGCCACGAGCGGGTGCTCCGTCGCGTCGAGCCCGGTCGTCACGAGGTCACCGGTGGCGTGCAGGGCCTCCATGTCCACCTCGGGCCAGAACCGCGTGCGGCAGAAGGCGTACGGCGGCAGCTGCACCTGCTCGGCGCCGCGGAACAGCTTGGCGGGCGCGAGACCGAGGCCGTGCGCGAAGAACCGGCCGGCGGCCAGCTGCGCACCGCGCAGCTCGCCCTGGGCCTTGGCGCGCAGCGGGATCACCACGACGTCACGCGGGTCGCCGGCGAGGCAGGTCTGAGTCATCGCGGCGAGCGTGCCGTCGGTGCCCAGCTCCACGTACCGCGCGGCACCGAACTCCTCCAGTGCCCGCACGCCGTCGAGGAACCGCACGGACCGGCGGCAGTTCGCCACCCAGTACTCCGGGTCGCACCAGCGCTCCGGGTCCACGACCGCACCGTCCACGGTGGACACCACGGGGAGCCGGGCCGGCTCGTAGGTGAGCTCTTCGGCGATCTCGCGCAGCTCGTCGAGGATCTCGTCGAGCAGCGGCGAGTGGATGGCCTGGCTGATCGCGAGCCGCTTGGTGCGCCGGCCTTCCGCCTGGAAGTGCTCGGCGATGGCCAGCACGTCGGTTTCGGCACCGGAGACCACGAGCGAGCGCGGGCCGTTGATCGCGGCGATCCCGCACGCCGGGGTGAGCAGCGGCGTCACCTCGGCTTCGTCGGCTTCGACCGCGAACACCGCACCGCCGGAGAGCTCCTGCATGAGCTGCCCCCGGTGCGCGACGAGCTTCGCCGCGTCCTTGAGCGACAGCACGCCGGCCACGTGCGCGGCGGCGATCTCGCCGACGGAGTGGCCCAGCAATACCCCTGGCCGCAGGCCCCACGACTCGACCAGCCGGTAGAGCGCCACCTGCATGGTGAACAGCGCGGCCTGCGTGAACGCCGTGCGGTCGAGCAGCTGCGCGTCGACGGAACCCTCTTCGGCGAACATCACCTCACGCAGCGAGCGGCCGAGGTGGTCGTCGAACAGCACGCTCGCCTGGCTGAACGCATGCTCGAACACCGGGAACGCGGCGCACAGCTCACGGCCCATCCCCGGCCGTTGCGTGCCCTGCCCCGGGAAGAGGAACGCGGTCGCCCCACCGCGGGCGATGCCGCGCACGACGGCCGCCGAGTCCTCCCCCGCGGCGAGCGCGGCGAGGCCCGCCACCAGGTCGGCCCGATTGTCGCCGGCCACGGCCGCGCGGTAGGACAGCGCCGGTTCGCGCACGGCCAGCGAGAACCCGACGTCGAGCGGGTCCAGGTCCGGACACTCTTCAAGGTGTGCCAGCAGAGCGGCAGCCTGCAGCGGCAAGGCTTCCTGCGTGCGCGCGGTGAGCAGCCACGGCGGAAGAGCCGAGCCACGCTCACCGGCGGCCCGCACCGGCTCGGGCTCGGCGACGGGCGGCGCCTGCTCCACGATCACGTGGGCGTTGGTGCCGCTGTACCCGAAGGCCGAAACGGCGGCGCGGCGCGGACGGTCGCGCTCGGGCCACGGGATCGTCTCGGCGAGCAGCCGCACGGTGCCCGGCGACCAGTCGACGTGCGGCGACGGGTCGTCGCCGTGGCGGGTCATCGGCAGCTCGCCGTGACGCATGGCCAGGATCATCTTGATGACCCCGGCCGCACCCGCGGCGGCCTGCGTGTGCCCGATGTTCGACTTCACCGAGCCGAGCCACAGCGGGTCGTCGGCCGAGCGCTCGCGGCCGTAGGTGGCGAGCAGCGCGTTGGCCTCGATCGGGTCGCCCAGCGTGGTGCCGGTGCCGTGGCCCTCCACGACGTCGACGTCCGCGCCGGTCAGCCCCGCGAGCTTGAGCGCGCGGCGGATCACGCGTTCCTGAGAAGGACCGTTGGGCGCGGTGAGGCCGTTGGACGCGCCGTCCTGGTTGACCGCGCTCGCGCGGACCACCGCCAGGACCTCGTGGCCGTTGCGCTGCGCGTCGGCGAGGCGCTCGACCACGAGCAGGCCCACACCCTCGGCCCAGCCCACGCCGTCGGCCGCGGCCGAGAACGCCTTCGTGCGCCCGTCGGAGGCCGTACCGCTGTTGTCGAAGTGCACGAACGGTTCCGGTGAGACGAGCGCGGACACGCCGCCGGCGAGGGCGAGTGAGCAGTCGCCCTGGCGCAGCGCCTGGATCGCGAGGTGCAGGGCCACCAGCGAAGACGAGCACGCGGTGTCGACCGAGACGGCCGGGCCCTCCAGCCCGTAGGTGTAGGCGACGCGGCCCGAGACCACGCTGCCGAGTGCGCCGGAGCCGCGGAACAGGCCGTTGTGCGCGAGCGTGCCGAGCGGGCCCGGGTCGTAGTCCGACTGCATCACGCCGGCGAACACGCCGGTGTCGGTTCCCTTGAGCGCCAACGGGTTGATGCCCGCCGACTCGCACGCTTCCCACACGGCCTCGAGCAGCATGCGCTGCTGCGGGTCCATCATCACGGCTTCGTTGGGGCTGATGCCGAAGAAGCCGGCGTCGAAGTCGGTGGCGTCGGTGACGAAGCCGCCGTTGGGCTCCTTGCCCGCGGCCGCCGACATCCCGAGCCAGTAGTCGAGGTCCCACGCGCGGTCCTCGGGGAAGCGCGACGTGCCGTCGCCACCGTTCGCGACGAGCTGCCAGAAGTCCTCGGGTGTGCGCACGCCGCCGGGGAAGCGGCAGGCCATGCCGACGATGGCGATGGGTTCGTCGGCACCGACGGCGACTACGGTCTGCTCGGACTCGGCAGCGTCGCTGAGGTCGCCGAGCAGTGATTCGTGCAGGTGCGCGGCCAGATCGCCCGCGGTCGGGTAGTCGAAGACGAGCGTGGCCGTGAGGCTCAGCCCGGTGGCTTCGTTGAGTGTGTTGCGCAGCTCGACCGCGGTGAGCGAGTCGAACCCGAGGTCCTTGAACGCGCGGTCGGCGTCGACGACGTCGGCCGAACCGTGCCCGAGCACCGCGGCCGCGTGGGCGATGACCAGCTCACGCAGGTGGTCGAGCCGCTTGTCCGCGGGCAGCCGGATCAGCTTGCCCAGCAGGGAGTCCGCGCCCGCCTCGCGGTCGGAGACCGTGCGCCGCGCCGCCGGGACGAGGCCGCGCAGGAGGTCGGGCACGCCGCCGGCTTCGCGCCACGCGGGCAGGTCGAGCTTGATCGGCACGAACACGTCGCCGGCCGAGCCGACGGCCGCGTCGAAGAGCGCGAGGCCGTCGGCCGCCGTGAACGCGCCGAGGCCGTGTCTGCCCTGCTTGCCGTGCGTCTCGCCGGCCATGCCCGCGGCCGACTCCCACATGCCCCAGGCCAGCGAGTGTGCCGGCTTGCCTTCGGCGCGGCGGTGGGCGGCGAGGGCGTCGAGGAAGGCGTTGGCGGCGGCGTAGTTGGCCTGGCCGGGTGCGCCGAGCACGCCGGCGGCCGAGGAGAACGTGATGAACGCGGCGACGTCGCCGGCCAGCTCGTGCAGGTGCCAGGCGGCGAGAGCCTTGGGGTCGAAGACACCGTCGATGCGCTCGGGCGTGAGCGAGGGCAGCACGCCGTCGTCGAGGACGCCGGCCGCGTGGACCACGGCGTGGACCGGGTGCTTCTTCAGCAGCCGCTTCACGGCGGCCGCGCTGGCGAGGTCGCACGCGGCCACGGTGGCCTCGGCACCGAGCTCGGCCAGCCGCGCGACCAGCTCGGCAACACCCGGCGCCTTCTTGCCGCGGCGGCTGACCAGCAGGAGCTTCTTCGCGCCCTGTTGAGCCAGGTGCGTCGCGACGATCCGGCCCAGCGCGCCGGTGCCGCCGGTGAGCAGCACCGTCCCGGCTGCCCAGTCCACGGGTTCGGCCGGCTCCGGCACCGCGCGGGCCAGCCGCGGCACGCGCACGTCGTCGCCGGACACGCGCACGGCCGTCTCGTCGGCCACCGCGATCGCGGCGAGCTGCTCCGGGGTGGGCTCGCCTTCGACCAGCACGATCCGGCCGGGGTTCTCGACCTGCGCCGAGCGGACGAGGCCGGCGACCGCGGCACCAGCGAGGTCGCCGCGAGTCACCACGACCAGCTTGTCCTCGGCCGTCGACTGCAGCGCCATCAGTGCATTGTGGACAGCCGTCCGGGCGCTCTCCGCGTCGTTGCCGGTGCCGGCTTCGTACACGGTGTAGTCGGTGCTGCTCGCTTCGGGCAGCGTTGTGGAGACCCAGTCGAGCGCGTACAGCGAGTCGGTGCTGCTCGGCGTCGAGCGCGCGGCCGCGAGCTGCTCCTCGCTGATCCTGCGCAGCGTCAGGCCGCCGACGCGGGCGACCGGCGCGCCGCTGGTGTCCGCGAGCCGGAGCTCCACGGTCTGCTCGCCCGTCGGGTGGACCTGCACCCGCAGCGCCGAGGCGCCGGCGGCGTGAAGCTCCACATCGGACCACGCGTACGGCAGCGTCGTGCCTTCACCGGCCGCGCTGCTGAGGCCCACGGCGTGCAGGGTCGCGTCGAACGCCGCGGGGTGCAGGCCGAACGCCTCCGCGCTCATGCGGTCCTGCTCGGGCAGCGCGACCTCGGCGAAGACGTCGTCACCACTGCGCCACGCGGCACGCAGGCCACGGAAGACGGGGCCGTAGGCCATGCCGTGGTCGGCGAGCAGGTCGTACATCCCGTCGAGGTCGATCACCTCGGCGCCGGCCGGCGGCCACGCGCTGAGATCGAACGCGGCGCCTGCGGAACTCGGAGCGAGCGTGCCGTCGGCGTGGCGGGTCCACGCGCTGGCCGTGGACAGGTCGTCGGGTCGCGAGTGGACACTGATCGGGCGCGTACCGTCGGCGTCAGGAGCGCCGACGCGGATCTGGATCCGAGCGGCGCCCTTCTCCGGCAGGACGAGCGGCGCGTGCAGCGTGAGGTCCCGGACACGGCCGCAGCCGACCTCGTCGCCCGCGCGCACGGCGAGCTCCACGAAAGCCGTGCCGGGCAACAGGATCGCGCCGCCGACGACGTGGTCGTTCAGCCACGGGTGGGTGGTCGCCGAGATCCGGCCGGACAGGACGAGGCCTTCGGCGTCGGCGAGCAGCGTCGCCGCGCCCAGCAGCGGGTGGTCGACCGGGTCGAGGCCCATCGACGTCACGTCACCGGAGTCGGACGAGACCTCCAGCCAGTAGCGCTGGTGCTGGAAGACGTAGGTGGGCAGGTCGGCGCGCTCCGCGCCGCGAGCGGCGAAGTGTGCAGCCCAGTCGAGCGAGATCCCGCGGACGTGCAGGGTCGCGAGCGCCGTGACCAACGCGACGTCCTCGGCGACGTCCCGACGCTGCGCGGCCACCGCGACGGAACTGTCCGAAGAGGACTGCGGCACGACGGCCGTCAGCGGCGCGTCCGGGCCCAGCTCCAGGAACCGGTTCACGCCCTCGGCCGACAGCGCGCGCACGGCGTCGGCGAACAGCACCGGCCGGCGCACGTTACGCACCCAGTACTCGGGATCCGTCAGCTCGGCGAAGACCTCACCGCCGGTGACGCTGGAAATGACCGACAGCGTGGGCTCGGTGTAGGTGATGCTCCGGGCCACCGCGCGGAACTCGGCCAGCATCGGCTCCATCAGCCGCGAGTGGAACGCGTGCGACACCTTCAGCTTCGTCGTGCGACGCCCGGCGAACTTCTCCGCCACGGCGAGCACGGCATCCTCCGCCCCGGAGATGACCACGGACCGCGGCCCGTTCACCGCGGCGACGTCGACCGCCCCTTCGGGATCGTGCTCCGCGACCTCGTCGGCCGTGCCTTCGATCGCCACCATCGCGCCGCCGGCGGGCAGCGCCTGCATCAGCTTGCCCCGTGCGGCGACGAGCTTCGCCGCGTCGGCCAGCGAGAACACGCCGGCGCAGTGGGCGGCCGCCAGCTCGCCGATCGAGTGCCCGCACACCGCGTACGGCGCCAGACCCCACGACTCGACCAGCCGGAACAACGCGACCTCGAACGCGAACAGCGCGGCCTGCGTGTACCCCGTCTGTGCCAACGCGTCCGCGTCACCGGCCACGACCTCGCGGATCGGCCGGTTCAGGTGCCGGTCCAGCTCCTCGCACGCGGCGGCGTAAGCCTCGGCGAACACGGGGAACTTCGCGGCAAGCTCAGCGCCCATGCCGACGCGCTGCGAACCCTGACCTGAGAACAGGAACCCGAGCGTCGCCTCACCCCGCGCCAGACCGCTGACGCCACCGAGCTCGCCGTTCGCCAGCGCGGTCAACGCCGCCAGCAGCTCGTCGGCCGTGTGCCCGATCACAGCGGCGCGGTGGTCGAGGTGCGTCCGGCCGACGGCCAGCGTGCGCGCCGCATCTAACGGCAACGCGAGGTTCTCCACGAGGTGCTCCGCCAGCCGCGTGGCCTGATCCCGCAGCGACTGCGGCGTGCGCCCAGACAGCACGAACGGCACCGCCGCGTCATCACGCGAAGGCCCGTCGGCGGCTTCGGGCTCCGGCGCCTCTTCGAGGATCACGTGTGCGTTGGTGCCACTCAGTCCGAAGCACGACACCGCACCCCGACGCGGCCGGTCCCCTCGCTCCCACGGCCGAGATTCGGTCAGCAGCTCGACGCGCCCGGCACTCCAGTCGACGTGCCGGGTCGGTTTGTCGACGTGCAGCGTCTTCGGCAGCACGCCGTTGTTCATCGCCAGCACCAGCTTCAGCACCCCGGCGACACCGGAAGCGGCCTGCGTGTGCCCGACGTTCGACTTGATCGATCCCAGCCACAGCGGCTCGGAGCGGTCCTGGCCGTAGGTCGCGAGCAGCGCCTGCGCCTCGATGGGGTCACCGAGCTTGGTGGCCGTGCCATGCGCCTCGACCACGTCGACCTCGTCGGGGCTCACCCGCGCGTTGGCCAGAGCCTGGCGGATCACGCGCTGCTGGGCCGGGCCGTTGGGCGCGGTCATGCCATTGGAGGCGCCGTCCTGGTTGATCGCGGTGCCGCGCACGATGGCAAGCACGGGGTGGCCGTTGCGGCGCGCGTCGGAGAGCTTCTCGACGAGCAGCATGCCGCAGCCCTCGGACCAGCCGGTGCCGTCGGCGGAGTCGGCGAACGTGCGGCAGCGCGCGCTGCGGGCGAGCGTGCCGTCGAGCGAGAACTCCACGAAGGTGCGCGGCGTCGACATCACCGAAACGCCGCCGGCCAGCGCGAGCGAGCACTCGCCGCTGCGCAGGGCCTGAACCGCGAGGTGCAGCGCGACGAGCGAGGACGAGCACGCGGTGTCGATCGTGACCGCGGGTCCTTCGAGCCCGAAGGTGTAGGCCAAGCGCCCGGAGATCACGCCCGACGAGCCGTAGCTGCCCTGGTAGTTGTGGTACATCGTGCCGGCGAACACGCCCGTGGGGCTGCCCTTCACCGAGTGCGGCGCGATGCCGGCGCGTTCGAAGGCCTCCCACGACGTCTCGAGCAGCAGCCGCTGCTGCGGGTCCATCAGCAGGGCCTCACGCGGGCTGATGCCGAAGAGATCGGCGTCGAAGTCCAGCGCGTCGTGCAGGAATCCGCCTTCGCGCACGTAGCTGGAGCCCGGGCGTTCGCCGCTGGGGTCGTAGAGGCGCTCGAGGTCCCAGCCGCGGTCGGCCGGGAACTCGCCGATGGCGTCGACGCCGCCGGCCAGCAGCCGCCACAACTCCTCCGGGGTGTCGGCGCCGCCCGGGAGCCGGCAGGTCATGCCGATGATCGCGATCGGCTCGCGCGCGGCCTCGGTGAGCCGGCGGTTCTTCTCGCGCAGCCGCTCGGTTTCCTTCACCGAGGCTCGGAGCGCACCGACCAGTTTTTCTTCGGAGTTGCCCACGTGTCCTCGTTCCTTCCCGGTGACGCTGTGTTGTTTGGTACCGATCCGGCCACAGTCACAGCGGGAACAGTTGCCCGATGCGGCAACGCCCGGCCGAGTCCCCGCCCACTTTTGGCCGGATCGGTAAGGCCAGACAGGCCGACGATAGAAGCGCCAGCGCGGCCGGACCCACCCCTAAGAGCCCCTGCACCAGGCTCTCCGCCGGGCACCAAGGTCCGCTTTAGACGGTCTTTAGGGGTTGTCGGTCGCGGCGGCCGGGTGACAGATTTCCCCACGTTCACAGCAATTCTCTCGCTCGTTTTCGCCCGAGGTTCGCCCGCTGGACTGAGACTGGGGATCGGTTATGCACAGGAAGATTCGGAAGCTTCTGGTCGTGGGGGCCCACGGCGACGACGAGACGCTCGGCGCCGGCGGCACCATCGCCCGCCTCGCCGACGAAGGCGTCGTCGTGTCGCTCTGCATCCTGACCAACGACGACGGTTCGCGGTCGGTGAGCGGCACCGGTGTCGTCGACCGCACCGCCGCGATCGAGCTGGCCGCGAAGACGCTCGGCATCGAGCGCGTGAGCATCCACGAGTTCGGCGACAACCGCCTCGACACCGAACGGCACCTGGACCTCAACCGCGTCGTCGAGCAGGAGGTCCGGGAGTTCGAGCCGGACACGGTGTTCGCCACCAGCATGTGCGACCTGTCCACCGACCACGCGCTGGTCAGCCGCGCGGCTCGCGTCGCGGGCCGGCCGGGCCGCGGCCCGGTCAAGGAGGTCCGCACGTTCGAGATCCGCTCCGCCACCGATGTCGGAGAAGCTTCGGGGCTGCCCAACGCGTTCCGCCCGAACTACTGGCAGCTACTCGACGAGTCGCACCTCGACCGCAAGATCGACGCGCTGCGCGCCTACGGCAAGGAGCTCGAGCCGTGGCCCAGCCCCCGCAGCGAACGCGGCGTACGCGCCCTGGCCGAATACCGCGGCTCGCAGGTCTCGGCGGGGCTCGCCGAGGCGTTCGAAATCGTGCGGATCGTGCATTGAGCGCGTTTTCCCCAGCTTTCTTTCCTGCCTTTACCCTGCCCTGCAAGAAACGGGTGACGAGAAATGACCACAACTGTCGCTGAATTCCGGACCACCTCCGATCTCACCAAACTGACGTCGGTCGCCGTGATCGGCATGGGTTACGTCGGGCTGCCGACGGCGCTCGGCCTGCACGCCGGCGGCGTCGAGGTGATCGGCATCGACCTGTCGCAGAACCGCCTCGACGCCATCCGCTCGTGCGAGGTCGACCTCATCGAGTCCGACCACCGCCGGCTCGAGAAGGCCGTGCACCAGGAGGACTTCCAGCTCACCGCCGACTCCGCGCGCATGGCGGAGGCCGACGCGGTGCTGGTGTGCGTGCCGACCGGGCTCGACGAGTACCTGATGCCCGACCTTGGCCCGCTGGAGAGCGCGTGCGCCGCCCTGATCTCCCACGCGCGGCCCGGCCAGACGCTGATCCTCACCTCGACCAGCTACGTCGGCACGGCGGAGCGGCTGCTGGTGAAGCCGTTGACCGCCAAGGGCTTCACGGTCGGTCGTGACATCTTCGTCGCGTCCAGCCCCGAGCGCATCGACCCCGGCAACGTCACGCACACGCAGGCCGAGACGCCGCGCGTGCTGGGCGGGGTCACGCCGGTGTGCACCGCGATGGCGCAGCGCGTGATCAACGTGCTGACCCCGGCCGTGCACTGCGTCAGCTCGCCGGAGACGGCCGAGATGACCAAGCTGTTCGAGAACACCTTCCGCGCGGTGAACATCGCGCTGGCCAACGAGTTCGCGGAGATCAGCGACGGCTTCGCCATCGACCCCATCGAGGTCATCGACGCGGCCGCCAGCAAGCCCTACGGGTTCATGGCCTTCCACCCCGGCCCCGGCGTCGGCGGCCACTGCATCCCGTGCGACCCGCACTACCTGCTGTGGCAGCTGCGCGCGACGCAGAGCAACGCGCCGCTCGTCACGCAGGCCATGCACGCGATCGCCGAGCGCCCGAAGCAGGTCGTGGACCGCGTGCTCAACACGCTTTCCCGCGACGGCAAGGGCATGTCCGGCACCCGCGTGCTCGTCGTCGGCGTGACCTACAAGCCGGGTGTGCAGGACGTGCGCTCGTCGTCCGCGCTCGACATCCTGGACCTGCTGGCCGCGAAGGGCGCCAAGGTCGGCTACCACGACCCGCTCGTTCCGAACGTCCGCGTGACGGGCGGGTCGCTCGACAACGTCATCGACCCGAACGGCGGCGACTGGGACGTCGCCCTGATCCACACGATCCAGCCCGGGCACTCCTACGAGTGGCTCGCCCAGTGCGGCACCGTAATCGACGCCACCTACCGCTTCGACCGCACGCTGTTCGCGAACTGAGAGGACTCCTGACGTGCGTTACCTGATCACCGGCGGCGCCGGCTTCATCGGCTCCCACCTCACCGAGCACCTGCTGGCCCGCGGCGACGAGGTCGTCGCCCTGGACAACCTCAGCACCGGCACCCTCGACAACCTCACCGCCGTGGCCGGGCACCCCGGCTTCCGCTTCGTCCGCGGCTCCGTGACCGACCCGTCGGCCGTCGAATCGTGCATGGCCGGCGTCGACGCGGTGTTCCACCTCGCCGCCGCGGTCGGCGTGTTCACCATCCTCGACAAGACGCTCGAGAGCCTGCGCACCAACCTGCACGGCACCGAGAACCTGCTCGACGCCGCGCTGCGCCACGACGTCCCGATCCTCGTGACGTCCACGAGCGAGATCTACGGCAAGAACACCGCCGACGGACTGTCCGAAGAGGACGACCGCATCATCGGCTCGCCGCTGAAGAACCGCTGGTCCTACGCCGAAGCCAAGGCGCTGGACGAGACGTTCGCGTACCTGTACGCCAAGGAGCACGGCCTGCGCACGGTGATCGTGCGCCCGTTCAACACCGTCGGCCCGCGCCAGACCGGCCGCTACGGCATGGTCATCCCGCGCTTCGTCACGCAGGCCCTGGCCGGCGAGCCCATCACCGTCTTCGGCGACGGCCAGCAGACCCGCTGCTTCTGCCACGTGCACGACGTCGTGCCCGCCCTGATCGACCTGCTCGCCGACGAGACCGCGTACGGCAAGGTGTTCAACCTCGGCAGCAACGAGCAGACCACCATCGCGCAGCTGGCCGAACGCGTGATCTCCGCGACGGGCTCGACGAGCACCATCGCGAAGGTCCCGTACGAGCAGGCCTACGGCGAGGGTTACGAGGACATGCAGCGCCGCATCCCCGACTGCACCCGCGCGTACAACCAGATCGGTTTCGTCCCCACCCGCACGCTGGACGACATCATCGCCGCGGTTGTCGCCGACCGCACTGCTTGACCCACGTCGTCACGCCACTCACCAGCACCGAAGGCCACCAGGTTCCGCACCTGGTGGCCTTCGTCGCGTTCACGTGCGCGACGTCAGGCAAACGCGAGCGGGGCGCCGAGCGCCACCCGGCCCGAGGTGAGTACCCGGGCGAGCGCGCCGAGGCGGTTGTCGTGCACGGCGGCGATCGTCTTGAGCACCTGGGAGGATCGCGGCAGGTCGGGCTGGGCCTCGTCGACCATGACGCAGCGTTCGCTGGAGCGGACGAACTCGATCAGCGTTCCTCCGCCGAGCACGGCGGTTTTGCCGAGCCACTCGTCCTCGACGAAGGGCGCGGTACCGGGCGGAGTGCGCACCAGGATGTTCGGCCTGAACCTGCGCTCGTCGACGGCCACACCCGGCAGAGCCCGTCGGGCCCAGTCGAGGGTCGCCGTCGTCAGCACGCTCAGCGGCAACTCATCGAAATGCGACACTTCCCCCTCCCGTGCCAGCACCACGTCGTCACGGCGCAGGTACGCCCGCAGAAACGCTTCGCTGTCGGTCACCGGCTGTCCGGCCGGGTCGAGCGGGCGCGGTTCGCCCAGCCCCTCCGGACAACGGGAACCCAGCAGGAGCAGCCCCGGCATGCGGCGGAACCGGCGGGTGTTCTTGCCCGACCCGAACTTCCCGTCGGCGTCCCGCACGGCCCACCCGCGGTCACCCGCGAATCCTCGTGACTCGACCACGACGTGGTCCAGCCGCTCCCCTCCGGTGGACTTGATCGGATACCGCCACAGCCGCTCGACCA
The DNA here is from genome assembly GCF_040607795.1 of Amycolatopsis sp. NPDC005232. NCBI lineage: Bacteria > Bacillati > Actinomycetota > Actinomycetes > Pseudonocardiales > Pseudonocardiaceae > Amycolatopsis > Amycolatopsis sp. NPDC005232. The sequence continues at coordinate 121,928 of NZ_JBEXHL010000010.1, read as the reverse complement.
CTCCCAGCACCGCCTCACCCTATCCGGCCGAGGCCCGCTCACCCCCACGTGAAGTTCAGGCCACCGCCGGCCCGAGCTTGAGGTACACGGCCGTGAGGTGGTCGGCCACCGCGTTCGCGGAGACTCCCAGCAGCTGGGCGATCGCGGGGACACTCGTGCCGTGCGCGGCAAGGTCCGCCACCAGCAGCTCGATCTCGGTCAGCACCACCGGATCCCTCACTGCCCGCTGTCGGCGCCGGCGAGCTCGCCGGCCAGTGCGGCGCGCCCGGCGACGCCCAGTTTGCGGTAGACCCGGGTCAGGTGCTGCTCGACCGTGCTCACGGTGATGTAGAGCGTCTCCGCGATCTGCCGGTTGGTGCGCCCGTGGGCCGCCAGCTCGGCAACGCGCAGCTCGGCTTCGCTGAGCGTCGTCTGCGCGGGCGTCACCTCCGTGCGCGGGGCGACGGGCCGGGGCGGCACGGGTCTCGACGTCACCGCCCGCGTGGCCTGGCGCGGCACGTGCACCGGCTTGACCAGGCCCGCGGAGCGTTCCGCGCGCTGGCCGAGCTGGTTGAGCGCCCGCGTGGTGCGGGCCAGCTCCAGCCGGTCGCCCGAAGCCTTGAACGCTTCGGCGGCCCGGTTGAGCAGCCCCGCCCGGCCGGCGGAATCACCGGCGAAAGCCAGTACCCGCAAGGCCGAACCGCGCGAGTACGCGTCGGTCGGCGCCGCGCTCGCGAGCTGCTGCATGGCAAGCTCGACGGCGAGCGTCGGGTTGCCCAGCTTCAGGTTGGCCTCGGCGAGGTCGGTGCGCCACGGCACGACCGTCGGCAGGTCGAGCTCCTGCTCACGCAGGATCCGTTGGCACTGCTGGAAATCACTGACCGCGGCCAGACCGCGGTTGGTGGCCAGGTGGAACTGGCCACGGGCCCGCAGGTAACGCACGCCGCCGAGCGTGGTGAACACCGCCTCCGGCAACGGCTGCCGAAGCACGGCCGCAGCGGCCTTGAACGCGCCGGCCGCGGTGTGCGCCGAGAGCAGCGTGGCGAGCGGGTAGCTGATCGCGACGCCCCAGTTGGGCGCGTCGAGCAGGGCCAGCGCCCGGTTCGCCCGGTCCGTCGCCGCGGCGACGTCACCCCGGCGCAGCACCAGGCTCGCGCCGAGCGCGTCGAGCATCGCCTTCCACGTCACCGCACCGCGGTATTCGGCCTCTTCGCTCAGCGACGTGCACCAGCCTTCGGCGCGGTCGGCTTTGTCGGCATAGGCGAGCGCGACGATCGCGGTGCCCAGCGCTTCGAGCGAAGTGTCCGAAAGCCGGCAGTTCTGCAAGATCTGCTCCGCGCACGCCGACGTCGCCTCGGTCGCGCCCGTGTGCCACACGGAGGCGAGCGTGTTCGCGGTGTGCAGCCACGGGTCGTCGGCGCTCGGGGCCGCCGGGGCGACGCCGTAGTGCCAGTGCCCGGCCAACGTCAGCTCGGCGGCCGTGCGCGGGTCGAGCGGTTCGACGTCGGCGTCGAGGGCCGCGAAGGCGCCCTCGAAGGTGTCCCGCTCACCGAACCACAGCGACTGCCGCGCGAGCGCGATCCGGTCGGACAGGTCGAGCGCGTCGCCCGCCGCGCGCAGTGAAGCCAGATGCGGCGCCGCCGCGGCCGGGTTGACGCGCCAGGTGATCTTCGCGAGCAGCTGGGAAATCGTCTGCTGCTCCCACGCGGCGGTGGTCACGGACGCCGCGAGCTTGAGGCAGCGGGTCGCGAACTCGACGTCGTCGCCGAGCATCACCTGCTCCGCCGCTTCCACCAGCACCGGCAGCGCCCACTCGGGTTTCGCCTCGTCGGCGGCCACGAGGTGGCGGGCGACGTCGGCGGCCGGCAGGCCCCGGGCGTGCTTCACCTCGGCGGCGCGGGCATGCAGCCGCACCTTCTCCGAGCCGCGCAGCCCGCCGACCACGGCGGCCGCGGCCGGCTGCTGCCGGAACCGCACACCGGCGACCAGGCCCGATTCGGCCAGCAGCCCTGCTGACGTCTCGGCGTCGAGCGGGTCCACGCCGGCGACGGTGGCCACGGCTTCGGTGGTGACGTCGGTGTCCAGCACCGCGATCGCGGTCGCGACCTCACGCATCGGTGAGCCGTAGCGGTGCAGCAGCCGTTGCACGGCCTCGGAGTAGGCCGAGCCGGAGTCGGTGCTGCTGCGGAACGCGTCCACGAGCGCGGTGACCAGCAACGGGTTGCCCGCGCTGAGCTCGTGGATCTGCTCGGGCAGCCCGTCATGCGCACGGGGTCCGTCTTCCGACACGAGTTCCGCGATCGCCGCGATCGACAGCGGTGTCAGCTGCACGTGGCGGTGCGGTTGCGACGCGAACTCGAGGCCGCCGTCGGCGTACCACGTGTCCGGCTGCGTCAGCACCAGCAGCAAAGCGGCCGAACGGGTGCGCCGCTGCAACCTCAGCAGCAGCCGTGCCGACGTCTCGTCCACGTGGTGGAGGTCGTCGACGGCCACCAGCACCGGCCGTTCGCGGGCCACGCTGTGCAGCGCGCCGCACAGCTCGGTGATCTTGTCTTGTTGTCGTGCCACGGCTTTCGGCAGCGCGGGACCGGCCAGCAGCTGGTCGATCACGCCGCCGTCCACCTCACGCTCGTCGGCCGCGCCGGTCGCGGTGAGCGTGAGGATGCCCAGCTCCTTCGCCCGTGCCACCACCTGGTTCAGCACCTGTGTCTTGCCGCTGGCCGGACCGCCGCCCACCAGCACGGTCTCCCCCGCACCGGCGTCGCATTCGATCAGCAGGCCTTCCAGAAACCCCACTGCCTCCTGCGGATCGGTTCGGCGGTTCTGCCCCCAGTTCACGCCCATCGCAAGCTCCTCGACCCACTGGTCATCTTCCTGCGACTCCGAGACTCGCAGTGACCCCCTAAGGGCAACCAACCCCGATCTAAAGTCACCCGAAGGGGTGATCACGTCACGTTCTGTTGCTGCGGGTTTCCTTGCCCCCCAACCACTTCCCGGGGCGGTAGGGGTTGCCCGCGCGCGCACCGGCCCGAACACTTCCTGAACTGTGACTGCCGTGAACGAAAGAACCAGTCGTTGGGTCCGGCGCTTCCACCCGGTCGAGGACGCTCGGGTGCGGCTGGTGTGCCTGCCGCACGCCGGCGGCTCGGCGACCGCCTACTTCCCGTTCTCCCGCGCGGCCATCGCGGCCGGGCTGCCCGCCGATGTCGTCGCCGTGCAGTACCCCGGCCGCCAGGACCGCCGTGGCGAACGCTGTTTCGACGACCTGGCCGCCATGGCCGACGCGCTCGCCGACGACCTCGGCCCGTGGTTCGACCGGCCCGTGGCGCTGTTCGGCCACAGCATGGGCGCGACGCTGGGCTACGAGGTCGCCCGGCGGCTCGAGGCCCGCGGCGCGGAGCTGATCGGCCTGTTCGCCTCGGCCTGCCGCGCCCCTTCGGCCCAGCGCATCGAGTACGTGCACCAGCGCGACGACGACGGCCTCATCGCCGCATTGAAGGAGCTCAGCGGCACCGACACCGCGGTGCTGGGCGACGACGAGCTGCTCCGCATGGTGCTGCCCGCCGTCCGCGGCGACTACACGGCCGTGGAGACCTACCGCCACGACGCCGGTGCCGAGCTGCGATGCCCCATCCACGTTCTCGTCGGCGACACCGACCCGGTGACCGACCTCGACGAGGCCGGCGCCTGGCGCGCCCACACCACCGCGAGCTGCGACGTCGCCGTGTTCCCGGGCGGGCACTTCTACCTCAACAGCCAGCTCGACGGCGTCGTGGGCTCGGTCGCCACGACCTTGGCTCGGTGGCAGCGCGCAACCCCGGATCGGGCGCCGCGGTAGGGGTGGGTAAACCCCACCTGACGTTCAGGTGCCGACCCCATGGTCCGGCAGGCCCGGTTCCGCGAAACTAGGTACATCAAGAAAACACCCGGAACCACTTCCCTCGGAGGTAGTCATGATGGCCATCCAGACCGCTCCCGGCGTCACCCAGCGGATGCTCCCCAACGGCCACCTCGAGCTCACCTGCCGCGCCACCCGCCGCCAGATCGAGTGCGAGCCCGTCGCCGCGGCGATGTGGATCGCGCTGAAGCAGCAGAACGGTGACGTCGACCGCGCCGCGGCCGTCCTGTCCGCCCTGTGGGGCACCGACGAGGAGGACACGCGCTACGACATCATCGCGCTGGCCGGCTCGCTGTGCTCCCTCGGCCTGCTCACCGAGGCCTGATCACCGAGGCCTCAGCACCAGGGCGGCCGCGGCTGCCGTCGCACTTCTCCAAGCCGCACCCTCCGGACGCGTCAGAACGCCCTGGGACACCACGGTCCCAGGCCCGCGATCCGCGTCCTTCCCCGAGCGTCGAGCGCTTGCCGCTCCGCTCCCCGGACACACGAAACGGGCCGTCCACAGCATCCACTGTGGACGGCCCGCTTCTCTGGGCTGATTACCGCGCGCCGAGCTCCTCGTCCAGCATCGCGAACAGCTCGTCGGCGCTGGCGTCTTCGACCTCGTCGTCCTCGGAGAACTCCCCCACGACGGTCTTCAGCCGCTCCAGAACCTTGCCCCGCACGTCGGCGTCCGCATTCCGCAGCGCCGCCACCAGCTCCTCCACCCGCACCTCGACGTCGGACGGGCCGTCCTCCACGGACTCCGCGAGGAACTCGGCCAGCACCTCCACCGAGGGGTAGTCGAAGATCAGCGTGGCCGGCAGCCGCAGCCCGGTCACCACATCGAGGCGGTTGCGCAGCTCGATCGCCGTCAACGAGTCGAAGCCGAGCTCGATGAAGCCCTTGCGCGGGTCGACGGCACCGGCGTTGTCATGTCCGAGCACCACCGCGGCGGTCCCGCAGACCAGCTCCACGACGGCCCGCGGACGTTCTCCGGCGGGCAGCGAGGAAATGCGGCCCCATGAGTCGTCGACCACCTCGACCCGACGCCGCGTCGACCGTTTGACCAGCCCCCGCAGCATCGCCGGCACGCTGTGCGCGTCGGCTCGCAGCCCGGACATGTCCAGCCGCACCGGCACCAACGCCGGTTCCGTCGTCCCGAAGACGGCGTCGAACAGCTCCAGACCGTCCGCAAAGGACAGACCGAACACGCCGGAGCGGGCCATGCGGATGAGGTCGGTGTCGCCGAGCTCGCCGGACATGCCGCCCTCGGACCACAGGCCCCAGGCCAGGGAAACGCCCGGCAGCCCGGCCGCGACGCGGTGTTGCGCCAGCGCGTCCAGGAACACGTTCGCCGCCGAGTAGTTCGCCTGACCGGCCGCGCCCAGCGTGCCGCCGGCCGACGAGTACAGCACGAAGGCCGCCAGGTCCATCGACGCCGTCAGCTCCGACAGGTGCCACGCGGCGTCGACCTTGGGCCGCAGCACCGCGTCCATCCGCTCCGGAGTCAGTGACAGCAGCACGCCGTCGTCGACCACACCGGCCGTGTGGATCACCGCGGACAGGGAAACGCCGTCCAGCAGCGAAACCACCGCGGCCCGCGAAGCCAGATCGCACGCGACCAGCGAGACGGAAGCTCCCAGCTCCTCCAGCGAAGCCACGAACTCCCGCGCTCCAGGCGCATCGAGTCCCCGTCGGCTGGTCAGGAGCAGGTCCTGCACGCCGTACGACGTCACCAGGTGCCGCGCGATCAGCTTGCCCAGCACGCCCGTCGCCCCGGTGACCAGCACGGTTCCGTCGAGGTGCACCGGCTTTTCGGCCGGCACGAACTTGGCCAGCCGGTGCACGAGCACCTGGCCGTCGCGCACGGCCACACCGGGCTCGTCGGCGTACATCGCCCCGAGGGCCTCGGCGACCGGCACCGGTCCGTCGTCCAGGTCCACGACCATGAACCGGTCCGGGTACTCCAGCTGCGAGGTCCGCACGACACCCCAGAGCGCCGCGTGCGTCAGGTCGGCCACGGCCTCGTCCGGGCGGGTGCCGATCGCGCGGCGCGCCACGACGACCAGCCGCGACGCACCCAGCATTTCTTCCCCGACCCACGCCTGCGCCAGCGCCAGCAGCCGGTACACGGCTTCGCGTGCTCCTGCCGGCGTGGCCTCCTCGGGCTCGGCAAACGGCACGAACACCACGTCCGGGACCGCGTCGCCACCACGGATCCCGGCGACCAGTGATTCGAGGTCCGCGAAAGACTGTCCACCGAGACCGAAGACGTCCTCACCGAGCACCGCCGACGTCACGGCGGCGGCCGGCTCACCGGACCAGGCCGGCCATTCGACACGGAACAGCGAGTCGTCCACCGCAGAGCGCTCGGCCGGCGCGAACGCGTCGTCGGCGATCGGCCGCAGCGCCAGCGCTTCGACGCTCAGCACCGGCGAACCGCTCGGGTCGGTCGCCGTCAGCGACACCGTGTTCTCGACGTCGGAGGAGATCAGCACCCGCAGGCTCGACGCGCCACCGGCGTGCAGCGACACCCCGGACCACGCGAACGGCAGCACCGGCCTGTCCTCCGTCGGCCCGGCGAGGCCGATCGTGTGCAACGCGGCGTCCAGCAACGCGGGGTGCAAGCCGAAGGCCTCGGCGTTCGCGTGCTCTGGTACGGCCACCTCGGCCGCGAGCCGGTCATCCACCTGCCAGACGCGATGCAGTCCGGCGAACACCGGCCCGTAGTCGAAGCCCTGGGCCGCGAGTTCGTCGTAGCGGCCGGTCACGTCGATCTCGACCGCCCCCGCCGGCGGCCACTCGGCGGCTTCCGGCGAGGCGTCCACAGTGGACGAAAGACGCCCGCTGCCGTGCTGAACCCACTCGTCTGCGCCGTCGGCTTGCGAGTAGATCCCCAGCGACCGCGTGCCGTCTTCGGCTTCCGCACCGACCGTGACCTGCAGCCGCACGCCGCCCTGCTCGGGCAGGATCAGCGGCGCGGCCAGCGTCAGCTCGTCGAGCCGGGCGCACCCGACCTCGTCGCCGGCCCGCACGGCCAGCTCCACGAACGCCGTGCCCGGGAACAACGCCGCGCCCTGCACCACGTGGTCGCCCAGCCACGGCTGCGCGCTCAGCGAAAGCTTGCCCGTGAGGACCGCCCCACCCGAGTCCGCCGCGACCACGACAGCACCCAGCAACGGGTGTCCCGCCTCGCGCTGGCCGACCTCGGCCACGCCACGCACGCGGGCGCCGGTCTGGTTGTCGAGCCAATAACGCTTGCGCTGGAACGCATACGTCGGCAGCTCCACGCAGTGGGCCCCGGCATAGAACGCCTCGAAGTCGACGGGCACGCCGGCCGTGAACAGCGTCGCGACCGCCGTGGCCGCGCTTTCGGCCTCCGGCCGGTCCTTGCGCAGCACCGGCACGAACGTCGCCCGCTCGTCGCCGGCCAGGCAGCTCTGCCCCATCGCCGTGAGGACCGCGCTCGGCCCGACCTCGACGAACGTGCTCACGCCGTCGTCCAGCACCGCGCGCAGGGCGTCAGCGAACCGCACTGCTTCACGCACCTGCCGCACCCAGTAGTCCGGAGTGGACAGATCGCCGCCCGCCGTGGAGACGACCGGAATCGTCGGCGCCGAGAAGCTCACCTTCGCCGCCACCGCGGCGAACTCGGCCAGCATCGGCTCCATCAACGGCGAGTGGAACGCGTGCGACACCCGCAACCGCGACTTCCGCGCGAACTTCTCCGCGACCGCCAGCACCGCGTCCTCGACCCCGGACAGCACGACCGAATCGGGCCCGTTCACCGCGGCGATCCCGACGCCGTCGGTGAGCAGCGGCCGGACCTCGTCGTCCGTCGCCTGCACCGCGACCATCGCGCCGCCGGGTGGGAGCGCCTGCATCAGCCGCGCCCGCGCGGCGACCAGTCGACAGGCGTCGGCCAGCGAAAACACCCCGGCACAGTGCGCGGCCGCCAGCTCGCCGATCGAATGCCCGACCAGCCGGTCTGCCCGCACCCCCCACGCTTCCAGGAGCCGGAACACCGCGACCTCGACCGCGAACAGCGCCGGCTGTGTGTAGCCGGTCTCGTCGAGCTTCGCCGCGTCCGCCAGCAGTTCGCACAGCGGCGTGTCCAGGTGCGGGTCCAGCTCGGCGGCGACCTCGTCCAGCGCGGCGGCGAAGACGGGATACGCCGACGCCAGCTCCAGCCCCATCCCGGCCCGCTGCGCGCCCTGGCCGGTGAACAGGAACGCCGTCTTCCCCGGCGCCGCGACACCTTCGACAACTCCGGCCGGCGCGCGCCCTGCGGCGTACTCCGTCAACGCCCGCACCGCACCGACGTGATCGGCCGCCACGACACCGGCCCGGTACTCGGCCAACGTCCGCGTGGTCACCAACGACAGCCCGACGTCCGCCGCCGAGCCCGAAACCTCCGCCAGCCGGCCCGCCTGCGCCCGCAGCGCGTCGGACCCGGTGGCCGAGAACAGCCACGTCACGGGCCTGCCCTCGGCCGTAGGCTCCGGAGCCGGGTCACCCTGCTCCACGATCACGTGCGCGTTGGTGCCACTGATGCCGAACGACGACACCGCGGCCCGCCGCGCCCGTCCGGTCTCCGGCCACGCCCGCTCGTCCGCGAGCAACGCGACCGTGCCGTCGGACCAGTCGACGTGCGGTGACGGCTCCTCGGCGTGCAGCGTGCGCGGCAGGACACCACGCTGCAGCGCCTCCACCACCTTGATCACGCCACCGACGCCGGCCGCGGCCTGCGTGTGCCCGACGTTCGACTTGAACGAGCCGACGTACAGCGGCCGGTCGGGCGTCGTCACCTTGCCGTACGTCGCGATCAGCGCCTGCGCCTCGATCGGGTCACCCAGCTTCGTGCCGGTGCCGTGTGCCTCGACGAAGTCCACATCGGACAGCTCAAGGCCACCGTCGGCCAGCGCCGCGCGGATCACGCGCTGCTGCGCCGGTCCGTTGGGCACCGTGATGCCGCTCGACGCGCCGTCGGAGTTCACCGCGCTGCCGCGCAGCACGGCGAGCACGTGGTGACCGTTGTGGCGGGCGTCCGAAAGCCGCTCCAGCAGCAGCATCCCGGCGCCCTCCGAGCAGCCGACGCCGTCGGCGCCGCTGCCGAACGCCTTGCAGCGCCCGTCGGAGGACAACCCGTGCTGCTCGCTGAAGTACACGAACATGTCCGGCGTCACCATCACCGTCACGCCGCCCGCCAGCGCCAGCGAACACTCACCGCTCCGCAGTGCCTGCGCCGCGAGGTGCATGGCGACCAGCGAAGACGAGCACGCCGTGTCCACCGACACCGACGGGCCCTCAAGCCCGAGCGTGTACGAGACACGCCCGGAGATGAGGCTGCCGTCGCTGGTGCCCGCGCCGTAGTCGTGGTACATCACGCCGGTGAACACGCCGGTGCTGGTGCCGCGCAGCGTCGCCGGCACGATCCCGGCGCGCTCCACGGCTTCCCACGCCGTCTCCAGCAGCACGCGCTGCTGCGGGTCGAGCGTGAGCGCCTCGCGCGGCGAGATCCCGAAGAACTCCGGCTCGAAGTCAGCGGCTTCGTGCAGGAACCCGCCTTCGTTCGAGTACGTCGTGCCGGGCCGGGCACCACTGGGGTCGTGGATCGACGCGGTGTCCCAGCCGCGGTCGGCCGGGAACTCGCCGATCGCGTCGACACCGCCGGCGACCAGCTGCCACAACTCGTCCGGAGTCGTGACACCGCCGGGGTAGCGGCAGCCCATGCCGATGATCGCGATCGGCTCGTGCAGCTGGGCGGAGAGCTTCTTGTTGTCCGCCTTGAGCCGTTCGTTGTCCGTCATGGACTGCCGCAGCGCGGCGACAATCTGCTCGGTCGACGGGGACTGGGTCACCGGGACTCACCTCGTTCGTCGGTCTGGTCGCCACCCATCGCGGAGCGGACCAGGTCGGCCAGGTCCATCGCCGCGACTGCGGATGCCGCTTCGTCGTTCTCCTCGACTGCACTGTCCTGTTCGGACTCCGGCAGCAGCTCCGCCAGCAGGTGACGGGCCAGCGGGAGCGGGCTCGGGTAGTCGAAGATCAGCGTCGCCGGCAGCCGCAGCCCCGTCGCCGCCCCGAGCCGGTTGCGCAGTTCCAGCGCCGCCAGCGAGTCGATGCCGAGGTCTGTGAAGCCCTTCTCGACTCCCACTGCAGACGCGTCGTCGTAACCCAGGACCGCCGCCGCGTGCTCGCAGACCAGCTGCAGCGCGGCCGCTTCCCGCTCGCTCGCCGGCAGCGCGGCGACCCGATCGACGAAACCGGCTTCCGGTGCGGTGGTCACCGCGGCCGTCGCCGCTCGCCGGGACGGCGCCACCACCAGGCCACGCAGGAGCGGGGCCACGCGGTCGGCTTCCTTCAGGTCGGCCAGCTCCACCGGCACGAGTGCCGGCTGCCGGACCGCGAGCGCGGCGTCGAACAACGCGAGCCCGTCTTCCGCGGTCAACTCCGCGACGCCGTACCGGGCGATGTGCGCCAGGTCGACCTCGCCGTCGGTGCCAACCCAGGGACCCCAAGCCAGGGAGGTCGCCGGCAGGCCCTGCGCCGCGCGGTGCTCGGCCAGCGCGTCGAGGAACACGTTGCCCGCCGCGTAGTTGGCCTGCCCCGCGGCCAGCAACAGGCCGCCTGCCGACGAGTAGAGGACGAACGCGGCCAGGTCACGTGACGCCGTGAGCTCGTGCAGGTGCCAGGCCGCGTCGACCTTCGGCCGCAGCACGGTCTCGACCTGCTCCGGAGTGAGGGCACCGAGCACCGCGCTGTCCATCTGCCCCGCCGCGTGGACCACGGCGGTGAGCTTCGGCAGCGTCTCCAGCAGCCCCGCCAGCTCGGCGCGGTCGGTGACGTCGCACGAGGCCACGGTGACCTTCGCGCCTTGCCCGGCGAGTTCCTCGACCAGCTCCCGAGCACCCCGGGCGTCGAGGCCCCGCCGGCTCGTGAGGACGAGGTCCCGGGCACCACGAGCGACCAGGTGCCGGGCCAGCAGCCCGCCGAGCAGACCGGCGCCACCGGTGATGAGCACCGTGCCGTCCGGGTTCCACTCGAGCGGTTCGCCGATCTCGGTCACGCGCACCAACCTCGGCACGCGCACCTCACCGGCGCGGACGACCGCCTCGGGCTCACCCGAAGCCGCCACCGCGGGCAGCGCCTGCGCGGACTCGGACTTGCCGTCCACGTCGACCAGCTGGATCCGGCCCGGGTTCTCCGCCTGCGCGGCCCGCACCAGGCCCCAGACCGGCGCCTGCGCGAGGTCCGGCGTGTCCGCCTCGACCGCGCCGCGGGTGACGACCAGGAGCTTGCCGTCGTCGAACCGGCCGAGCCAGTTCTGCAGCAGCGCCAACGTTTTCTGCACGGTCGCGTGGACGCGGGCCGGCACGTCGCCGTCCTCGGCCGCAACCGGCAGCACCAGCACGTCGGCCGTCACCGGCTCGGTGTGGACCGGCAGGCCGAGACCGAGTTCGTCAGAAGAGCTGTCGTCGGCGCCGAGCACGGCCCAGCCGTCGATCGAAGGCGCCAGCCGCACGCCCGACGCGGGCACCCAGTCGATGAGGTAGAGCGAGTCCGGCACCTTCGCGCCGAGCTGGCTCTCCGACACCGGCCGCGTGACCAGCGACTCGATCCACGCGACCGCCGCACCGGCCGCATCGGCGAGCGCCAGCTCGGAACCGCTCTCCGTCTTGCGCACCCGCACCCGCAGCGCCGTCGCGCCGGCCGCGAACAGCGAGACGGTGTTCCACGCGAACGGGATCGTCGTCTCCGTCAGCGCCTTCGGCCCGCCCGGCACGAGGAAGTCCGTCGCGCCCAGCGCGGAGTCGAGCAGCCCCGGGTGGAGGCCGAACTCGCCGGCCGCCGTGCCCTCCGGCAGCGCGACCTCGGCGAACACGTCACCTTCGTGCAGCCAGACCGCGCGCAGGTTCCGGAATGTCGGGCCGTAGCCGAAGCCCAGGCCCGCGAGGTCGTCGTACAGCCCGGTCAGGTCCACGGCCTCCGCGCCCGCCGGCGGCCAGGCCCCCAGGTCGAACTCCGCGGCCGGTGTCCCGGTGGTGAGCGTGCCCGCCGCATGCTGCGTCCAGGCGCCGCGTTCGGCGGCCCGCGAGTGCACCGAGAACTCGCGGCGGCCACTCACGTCCGGAGCGCCGACGACCACGCGCAGATTCACGCCGTCCTCGGGCAGCAGCAGTGGCGCCTGCTGGGTCAGCTCCTCCAGCACCGCGGCTCCGACCTGGTCCCCGGCGTGCGCGGCCAGCTCGACGTACGCTGTGCCGGGCAGCATCGTGCGGCCCATCACCACGTGGTCGGCCAGCCACGGCTGCGTCGCCGTGGACAGGCGGCCGGTGAGCACGGCGCCACCGTCGGGCAGCTCCACCAGCGCGCCCAGCAGCGGGTGCGCGGCGGACTTGGCGCCCAGCGAACCCACGTCGCCGGTGCCCTTGGTCGCGTCGAGCCAGTAGGACTTGTTCTGGAACGCGTACGTCGGCAGGTCCACAGTGGACGCGCCGCGGCCGGCGAACAGCGCCCGCCAGTCGAGGCTGGCGCCGCGCGAATACAGCGTGCCGAGCGCGGTGAACAGCGTGGTCACCTCGTCGCGGCCACGCCGCATCGCCGGCACCTGCACCACGCGGTCCGGCCGCTCTGCCGCCGCGGTGTCGCTCTCGCGGGCCATGCCCGTGAGCACCGCGTCCGGGCCCAGCTCCACGAACCTCGTGACGCCGGCGCCCAGCAACGTCGTGACCCCGTCGGCGAACCGCACGGCTTCCCGGACGTGCCCCACCCAGTAGGCGGGCGAGCACAGCTCGGCGGCCGTGGCGATCTGCCCGGTCACGTTCGACACCACCGGGATCGCCGGCGCGGAGTAGGTGAGGCTTTCGGCGACCTTCGTGAACTCCGCCAGCATCGGCTCCATCAGTGCCGAGTGGAACGCGTGCGACACGACCAGCTGCTTCGTGCGGCGGCCGGCGTCCGCGAACACGGTCATGGCCGCCCGCACCGATGCTTCCGGCCCGGAGATCACGACCGAGCGCGGGCCGTTGACCGCGGCGACGTCGACGTCGGACGGCAGCGCGGCTCGCACCTCGTCTTCCGTGGCGGCGATCGCGGCCATCGCACCTCCGCTCGGCAGCGCCTGCATGAGCCGGCCGCGAGCGGCGACCAGCGTGCAGGCGTCGGCCAGCGAAAGCACCCCGGCCACGTGGGCCGCGGCGAGCTCGCCGATCGAGTGCCCGGCCACGTAGTCGGGCGCGGCGCCCCACGACTCGATCAGGCGGTAGAGCGCGACCTCGATCGCGAACAGCGCGCACTGCGTGTACGCGGTCTGGTTGAGCAGCTTCCCGTCGTCGGAGCCCTTCTCGGCCCAGATCACCTGCTTGAGCGGTACGTCCGTCTCGGAGAGACTGCGAATGTCGCCGTCGAACAGGCCGCAGATCTCGTCGAACGCGCCGGCGAACACTCCGAAGGCCTCGTACAGCCCGCGGCCCATGCCCGGCTGCTGCGCGCCCTGGCCGGTGAACAGGAACGCGGTCAGGTCGGCCGCGCTGATCGTGCCGGTCACGGTGCCCGCCGGGGTCCCGCCGGTGGCGAGTCCGTCGAGTGCCTTCAGCGCGGCCTCGCGGTCGGCGGCCAGCACCACCGCGCGGTGGTCGAGCGCCGCGCGGCCGGTGGCGAGCGAGTACGCGACGTCGGTCAGGTTCAGCTCCGGGTCGGCGCGCAGGTGCTCGGCCAGCCGCGCGGCCTGGTCGGCCAGCGCCTGACCCACCGAACCCGCGAGCGGCAGCGGCACCACCGGCAGCGCCGGAGCACTGGCCCGCGGAGCCTCCACAGTGGACGGCGGCGCCTCCTCGATGATGATGTGCGCGTTGGTCCCGCTGATGCCGAAGGACGAGACACCGGCACGCCGCGGTCGCCCGTTCGGCAGCCACGGCCGAGCCTTGGTCAGCAGCTCGATGTCCCCCGTCGTCCAGTCGACGACCGGCGACGGCGCGTCGACGTGCAGCGTCCGCGGCAGCAGGTTGTGCCGCAGTGCCTGCACGACCTTCATCACGCCGGCCGCACCACCGGAGGCCTGCGCGTGGCCGATGTTCGACTTCACCGAACCCAGGTACAGCGGGTGCCCCTCGGGCCGGTCCTGGCCGTAGGTGGCCAGCAGGGCCTGTGCCTCGATGGGGTCACCCAGCTTCGTGCCCGAACCGTGCGCCTCGACGGCGTCCACTTCGGACGGACGCAGTCCACCGGCGGCGAGCGCCGCGTGGATCACGCGTTCCTGCGAAGGGCCGTTCGGGGCGGTGAGCCCGTTGGACGCGCCGTCCTGGTTCACCGCGCTCGAACGGACCACGGCGAGCACCTCGTGGCCGTTGCGCTGCGCGTCGGAGAGCCGTTCCAGCAGGAGCAAGCCCGCGCCCTCGGCCCAGCCGACGCCGTCGGACGCGGCGGAGAAGGACTTCGAGCGGCCGTTGGGCGAAAGCACGCCCTGACGGCTGGAGTCGACGAACAGGTCCGACTGCGAAAGCACCGTCACGCCGCCGGCCAGCGCCAGTCCGCACTCGCCCGCCCGCAGCGCCTGCACCGCGAGGTGCAGCGTGACCAGCGAAGACGAGCACGCCGTGTCCACCGTCATGCACGGGCCCTCGAGCCCCAGCAGGTAGGAGATGCGGCCGGAGACGACCGCGCCCGAGCTGCCGTTGGGGATGTAGGCGGCGACGTCGGCGGGCGCGCCGGGGGCGCGGCTGCCGTAGTCGTCGTACATGGCGCCGGTGAAGACGCCGGTCAGGCTGCCACGCAGCGCCGTCGGGTCGATGCCGGCGCGTTCGATGGCCTCCCACGCCGCCTCCAGCAGCAGGCGCTGCTGCGGGTCCATCGCCATGGCCTCACGCGGGCCGATGCCGAAGAACGCCGGGTCGAACTCGGCGGCGTCGTGCAGGAACCCGCCCTGGTTGGCGTAGGTCTTGCCGCGCTTACCGCGTTCGGGGTCGTAGATGCCTTCGGTGTCCCAGCCGCGGTTGGTCGGGAAGCCGCTGACCGCGTCGACCTCGTCGACGAGCAGCCGCCACAGGTCCTCGGGCGACCGCACGCCACCGGGGTAACGGCAGGCCATGCCGACGATGGCGATGGGTTCCTGCATGGAAACACTGGTGGCGTTGGTGCGCATGGTCGGCTTCTTGGTGGCCGCGCCGAGCAGCTTGCCCTTCACGAAGTCGGCGACGGCTTTGGCGGTCGGGTGGTCGAAGATGAGCGTCGCCGGGAGCGACAGGCCCGTGGCGGTGCCGAGCAGGTTGCGCAGCTCCACCGCCGCCAGCGAGTCGAACCCGAGCTCCTTGAACGCGCGGGTTCCGTCCACTTCGGACTTGTCCGCGTAACCGAGGACGGTGGCGACCTGCGTGCGGACGAGGTCCAGCAGCACGCGGTCGCGTTCGCTCTCGACCAGGGTGGCCAGTTCGTTCGCCAGCGCGTTGTCCCCGCTCGCGGCCTTGGTTTTGGCCACGCGGCGGGCCTTCGGCGGGACGAAGCCGCGCAGCAGAGCCGGCAGCTCGTCCGTGCGCGCCTTGAGCGCCGAAATGTCAACGCGCAGCGGCGCGACCACGGCGTCTTCCGTGGCCACCGCGGCGTCGAACAGCGCCAGCCCCTGCTCCGCGGTGACCGCGGGCAGGCCGAGCCGGGCCATGCGGGCGAGGTCGGCTTCGGCGAGGTCGCCGCCGAGGCCGGTGTTCTCGGCCCACAGACCCCACGCCAGCGCGGTCGCGGGCAGGCCCGCCGCGTGGCGGTACTGCGCGAGACCGTCGAGGAACGCGTTGGCCGCAGCGTAGTTCGCCTGACCCGCGGGCAGCACCTGGCCACCGGCGGAGGAGAACAGCACGAACGCGGACAGCTCACGGGAAGCGGTCAGCTCGTGCAGGTGCCAGGCGGCGTCGACCTTGGGCTTGAGCACGGAGTGCAGCTGGTCCGGGGTGAGCGAGTCGAAGACCCCGCTGTCGGCCGTGCCCGCCGCGTGGACCACGGCGGACAGCCGCGGCAACGCGTCGAGCAGCTCCGCGACAGCCGCGCGGTCGGCGACGTCGCACGCCGCGACCGTGACCGTGGCGCCGAGGTCCGTGAGGTCGTCGGCCAGCTGCGCGGCACCCGGGGCGTCGAGGCCGCGGCGGCCGGTGAGCACCAGGTCGCGCACGCCGTGCTCGGCGACGAGGTAGCGCGCCAGCAGGCCGCCGAGCCCGCCGGTGCCGCCGGTGACCAGCACCGTTCCTTCGCCGAACGGGGAGACCCCGGTGGTCTCGGTGCGTGCGTACCGCGGCACGAGCACCGAACCCGCGCGAACCGCGGACTCCGGCTCCCCCGACGCGACCGCGGCCGCGATGTCCTCGGGTGTGGTCGCGGTGTCGGCGTCCACGAGGAACACCCGGCCCGGGTGTTCGGCCTGCGCGGCGCGAGCCAGGCCCCAGAGCGCGCCTTCGGTGACGTCCACTCCTGCTCCGCCGGCGGCCGTCGCGGAGTGCGTGACAACCGCGAGCTTCGTGCCCGCGAACCTCGATTCGGCCAGCCATGCCTGAATTTCCGCCAGCAGCCAAGCCGCGTTCTCGCGGGACACCTCCGGCACGTCGCCGGCGCGTTCCGGCACCGACAGCGTCACCAGCTCCGGCACCGGCTCACCGCGGTCGACGGCCCCGATCAGGTCCGCGAACCCGGCGTAGGTGGCGGCCACGCCGACCCGGCCGCGGCCGACGGCCACGACGGTGGTCTCGGCGGGGGGCGCGGAGACGGGCTGCCAGGCGATCTTCAGCAGCGAACCGTCCACAGTGTCCGGTGCGACCGAGAGCTCCCTCTGCACCGGCCGCGACACCAGCGACTCGATCGTCGCGACCGGCCGTCCCTCGCTGTCGGCGACTTCGATGGCCGAGAGCTCGTCGCCGTCCAGGCGGATGATCCGCACGCGCAGCACCGCGGCGCCGACGGCGTGCAGCGTCACGCCGTTCCAGACGAACGGCAGCAGCGTCGCGCCACTGGGGTCGCCGAGCAGGTCGGCGTGCATCGCGGTGTCGAGCAGTGCGGGGTGCAGGCCGTAGGCGCCGGCCGTGGCCGCGGCCGGTTCCGGCAGCGCGACCTCGGCGAACACCTCGTTGCCCCGGCGCCACGCGGCGTTGAGGCCCTGGAACGCCGGGCCGTAGCCGTAACCGCGGTCGGCGAGCAGCTCGTAGGCGCCTTCGACCGGGATCACGCTCGCCCCCGGCGGCGGCCACTCGGTGAGCCCGGCGGGTTCGGGCCGGCTGACGGCCGAGAGCGTGCCGAGCGCGTGCTGCGTCCACTCGCCGTCGGTGTCGGCCGGGCGGGAGAACACGCTGACCGGACGACGATCGTCGGCGGTCGGGCCGACCACGACCTGCAGCGCGACCGCGCCGTCGGGCGGCAGGACGAGTGGCGCCTGCAGCGTCAGCTCCTCCACCACCGGCAGGCCGACCTGGTCGCCGGCCGTCGCGGCCAGCTCCAGCAGGCCGGTGCCGGGCACGAGGATCGCGCCCTTGACCACGTGGTCGGCCAGCCACGGCACCGACGCTGCCGAGAGCCGCCCGGTGAGCACCGTCGTGTCCGAACCGGACAGCGGCACGACCGCGCCCAGCATCGGGTGCGCCAGCGGCTGCTGGCCGACGGCCGTGACGTCGCCGGACGGCGTGGCGTCGAGCCAGTAACGCTTGTGCTGGAAGGCGTACGTCGGCAGGTCGAGCCGCACCGGGCCGTCGCCGAGCAGCGGGCCGAGCTTGGCCGCGCCCCTGGTGTGCAGACGGCCGACGGCGGTCAGCGCCGTCCGGACCTCGTCCTGGTCACGCCGGCCGAACGGAACGAACACCGCGTTGCCGTGGCTGTCCTCGGCGCTCTGCGGGCCGAGCACCGACAGCACGCTGTCGGGCCCGAGCTCGAGGAACGTCCGGACGCCGCTGCCGGCCAGCGTTTCGACCGCCGCGCCGAAGCGCACGGTCTCGCGGACGTGCGTGACCCAGTACTCCGGCGAGCGCAGCTCCTCGTCGGTGGCCGCGCGGCCGGTGACGGTGGAGACGATCGGGATCCGGGGCGCCGCGTAGGTGAGCCCGGCGGCGACCGCGGCGAACTCGTCGAGCATCGGGTCCATCAGCGGCGAGTGGAACGCGTGGCTCACGCGCAACCGGCGCGTCTGGATGTCGCCGGCCAGGCTTTCGATCTCCGCGACCACGTCGGCGTCACCCGAGATCACCACGGCGGCGGGCCCGTTGACGGCGGCGATGCTCACGTCGTCGTGCCCGGCCAGCAGCTCACGCACGGTGTCCTCCGGCGCGGCGAACGCGACCATCGCGCCCGGCCGCTCCGACAGCGCGCCCATCAGACGACCGCGGGCGGCGACCAGCTTGGCAGCGTCGTCGAGCGAGAACACCCCGGCGACGTGTGCGGCGGCCAGCTCGCCGATGGAGTGGCCGGCGAGCGCGTCGGGAACGATCCCCCAGGACTCGGCGAGCCGGAACAGCGCGACCTCGACGGCGAAGAGGCCGGCCTGCGTGTACTGCGTCTGGTCGAGCAGCCCGCGGTCGGCGAGCGTGGTGGTGCCGAAGACGACGTCGCGCAGCGGCACGTCGGTGTGCCGGTCGACGGCGGCACACACCGCGTCGAAGGCTTCGGCGAACACCGGGTAGGCCTCGGACAGCTCACGGCCCATGCCCACGCGCTGCGCACCCTGGCCGGAGAACAGGAAGGCGAGCTTCCCGTCCGCGACCTGGTCCGGCTCGACCGCACCGGTGGCGACGGCGTCGAGCCCGTCGGCCAGCTCGGCCGCGGTCGCGGCGACGACCACCACGCGGTGCTCCAGCGAAGCCCTGGTCGCGGCCACCGATCGCGCGATCTCCGCGACTCCGGCGTTCTCGTGCTCGGCCAGCCACGTCCGCAGCCGCGCCGCCTGCCCGCGCACCGCGGCGGCGGACCGGCCGGACAGCGCGACCGGCACGACGGCCTGCGTCTCCGCCGGCTGCTCGCGCTCGATCTCGGGAGCCTGCTCCAGGATCACGTGGGCGTTGGTGCCACTGATGCCGAACGACGACACAGCCGCGCGACGCGGGTGGCCGTTGGCCGCCCAGTCCTGCTGCTGCGTGAGCAGCCGCACCGCGCCCGCGGCCCAGTCGACCACGGTGGACGGACGGTCGACGTGCAGCGTGCGCGGCAGCTGCTCGTGCTGCATCGCCAGGACCATCTTGATGATGCCCGCGACACCGGCCGCGGCCTGCGTGTGGCCGATGTTGGACTTGATCGAGCCCAGCCACAGCGGCTCTTCGCGCTCCTGGCCGTAGGTGGCCAGCAGCGCCTGCGCCTCGATCGGGTCGCCGAGCGTGGTGCCGGTGCCGTGGCCTTCGACGGCGTCCACTTCGGACGGCGTGAGGCCCGCGTCGGCCAGCGCGCGAGTGATCACGCGCTGCTGCGAGGGACCGTTGGGCGCGGTGAGGCCGTTGGACGCGCCGTCGTGGTTCACGGCAGATCCGCGCAGCAGCGCGAGGACCGGGTGCCCGTTGCGGCGGGCGTCGGACAGACGCTCGACGAGCAGCATGCCCGCGCCCTCGCCCCAGCCGGTGCCGTCGGCCGCGTCGGCGAACGAGCGGCAGCGGCCGTCGGCGGAAAGCCCGCGCTGGCGGGAGAAGTCGACGAAGGTGTCCGGAGTGGACATCACCGTGACACCGCCGGCCAGTGCCAGCGTGCACTCGCCGCGGCGCAGCGCCTGCGCCGCCCAGTGCAGGGCGACCAGCGAAGACGAGCAGGCCGTGTCGACCGTGACCGTCGGGCCCTCCAGCCCCAGCGCGTAGGACACGCGGCCGGAGACGACGCTGGCGAGGCTGCCGTTGCCGAGGTACCCGGCGATGTCGTCGGACACCGTGCCGAGGCGGGTGCCCCAGTCGTGGTACATCACGCCGGCGAACACGCCGGTCGCACTGCCGCGCAGGGAAACCGGGTCGATGCCCGCCCGTTCGAACGCCTCCCACGACACCTCGAGCAGCAGCCGCTGCTGCGGGTCCATGGCGGCGGCCTCACGCGGGCTGATCTCGAAGAAGTCTGCGTCGAACTCGGCGGCGTCGTGGAGGAAGGCGCCGTGCTTGACGTAGGAGTGGCCGGGTTTGCCGGGCTCCGGGTCGTACAGCGCGTCGACGTTCCAGCCGCGGTCGGCCGGGAACGGGGTCAGTGCCTCCTCGCCCTCGGCGACGAGCCGCCACAGATCCTCCGGCGTGGTCACGCCACCCGGGTAGCGGCACGCGATGCCGACGATCGCGATCGGCTCCTCCGGATTCACCGTGGTGACCGGCGCGATCGGCCGCGCCGGCGCGAGTCCGGCCAGCCGGCCCACGAGGTACTCCGCAAGCGCGCGCGGCGTCGGGTAGTCGAAGACGAGGGTGGCGGGCAGGCGCATGCCGGTGACGGAGTCGAGGATGTTGCGCAGCTCCACCGCGGCCAGCGAGTCGAACCCGATCTCGCCGAACGGCCGGGCCGGGTTGATGGCGTCCGCGCTGTCGTGGCCGAGCACGGCCGCGACGTGCGTGCGCACGAGGTCGAGCACCGCGCGGTCGCGGTCGGCCTCGCCGAGGTGCGCGAACCGGCCGGCGAACTGCTGCTCCGGCGTGAGCTCACCCGACACGACCGCGGCGGCAGCCCGGCGACGGCCGGCCGGTGCCAGGCCCCGCAGCACGGCCGGGACGTCCTCGCCCCGGGCCCGCAGCGCGGAGCGGTCGATGCGCGTCGGCACCACGGCCGGCGCGCCCGAGGCCAGTGCCGCGTCGAGCGCGGCCAGGCTTTCGGTCACCGTCAGCGGCGCGAGACCGAGTCGCGCGATGCGGTTGCGGTCCACTTCGGACAGTGTGGCGCCCATGCCAAGGGCTTCGCCCGCGTCCGGCGCCCACAGGCCCCACGCAAGCGACGTGGCCATCTTGCCTTCGGTGCAGCGGTACTCGGCCAGCGCGTCGAGGAAGGTGTTGCCCGCCGCGTAGTTCGCCTGGCCCGCACCGTCGGCGACGCCCGCCGAGGACGAGAACAGGACGAACGCGGAGACGTCACCGACCAGCTCGTGCAGGTGCCAGGCCGCGTCGACCTTCGGCGCCAGCACAGCGTCGAGCCGCTCTTCGGTCAGCGAGCCGATCATGGCGTTGTCCAGCACGCCGGCCGTGTGCACGACGGCGGACAGCGGCTGCTCGGCCTTCTTCAGCGCGGCGGACAGCGAGCGTTTCTTGCTCACGTCCGCGGCGGCCACGGTCACGCTCGCGCCCAGCTCCGTCAGGTCCGCGACCAGCTCGGCCGCGCCCGGAGCGTCGGCACCGCGGCGGCTGACCAGCAGGAGGCTGCGCACGCCGTGGTTCGCCACGAGGTGGTGCGCGACCTGCGCGCCCAGGCCACCCGTGCCGCCGGTGATGAGCACCGTGCCCTCGCCCGACCACGTCGGCCGCTCGGCGTCGGCGGTGAGCCGCACCAGGCGGGCCGCGTGCACCGCGCTGCCCTCGATCCGCAGCTCCGGCTCACCCGAGCCGAGCGCGGCGGCCAGCGTCGCGGACGTGACCGCGCCTTCGATCAGCACCACGCGGCCCGGGTGCTCGGCCTGCGCCGAACGGACCAGGCCCCGCACCGCCGAGTCGGCCAGTTCACCGCGAGTCAGCACGACCAGGCGTGAAGACTCGTAGCGCTCGTTCTCCAGCCACTGCCGCAGCACGGCGAGCACGCGGTGCGTGGCCTGCTTGGCGGCGGTGGCAACGTTCTTGCCCCGCACCGAAACCGGCAGCAGCACCGCCTGCGGAACGTCCACGAGCGACACCAGCGCGTCCGCCACCGGCACGTCGAGCCCGGCGACCGAGCCGAGGGCGGCCAGCGTGGGCAGCTCGGCGTCGGAGGTGACCGGCGTCCACTCCACGGTGTAGAGCAGGTCCCGCGCCTGCGCGCCGAGGTCGGCGCCGCGAACGGCCCGCGAGCGGAACGACTCGACCGACAGCACGGGCGCGCCGGCCGGATCGGTGATCTCCAGCGTGACACCGCCGGTGGCGGGCGACGTGATGCGCACCCGCACCTCGGTCGCGCCCGACGCGTGCAGCCGCACGCCGGTCCACGCGAACGGCAGCCGGATCTCGTCGGCCTCCCGCGCCTCGCCCGGGGCGAAGTCGGTGGCGTGCAGCACGGCGTCGAGCAGCGCCGGGTGGATCCCGAACGCGGCTTCCTTCTCGGCGGGCAGCGCGACCTCGGCGTACACGACGTCGTCTTGCCGCCACGCCGTGCGCAGGCCCTGGAACAGCGGGCCGTAGCCGTAACCCTGCTCGGCCAGCTCGCCGTACAGCTCGGCGGTGGCGACGACCTCGGCCCCGGCGGGCGGCCACTCGGTCAAGCTCGCCGGCTCGACGACCGGGCCGGTCGCGAGGACACCCACGGCGTGGCGGGTCCAGGCGGCGTCGGCGTCGTGGTCGGGACGCGAGTGGAACTCGATGGTGCGGCGGCCGTCGTCTTCCGGGCCGACGACGACCTGCAGCGCGACGCCGCCGGTCTCCGGCAGCGCGAGCGGCGCCTGCAGCGTCAGCTCGTCGAGCACGCCGCAACCGGCCTGCTCGCCGGCGTGCAGCGCCATCTCGACGAACGCCGTGCCGGGCAGCACCGTGGTGCCGGCGATGGTGTGGTCGGCCAGCCACGGATGCGTCCGCAGGCCGACGCGGCCGGTGAACACGAGCCCGTCACCCGCGAGGCCGATCTCCGCGGCCAGCAGCGGGTGGCTCGACGCGAGCTGACCGAGGTCGGCCGCGTCGCCGTGCGAAACGGGAGCGGTGAGCCAGAAGTGCTTGCGCTGGAACGCATACGTCGGCAGGTCGACGCGGCGGGCCGGGCCGAAGAAAGCGGACCAGTCGACCGCCACCCCGCGCGTGTGCAGCTTGCCGAGCGCACCGGCGAGGGTCGTGACCTCGGCGTGGTCGCGACGCTGCGCGGCGGTGAAGGCGATGGTGCCGGCGTGCGGACCGGTGGCGGCCATCGCCGAAAGGACGGCGTCGGGACCGACCTCGACCGCGGTCGTCACGCCCGCTTCGGCCAGCGCCGCCACGCCATCTGCGAACCGCACCGCGCGGCGCACGTGCCACAGCCAGTAGCCCGGCGAACACAGCTCCTCAGGCTTCGCGAGGCGTCCGGTCACGTTGGACACCACCGGGATCGTCGGGGGTGCGTAGTCCACCACCTCGAGGATCTCGCGGAACTCGGCCAGCATCGGCTCCATCAGCGGCGAGTGGAACGCGTGCGACACGCGCAGCTCGCTCGTCTTGCGGCCCTGCAGCCGGAACACGGCGGCGACGTCCTCGACGGCGGTGCGCTCACCGGAGACCACGACGGACGACGGACCGTTGACGGCCGCGATGCTCACGCGGTCGTTGAGCAGCGACTGAACCTCGTCCTCGGTCGCGGCGAGCGCGACCATCGCCCCGCCCTCGGGCAGCGCCTGCATGAGGCGACCGCGCGCGGCGACGACCATGCACGCGTCGGCGAGCGACCAGACACCGGCGATGTGCGCGGCGGCGAGCTCGCCGATGGAGTGGCCCAGCAGGATGTCGGGCTTGACGCCCCACGACTCCAGCAGCCGCGCGAGCGCGACCTCGACGGCGAACAGGGCGCACTGTGCGTACTGCGTGTGGTTGAGCTCCTCGGCGTCGTCGCCGAAGAGGACGTCGCGCAGCGGCTGGTCCATCTGCACGTCGAGGTTGTCGATGGCCTCGTCGAAGACCTCGGCGAACACGGGGTAGGCGAGGTAGAGCTCGCGGCCCATCGCGAGGCGCTGCGAGCCCTGGCCGGTGAACAGCATCGCGAGCTTGCCCGGCGTGCGCTCGCCGGTGACGACGGCGGCGTCCTGCTCCCCCGCGGCCAGCGCGGTGAGCCCGCGGACGGCGTCGGCGGCGTTCTCGGCGACGACAACGGCGCGGTGGTCGTGCGCGGCGCGCGTGGTGGCGAGGGAGAAGCCGAGGTCGGCCAGACTCTCGGTATCCACAGTGGACACCAGCTTGGCGGCCTGCGCGCGCAGTGCGTCCTCATCGCGCGCGGACACCACGAGTGGCACCACCGGCAGCTGCTCGGCCGGCGTTTCCTCGGCGACCAGCACTGGAGCCTGCTCGATGATGACGTGCGCGTTGGTGCCACTGACACCGAACGACGACACCCCCGCGCGACGCGGACGCTCGACCACCGGCCACTCGCGCGTCTCGGTGAGCAGCTCGACGGCACCGGCGGTCCAGTCGACGTGCGGGGTCGGCGCGTCGACGTGCAGCGTCTTCGGCAGCACGCCGCGGCGCATGGCCTCGACCATCTTGATCACGCCGGCCACACCGGCGGCGGCCTGCGTGTGGCCGATGTTGGACTTGATCGAACCGAGCAGCAGCGGCGTCTCGCGCTCCCGCCCGTAGGTGGCCAGCAGCGCCTGCGCCTCGATCGGGTCCCCGAGCCGCGTGCCGGTGCCGTGCGCTTCGACCGCGTCCACTTCGGACGGAGTCAGTCCGGCGTCGGCCAGCGCTCGCGTGATCACGCGCTGCTGCGAAGGGCCGTTGGGCGCGGTGAGCCCGTTGGACGCACCGTCGGAGTTGATGGCCGAACCGCGGACCACGGCGAGCACAGTGTGCCCGTTGGCCACGGCGTCGGAGAGCCGTTCCAGCACGAGCACACCGACGCCCTCGGCGAACCCGGTGCCGTCGGCCGCCGCGGCGAACGCCTTGCACCGCCCGTCCTCGGCGAGGCCACGCTGGCGGCTGAAGGCGGTGAACGTGCCGGGCGCGCCCATCACGGCGACACCGCCGGCAAGAGCGAGGTGCGTCTCTCCGCGACGCAGTGCCTGCACGGCGAGGTGCAGCGCCACCAGCGAACCCGAGCACGCGGTGTCGACCGTCAGCGTCGGGCCTTCGAGACCCAGCGAGTAGGCGACGCGCCCGGAGACGACGCTCGGCGCGTTGCCGGTGAGCAGGTAGCCGTCGAGGCCGTCGGGAGCTTCGTGCAGGCGCGGGCCGTACTCCTGGGCCTCGGCGCCGATGAACACGCCGGCGGGCGTGCCGCGCAGCGTGGACGGGTCGATCTTCGCGCGCTCCAGCGCTTCCCACGCCGTCTCCAGCACGAGCCGCTGCTGCGGATCCATCGCCGACGCCTCGCGCGGCGCGATGCCGAAGAACCCGGCGTCGAACTCACCGGCGTCGGGCAGGAAGCCGCCGGAGGCGACGTAGCTGCTGCCCGGACGGTCTGGGTCCGGGTCATACAGGCTGTCGAGGTCCCAGCCGCGGTCGGTCGGGAAGCCGCTGATCGTGTGCACCTCGTCCGCGACCAGCTGCCACAGCTGCTCGGGCGAAGCCGCGCCACCCGGGTAGCGGCAGCCGATGCCGACGATGGCCACCGGCTCGTCGTCGTCGCGGCCCCGGGCGATCAGTCCACTGTCGACAGTCTCCTCCCCGAACACCCGCGCGTGCAGGAACCGCGCGACCGCGGCCGGGGTCGGGTGGTCGAACGCGAGCGTCACCGGCAGGTCGAGCCCGGTGGCGTCGGTGAGCTGCGCGTGCAGCTCCACCGCCGCCAGCGAGTCGAACCCGTGGTCGGAGAACGCCTTCTCCGGGTCGAGGACGGCCGGCACCTCCGGCAGGACGGCCCGCAGCGCGGCCCGCGTGGCGCTGTGCACCACGTCCGCGACGAACGCCGCCCGATCGCCCGGCGGCAAGTGCGTCAGCCGCTGGCCGAAACCGGATTCCGGATTCTTGTCTAACTCACGCATAACGCACTCCACCGCTGTAGCAAGGCAGCATTCATGGTCGTCGAACGGATCGTAAGTCGGCTCAGCGCCGCCCCGGATCCCCAGAAAAAGCCGCTAGGGGCAGGGAAATCACCACGCGATGCGCAGGAGCGAAGGCCCGCGCACGATCACGCCATATTCCCACTTCACGCCTTCGCGACCGTCCGCGAGCTGCATTTCCGGGAAGCGCGCGAGAATCGCCTTGAGCGCTTCCTGGAGTTCCAGACGCGCGAGCTGCGCGCCGATGCAGTGGTGCGGGCCGTGCCCGAACGCCACGTGCGGGTTGGGGCTGCGGGTGAGGTCGACGGTGTCCGGGTTCGCGAACACCTCCGGGTCGCGGTTCGCCGCGTGCAGCGCCGGCAGCACCGGGTCGCCCGCGCGCACCACGACGTCGCCGAAGCGCACGTCTTCGGTGGCGTAGCGGGCGAACATCGCCGCGGTGTTGATCGGGACGTACCGCAGCAGTTCCTCGACGGCGGTCGGCATCAGCGCCGGGTCCGCCCGCAGCTGCGCGAGCAGGTCCGGCTGCGTCAGCAGGGTGAACAGGAAGCTCGGCAGCGCCGTGGACACCGTCTCCACACCACCGGTGAGCAGACCCGCGCCCGCGATGGAGATCAGCTCGTTCTCGGTGAGCTTGTCGCCGGCGTCGCGCGCGTAGACCAGCGCGCCGAGCAGGTCGTCGGTCGGTTCCTCGCGCCGCTGCGCCACGAGCCCGGCGACGTAGTTGTCGAGCTGGTCGCCGTAGACGTCGAGCACGTCGCCCTTGGCCGTGGCGTCGCTGACCAGAGCCTGCGTCCACTCGCGGAAGATCTTGTGGTCTTCCTGCGGCACGCCGAGCAGGTCGCAGATCACCGTGACGGGCAGCGGACGCGCGAGCTCCTCGACGACGTCGGCCGAGTCGCCGCGCGCGACCATGCCGTCGAGCAGGTCGTTCACGAGCGTCTGCACGCCTTCGCGCATCTGCTCGAGCCGGCGCGCGGTGAAGGCCTTCGACACCAGGCGGCGCAGGCGCGAGTGGTCGGGCGGGTCCATGCCCATGATGCCGTCGCCCATCTGCTGGCGGCGCATCCGCGGCTGGTCGAGGCCCTGCGCCAGCTCCCGGCTGAAGCGCTGGTCGGTCATCACGAGCTTCACGTCGGCGTACTTGGTGGCGAGCCACGCCGGTTCCCCGAAGGGCATCTGCACCCGGCTCATCGGCTCTTCGCGCTGCAACGTGTGGTACAGCTCGGAAACGGAGATCTCCTGCATGTCGAACGGGTAGGCCCGGACGGTCCGGCGCGTACTCATCGCGAATCCCCTCCAATCGCGGTCATCGGCTGTTCCAATGCCTGGGCGTCGTGGGTGTGCTGGACGTACGAGAGCGCCGACATCAAGGTCGACGAGGTGATCGCACCGCCGTGACCGCGCTCGACGACGCGGCGCAGCGGCAGGGAACCGAGGTCGGACCAGCAGAGCCGGCCGGCCGGGTCGAGGTAGCTGCGGGCCTGCCCGGCGTTGTCCGGGTGCAGGCAGAACGGCACGTCGAGCAGACCGCGCTTGAACGCGACGACGATCGCGCGGCCGAGATCTTCGTGGCTGTTGAGCACGGCGTCGACCAGCGCGTAGGCCTCGCGGTAGACCTGGTTGTCCGCTTCCACGGTGACCTTCTCGGTGGCTCGCACGGCACCGGCGTGTTCGAGCGCCTGGACGTTTTCCGCGACGGTCGGGATCCGGTGGGCCTCGGCGACGGTCTTCACGATCAGCCGCTCCGAGCCGGTGCTCAGCGCCAGCTCGGCCGCCGTGCCGAGCAGGCTCAGCGAGCCTTCCGGCGTGCGCGGGAACAGGCCCATGTAGGCGTAGATCACCACGTGCCACGACGCGCCGGGCAGCAACTCCGTGCACAGCCGGCGCAGCGCCGCGACGGCTTCCTGGTCCTGGCGCAAGTTGGTCTGCTGCGCGTAGCTCACCGAGATGCTGCGCAACCCCTTGCGGTAGAAGAACAACGCCTCCAACGCGCTCAACGCCACGAGCTCGCTCGGCGGGCAGAGCTGGCCCATCATGCAGCCGCCGAACGTCTCCAGGTGCGCGCGTCCGCCCGGCAGCTCGGCGTCGGCCAGCAGTTCGCAGCAGGCGGACCAGTTGCGTACGGACTCGTCCAGCGGCGTGCGGCTGTAGGGCAGGCAGTACGACACCGGCCCGCCCTCGGTGGCGTGCAGGCCGGCGGCGAGCATCGCCCGGAAGATGTCCGCGGGCCGCGCCGAACCGTGGCGCACCTGCACCGGGAAGTCCGGGCCTTCGAGGCCGTCGAGCATCGCGCGAGTGACCTCGGCCGGGTGGTTGACGATGGGGTAACCGTTGAGCGCGATGCCGTGGGCCAGTGCGTGCGCGACGGAATCGGTGTCGCAGACGCGGGTGTAGCTGTCGAGCGTGACGGTGCCGACGGTCGTGGCGGCGGCGTTCTTGGTCGCCGCCAGTCCGGCGCGCATCACGACCGGGTCGGCGAACCCCATGCGGGGCTGCACGACCAGCTGCCCGGCCGCGTGCCTGCTCGCCACGAACTCTTCGAAGCTCACACCCCCTCCACCCGCACGGGGAGCTGGGCGGCACCGGCGGTCAACGTCGCGGCGAACCGGCGGAAGGACGCGTTGTTCTGCTGGTCGTCGAAGACCGCGTCGAAGCCGGCGAGCAGCAGCCGCGCCGTCTCCTCCTCGGTCAGCGGTCCGCCGACGCCGAGCTTGCCGCCGATCACCACCGGCAGCGCACGCAGCTCAGGGAAGGATCGCAAGCGCTGGATCACGCGCAGGCCGTCCTGGTAGCCGTGGCCGTTGACGCTGCTGAGCACGAGCAACGTCGGGAGCCGGCTGAGGCATTCGGACTCCAGCAGCTCGTCGGGCACGCACGCGCCGAGGTTCACCACGTCGAAGCCGAGCTCGCCGACCAGCAGCTCCAGGTACACGAGGTTCCACGTGTGCGAGTCCGACGCCATGCTGCTCACGATCACCGTGCGCGGCGGTTCCGTGACGACGCCGCCGCGGTAGGCGTTCATCTCCTCGCTCACGGCGAAACCTCGTACGCACGCTGGTAGTCCAGCCGCGACACGGACACGACCTCGTCACCGCGCACCACGACCTCCGTCGGCGCCGGCCGGCCGAGGAAGCTGATCAGGCTGGCGGTCACGCCGTACGCGCCGACGTTCGGCACGGTCACCACGTCGCCGGGCGCCAGCTCGGGCAGGCGCGCGGCCTTCGCGAGCGAGTCGCCGGGAGTACACAGTGGACCGACGAGGCTGCCGGTCTCGCCGTTGGGATCGGTGTCTTCGATGCCGACGGCCGCGGGCAGCAGCCGGCCGATGCCGGACAGCCCGCCGACGACGTTGATGCCCGCGTCGAGGATCACGAACTTGCTGCCGCGGCTCTCCTTGACGTTCACGACCCCGGCGAGCAGCGAGCCACAGCTGCCGGAGAGGTACCGGCCCGACTCGCAGGCCAGCTCGACCTCCCCCGTCCGCCATTCCGGCAGGTACAGGTCCAGCAGCTGTTCCAGCCCCGCCCGCAGCTTCGGGTAGTCGGTGCGGGGGCCCGGGACCGCGTACGGCGAGGAGAAGCCGCCGCCGATGTCGAGCAGCTCCAGCGGCAGGCCCGCTTCCTGGTGCAGCTGCGCGGCCGACTGCAGCACGAACTCGTACTCACCGAGCAGGCTGTCCTCGTCCTTGGCGTTGCTCATGGTGAAGAAGTGCGCACCGGCCACGCGCGTGCCGGCCACAGCCTTGAACGCGGGCATGAGCGAGGGCAGCGTCTCGGCGTCGATGCCGAACTGCGAAGGCCGGCCCATCATGCGGATGCCGGTCGACGCGCTGCCCTGCGTGGTGTTCACGCGCAGCAGGACCGAAGCGACCACGCCGTGCTTCTCCGCCGCCGCACCGACGTGCTGCAGATCGGTGAGCGACTCGACGGAGAACAGCCGCACGCCGGTCGCGATCGCCTGCTCCAGCTCGGCGCCGGTCTTGCCGGGGCCGGTGTAGAGGATCTCGCTCGGGTCGAAGCCCGCCTGCAGCGCGTTGGCCAGCTCACCGGTGGAGCTGATCTCTGCGCGGCAGCCACCGTTGTGCAGCTCGCGGGCGATTTCCGGGTGCGGGTTGGCTTTCAGCGCGTAGAAGACCTGGAAGCCCTCGGGCAGCAGGCCGAAGAGCTGGTCGCGGGACCGTGCGACGACGTCGAGGTCGTAAACGTAGGTGGGGGTGCCGAAGCGTTCGGCGAACTGCTGGGTCATTTGCGCGCGCCTTCCACGAGCAGGGCCAGTTCCTTCGTGGCGTTCTTGCCGTGCGCCGTGAGCGGGAACTCGTCGACGACGTGACACAGGGACGGGACCTTCTGCGGTTCGAGCCGCTTCGCCAGCTCCCGCAGCACGGTGGTGGGCGGCAGGTCGCTCTCGACGCAGATGGCGAGATCGCGCGTGTCGCTCGGCGGGATCGCGCCGGCCGCGCGGACACCGAGGATGTCCATGGCCGCGGCCTCGATCTCCAAAGTGGACATCCGGATGCCCTTGCGCTTGAACATGTCGTCGCGGCGGCCTTCGAAGTAGAGGTACCCGTCGGCGTCGAGGCGGCCGTAGTCGCCGGTGTGCAGGCGCAGCTCGCCGGTGGCCTCGTCGCGGCGGAACGCGCGGGCGGACAGCTCCGGCGCGCGCCAGTAACCCGGCATCACGTGCGGGCCGGCGGCCACGATCTCGCCGATGTCGCCGGCGGGCAGCTCCGTGCCGTCCGCGGCGAGGATGAGCACGGACGTGCCCGGCAGCGGCAGCCCGGACGCGCCGGGGCGCTGGTCGTCCTCGCCGGGCGGCATGATCGTGATGCGCTTGCACTCCGTCTGGCCGAACTGGCGCACCACGCGGGTGCCGGGGAACGCGGCGCGCAGCTGCGCGATCGTGCTCTCTGGCAGCGCGGCGCCGGTGTTGGTGAACAGACGCACGGGCGCGGCCGGTTCGGTCTCGCGTCCGGCGAGCGTGGCGATCATCGTGGCGAGCGAGGGCACGATGGGCACGATCGTCGCGCCGACCTCGCGCATCCGCCGCAGCAGCCGCAGGTCGGACTCCACGTCGGCGAGCACGATCTCGCTGCGCCCGAGCGTCGAGAGCAGGACCTTGTAGAGGCCGTAGTCCCAGGACATCGGGAAGCGGCAGAACACCACGTCGTCGCCGCGGTAGCCGAGCACGGCCTGGATCGCGCCGGCGGCGAAGGTGACCTGGCGGTGCGGGCCGATCACGCCCTTCGGCGCCGCGGTGCTGCCGGAGGTGTAGATGAGCACGGCGACGTCGTCGGGGTCGACGTCCGTGGCCTCGACGCGTTCGCCGTAGGCCGCTTCGACCTCGGTCCACAGTGGAATTATTTCTTCCGGCGTGACCACGAGCACCGGCTCGGCGTTGCCCACCACCGAATCGAAGTGGAACGCCTTCATCGCCGGGTTCACGGGCACGAACACCGCGCCGCGGCGAGTGGTGCCGAAGAACAACGCGACCAGCTCACGCGTGGTGGGCAGCTGCACGACCACACGGTCACCGCGCCGCACCCCGCGCCGGGCGAGCACCACCTCCACCGCGTGGCTCCACGCGGCCAGCTCGGCGTAGGTCCACGCGCCGGCCCGGTCGCGCACCGCCGTCGACCCGGGTGCGTCGGCCACCGCCTCGTCGAGCAGGGAATGGACGAGCGAAGTACCGTTCACGACTGCTCCCACCAGAACTCGAGAACCGGGGCCTCGATCCGCCCCTCGACCCCGGGAAAACTAGCCGCGGCGGCGCGCGTGGCCACACCCCTAACCGCCCCTAAGCGCGCACGCGAAAACGGCCTGCCCCGCCCGGAAACCCAGGCGCAGCAGGCCGTTTAAGACGGGCTTCAGCTCAGTGCTTCGAACCCCGCGACCGGCACGACCCCGTCGAGGTCACGGGCGAGCTGCTCGTCGAGCGTCACGAAGGCGTCGCCGTGCAACCGCGTCAACGCCACGTACTCGGCCACGAACGTGTCGGCCCACCCGAGCTCCTCGGCGACCTGCCACGCGGTCGCCTGCAGCACCCGATCACCGAGCAACCGGATCTTCAACGCCCGCACGCGGTCGAGCCGCGCGGCGGCGTCCTTCTTGGTCAGCTTCCCCTCGCGCACCTGCCCGTAGAGCAGAGAAAGCGCGTGCGACCGGATGAGCGTGGGCGCCAGCAACTGATGGCCCACCACGGCCCGCTCCTCGGCCAGCCGCAACGCGACCTCCGGCCCGATCACGTACTTCGCCACGCAGCTCAGCCTACCGGCGTGAGCAGCACTTCGGCTTCGACCGCGAGCGCCTTCCGGTCGATCTTCCGGTTGGAGTTCAGCGGGAACTCGTCGACGTGGCGGTAGTGGCGCGGGATCACTCCCTCCGGCAGGACCTTGCGCAGCGCGCGCACGAGCTCGATCGCCGGGCGCTCGCCGCCGGTGTAGAACACGAACAGCTCCAGACCGGCGTCGCCGCGCACGCCCAGGGCCACGGCGTCGCGGACGCCGGTCGCGCGCAACGCGTGCTCGACCTCGGTGAGCTCGATGCGCCAGCCGAGCACCTGCACCTGGGAGTCGAGGCGGCCCAGGTAGGCCAGGTCGCCGCCGCCGAGGCGCCGGACGCGGTCGCCTGTGCGGTAGAAGCGACAGCCCTCGCGGTCGAGGAACCGGCCGCGCTCGTCGGCCGGGTCGAGGTAACCCGGCGTCAGCTGCGGGCCCGCGATGGCCAGCTCACCTTCTTCGGCTTCCTCGACGTCACCCTCGCCCAGCAGCAGGTGCTTGTGCCCCTCGTGCACGGCCCCGATCGGCACCACCCCGTTCACGGCGATCCGCGGCGTTTCCTCGTCGTCCCAACGGTAACCGGCGACGGTGATCGTGAGTTCGGTGGGGCCGTAGAGGTTCTCGGCGAGCGAGTTCACCGCCGCCGCGCGCCAGTCCGCCGTGTCGCGCACGGTGAGTGCCTCGCCCGCGAAGAAGCTCCACCGCAGGCCCGGCAACGCACCCGGCGTGAGCCCACCCGTGCGGCGCACCAGGTCGATCGCGCTCGGCGTGGAGAACCACACGGTCAGCCCGCTCTCCGCGGCGAACGCCGGCAGGTCGCGGTAGGCGCGACCGGGCAACACCGCTGCCGGCGCCCCCGCGCCCCAGGCACAGAACAGATCGAACATCGCGCAGTCGAAGTTCAGGTCGAACGTCTGGGAGAAGACGTCGTCGGGCGTGAAGTCGTAGCGGGCGTCGAGCAGGCCGAAGTAGTGCTCGGTCGAACCGTGGCCGATGCGCACGCCCTTGGGCCGGCCGGTGGATCCGGACGTGAACAGGATGTACGCGGAATCCTCCGGCCGCACCTGCCGCGGCTCGACCAAACCCTGCGCCCGCGTCTCCAGGGTGAGCACGGGAACCCGCCGCTGACCGAGCACGTCCGCCAGCAGCCCCTGGCCGCGGTCGTCGACCACCAGCGCGTCGACCCCCGCCGCCTCGACCATCTGCGCGGTGCGGGCCGCCGGGAAGTCCGGCCGCATTGGCACCACCGTGGCACCCGCGTAGAGCCCGGCCAGGATCCCCGCGTACGCACTGATTCCCTTGCCCGCCAGCACCCCTACGGTGCGCGCGCCCGCTTCGTCCAGCGCGCCGCCCCACAGCAGCGCCTGCTCGTGAAGCCGGCCGTAGGTCAGCTCCTGGTCGCCGACCCGGACGGCGGTGCCGTTCTCGGAAAGGGCCAGGCCACGCAGGAAGCGCGAGTGCAGCCCGCCGGTGAAGCTCGTGTCCATCGTCGTCCTCCGCGTGATTAGGGGTCGCGATGCGTCGATCCGGAACGACGACGCGAGGTAGAGTCCAAAACCGAACCGGGCGGTCGGTTTTCCTGCCTGGTAGATACCGATCTAGCCATCCGGAGTAGCCATGTGGGACAGCTCTTTCGACGAGACCCTTCGCACGTTCCTCCCGTTCCTCCCCGCCGAGGAGGCACTCACCACCGAGACCCCGCTGCGCGAGTACGGCCTCGACTCACTCGCGACCGTGGAACTGCTCGCCGTGCTGGAGCAGAACTACAACGTGCGTTTCGAGGACGACGCCCTCAACCTCGAGACCTTCGAGAACCCGGGCCGGCTCTGGGCGACGCTGGCCGAGCTGCAGCCGGCTAGCTGACCCGCGAAGGTCCTGCGCCCCGCCTCCGGGGCTGCAGGGCCAGCCGCGGGTTGATCGTCACCACCTCGAAGCGGCTCGTGGTCGCGCGGACGCGCCCGAACAGCGTGTCCGGGCCGGCCACCCAGAGCTTGCGCACGCCCAGCTGTTCCAGGGAGGAGACGACGTGCGGCCACCGCAGCGGCTTGACGATGCTGTCGAGCAGCATCGTGCGCACCTGCTCCCCGGACCGCAGGATCGACCCGTCCTGGTCGGCGACGATCGGGAGCAGCGGATCGTGGAAGTCCAGACCGCCGATGACCTCGTCCTCCGCTTTCCGGCGCAGCGCGGCGAAAGCACGGGAGTGCAGGGGCGGACGCATGGTGTACAACGACAATCCGCCCATGCTGCGCACCGTTTGCTTGAGCCAGTCGAGGTTCCGCTCACGCAACGAGACCATGTAGAAGTCGTGGTCGATGTAGCACGAGATGTCGGACCACTCGCCGCGTCCTTCGAGGTCGTTCAGCGCGTCCAGGAGCTTCTCCTCGGGCGTGCGCACGAACGAGTGCGTGACCACGTCGGTGTACTCCGTGGCGAAGAACTCGGTGAGACAGCGGGCGAGCTCCGCCGTCATCCACACTGCGTCGGGGAACGTCAGCGCTCCGGCATACACACTGGCCGGCTTCTCGCCGAAGCTCGGGCCGGTGCAGTAGTCGGGGCTGATGTCGTACTCCTGCTCGGCCCACTCGGCGAGCGCGAGGCACGTGAGCATGAACCCGACCTGCGCGTACTCGGAGTAGTCCCCCTCGGTCTCGCGGAAGCGGTCGACCAGCGAATAGCCGAGCCGGTCGTTGGCTTCTCCGATCAGGCGGCGGGCGAACGGGTTGATGAGCAGGAACTTGCCGAAGTCGGCGAAGCGGCAGGGGCTCATCCCGGGGAAGACCACCGCCGATCCTCTGGCCTCATCCATGGCTGGTTGCCTCACTTTCGGCATTGGCGGCGGGGTGGACTTCCCGCAGGAAGCTCAGCAGGACCTCGTGGAACCGTCCGGGTTCCTCGAGGTGCGGAACATGACTGGACTCTTCGAAGATCTCCCAGCGCACGTCGTGGATCCGGTCGAAGTAGGGCTGGACGGTCTTGGGTGTGGCTTCGTCGTGCCGGCCGGAGATGAGCAACGTCGGCACCTCGATGTCGTCGAGGTCGTCGACCACGGAGTAGTCCCTGAGCGTGCCGGTGACGGTGAACTCGCTCGGCCCGTTCATCACGGAGTAGACGGTGTTGTTGTCCGCCATCTCCATGAACGAGGCCAGGTAGTCGCCCGGCCACGGGAGCACGCGGCAGACGTGGCGGTCGTAGAACACGCGCATGGCGTCGAAGTACTCCTGCGTGTCCGTGGTGCCGGCCGCTTCGTGCGCTCGCAGCTGCTCGTCGACACCGGGCGGGAGCCGGTCCCGGAGCACGTCCATTTCGGAGCGCCAGAGCTCGTAGGAGGCAGGCGAGTTGGCGATCACGAGCCCGCGCAATCCCTCGGGCCGCTGCGCCGCGTGACGGGCGACGACCAGGCCGCCCCACGACTGTCCATACAGGACGTAGTTGTCCTCGATGCCCAGCCGGTGCACCAGGTTGTCGAGCTCGTCGCCGAACAGCTCGGGCGTCCAGAAGTCCGCGCCCTTGTCCGGCAGCCGCGTGGAACCGCCGCTGCCGAGCTGGTCGTAGTGCACCACAGGAAACCTGTGCTCGGCGAGCGAGCAGAGGTTCAGCAGGTAGTCGTGTGTGCTGCCCGGTCCCCCATGGACCACGACGACGGCGGGCAGCTCGCCGCCCACGACACCGGTGACCCGGTACCACGTGCGGTGCTCGCCGAAGGGAACCCAGCCCTTCGCGGTGGGCGCCACGGCCATGCTCATCACCTCGTTCGTATCCCTCGGCCGGCGGGTGGTTGCCGCCGGACCCACGTTCATGTCTAGCCGCCGGGGCGCCGTCGTCACCAGCCCCTAAGGGGCGTCTAAAGCCGGTCTAAGTCCGCCCTGTCCTCTCTAGTCCGGCGGGCTTTTCGAGGGAAGGGCGCTAGGGGTGCGCGACCCCTAGCGGCGCGTTGCCGGGTCGGCCGCGCGAGTTGTCCGCACTAACGTTTTTCCCGCCAGCAGGTCGAGCCAGTTCGGAGAGTGCGTCCCATGCGAGTCATGTTGATGGTCTTCCCGACGAGGACGCACGTCTACAGCATGGCGCCGGTCGGCTGGGCGCTCGCGGCCGCGGGCCACGAGGTGCGGTTCGTCGGCCAGTGCAACCCGCGCGAGGTGGCCTCGTTCGCCGAGACCGGCCTCGACGCGATGTGGTTCGGCACCGAGCTCGACATCGCGCGCCATCGCCAGTTGCAGGTCGAGGGAAACAACGCCATGCAGGGCGATTTCCGCATCTCCGAGAGCCGGCCCGAGCGGTACACCGAGGAGTACGTGCGCAACGTCTACGAGCACTGGGTCGACGTGTTCCGCTGGACCACGCCCGATTCGCTGCTCGACGAGCTCGTGCGCTTCGCGCGGCAGTGGCAGCCGGACCTCGTGGTGTGGGACCCGATGATCTACGCCGCGCCGATCGTCGCGCACGCCATCGGGGTGCCGCACCTGCGGATGATGTACGCGATGGACCAGACGGCCCGCATCAACGCGCAGTACCGCGATCTCCGTTCCGACGCGCCGGATCCGTTCGTGGAGTGGATGTCGGGCGCGGTGGCGCGCTTCGGTGCGGACTACGACGAAACCCTGCGCCACGGCGTGAAGACCATCGACTGCCACCCGTCCTACCTGCGTTACGACGGCGTCGACGTCGACTACCTGCCGGCGCGGTTCATCCCGCAGAACAAGCCGATGGCCATCCCGCGTTGGGTGCTCGAGGAGCCGGCGCGCCCCCGCGTGATGCTCACACTCGGCATCTCCAACCGGCAGGTGCTGGGCGTCGAGGAGACGTCGGTGTCCGACCTGCTCGACGGCCTCGCGGACCTCGACGTCGAGGTGATCGCGACGCTCAACGCGAACCAGCTGGCGTCTGTGCGGAAGGTGCCGGACAACGTGCGCGCCGTCGACTTCGTACCCATGAACGAGCTGCTCGCGAGCTGTTCGGCCATCATCCACCAGGGCGGCGGGGCGACGATCGGCAACGCCGTGGTCAACGGTGTGCCGCAGCTCGTGATCCCCGGCACCACGTGGAGCGAGCGGGGCTCGGCCGTCGCGCAGGT
Organism: Amycolatopsis sp. NPDC005232; assembly: GCF_040607795.1. NCBI lineage: Bacteria > Bacillati > Actinomycetota > Actinomycetes > Pseudonocardiales > Pseudonocardiaceae > Amycolatopsis > Amycolatopsis sp. NPDC005232. The sequence goes on along the minus strand of NZ_JBEXHL010000010.1, from coordinate 84,967 downwards.
GAAGCGGGGCAACGGGTTGCTGGTGGACCTGGAGGACGTCACGCCGGGCAATGTCCGAACAGGACTGCTGAGACTCCTGGAAGAACCCTCGTTCCGCAGCTGCGCCCTGGAAGTCCGCGACGAGATGCTGGCGACGCCGACTCTCGACGACCTCGTGCCCGAGTTCGAGCGGATCGCGCGATGCCGGTGACGCGGCGGCCCCACGCGATCCGCACGATCGGGTTCCTCATCGCGAACTTCCCGATCCGGATCTTCGCGTTCGTGGTCGTCCTCGTGTCGATGATCGTCGGGGTCGCGACGACGATGCTGTGGGTGGGCATCCCCCTGTCGCTGATCGCGACGGGCGTGATGCGCGGCTTCGCGGACCTGGAACGGCGGTCGGTGCGGACGTTGCTGGGCGTCGAGGTGGCCCAGCCGCGGCGCAAGCAGCCCCACGGCAACGGCCTGCTGGCCGTGTGGCAGGCGCGGCTGGTCGACCCGGTGACGTGGCGTGAGCTGGTGTTCGTGCTCGTGGCGATGCCGCTGGGGATCGTCGAGTTCGTGGCGGGCATCGTGTCGGTGGCGGTGCCGCCGTTCGGGATCTTCGTGGTGCCCCGGATCGGGGCGCTGCACGCCGAGTTCACGCTGTCGATGCTGGGGCCGGACCGCACGGCGCAGCTGGAGGAGCGCACGCAGCACCTGCAGCACTCGCGGGCGCGCGGCGTCGATGCCGTCGAGGCCGAGCGCAAGCGCATCGAACGCGACCTGCACGACGGCGCGCAGCAGCGGCTCGTGGCCGTCGCGATGAGCCTCGGACGGGCGCAGCTGAAGCTCGATTCCGACGATTCCGCGGCCGTGCGCGAGCTCATCGGCGCCGCGCACGCCGACGCCAAGCTGGCCGTGTCCGAGCTGCGTGACCTCGCCCGCGGGATCTACCCGCCGGTGCTGCAGGACCGTGGCCTCGACGCCGCCCTGTCGTCGCTGACCGCCCGCATGCCGATCCCGGTCGACGTCGAGGTCTCCGTGGACCCGCGCCCGCCGGCGCCGGTGGAGACCACGACGTACTTCATCGTGAGCGAGGTGCTCACGAACATCACCAAACACGCCGGCGCCGACCGTGTCTCGGTGCGCGTGAGCCGCGACGACGACACCGTGGTCGTCGAAATCATGGACAACGGCCGCGGCGGCGCCTCGGTGCGCCCCGGCGGCGGCCTGGCCGGCCTCGCCGACCGCGCCGCCACGATCGACGGCGTGCTCACCGTGGTCAGCCCCATGGGTGGGCCGACTGTCGTGCGCGCCGATCTCCCCGTCCGCTGGTGATGCTGTTACTAATCCGGCCAAAAGTAGGTCGACCCCTACGCGGCAGGTAACCGTTACTACGAAGCCATTCGGCCGTGACTGTGGTCGGATTGGTAACGATCGGCACAGTAAGGAGTCGTTTCATGCGTGTCGTGATCGCCGAGGATTCCGTGCTCCTGCGCGCGGGCGTGCAAAGCCTGCTCGCCGACGTCGGCATCACCACGGCCGCCGCCGTCGACAACCCGGACGCCATGCTCGTCGCCATCCGCGAGCACCGCCCCGACCTCGTCATCGCCGACGTCCGCATGCCCCCGACCTTCACCGACGAGGGCATCCGTGCGGCGATCGCCGCCCGGCAGGAGATCCCGGGCCTGCCGGTCCTGGTGGTCTCGCAATACGTCGAGGGCAGCTACGCGGTCGACCTCATCGCCGAAGGCACCTCCGGCGTGGGCTACCTGCTGAAAGAACGCGTCGCCGACGTCGCCGACTTCCTGGAATCCGTCCGCCGCGTGGCCGGCGGCGGCTCCGCCATCGACCCCGACGTGGTCGCCCAGATGCTCTCCCGCAGCCGCGATCCCCTGGACGCCTTGACCGCGCGCGAGACCGAGGTCCTGGGCTTGATGGCGCAGGGCCTGTCGAACGCCGCCATCGCGAAGACGCTGGTGGTGACCCAGGGCGCCGTGGAGAACCACATCAGCAACATCTTCGCGAAGCTGGGCCTCGAAGCCAGCCGGGACGAGAACCGCCGGATCCGCGCGGTGCTGACCTATTTGGACAGTACCGCCGTGCGCGCTTGATTCACTCGATCGATATCGTGCGCATGTTCGAGTGGGGTCGGTAGCTTGGGGGTATGGATCTTTCGCCTGCCGGCCCTGTTCGGATATCGACCATTGTGGACGGTGTGCTCGCCACGCTGTGGAGAGCACACCTCGTTTCGGTGCGCCCGCGAAGACGGGTGCGGCTCAGCGCTGCTTTCGTTGCACTGAGCCGCAAACCTGCGCGGCCCTCACCGCTGGTGCCTGCTCTTGACTCGCGAGGCGTCTTGGGCACGCCCTCGCCAGGTCGCGAGCCCACGCGTCCCGGCCGAAAAAGGACCACCGCGAGTGCTCAGTCCTCTATGTCGCAGAACGCAACCGCACCTGTACCGCCCGCGCGTCACGCACACCGCTCACGTCAGACAGCCGCACCCGCGCGCACTTACCCATCCACCGCACAGGAAAAAGCCGCACCCGCGCCACCACCTCGTGGCACAGATGCGGCTCCCGGCACCGCTCTCAGCGCACCCCTTGCCAACTCGTCGCCGGCACGAACCGCACCGGCCGGCGCGGCCGCGGCACCGTCACCTCGGCCACAGGCTCGGCCGGCGCCTGCACCGCAGCCAGCACAGCCACCAACGCCGCGAGTTCCTTGTCCGTCGGGTTGCCCCGCACGACCCGCACCACCGGCGCGCCCATCACACCGGCGGGTTTCCGTGCTTGCGCGCCGGGATGTCGACGTGCTTGGTGCGCAGCATGGTCAGCGCGCGGATCAGCACCTCGCGCGTCCGGGCGGGCTCGATCACGTCGTCGACCAGGCCGCGCTCGGCGGCGTAGTACGGGTGCATGAGTTCGGTCTTGTACTCCTTGATCTTGAGCCGCCGCACGGTCTCCGGGTCGTCGGCCGCCTTGATCTCGCGGCGGAAGATCACGTTGGCCGCGCCCTCGGCGCCCATCACGGCGATCTCGTTCGTCGGCCACGCCAGCGACACGTCGGTGCCGATCGAGCGCGAGTCCATCACGATGTACGCGCCGCCGTAGGCCTTGCGCAGGATGAGCTGCACGCGCGGCACCGTGGCGTTGCAGTAGGCGTAGAGCAGCTTGGCGCCGTGCCGGATGATGCCACCGTGCTCCTGGTCCACGCCGGGCAGGAAGCCGGGCACGTCGACCAGCGTCACGAGCGGGATGTTGAACGCGTCGCACGTCTGCACGAACCGCGCGGCCTTCTCGCTGGCCTCGATGTCGAGCACGCCCGCGAGCGTCGCCGGCTGGTTGGCCACGATGCCGACCACGTGACCGTCGAGCCGGGCGAACGCGCACACCACGTTCGTCGCCCAGCCGGCGTGCACCTGGAGGAACTCGCCGTCGTCCACGATCTCCTCGATCACGGCGCACATGTCGTAGGCGCGGGCCGAGTCGGTCGGCACGAGGTCGAGCAGCCGGTCCGTCCGGCGGTCGATCGGGTCGGTGGTCGGCTCGACCGGCGGGGCCTCGTTGTTGTTGGCGGGCAACAAGGACAGCAGGTACCGCACATCCTCGATGCACGACTGCTCGTCGTCGTACACGAACGCGGCCACGCCCGAGGTCCCGGCGTGCACGTCGGCGCCGCCGAGGCCGTTCTGCGTGATCTCCTCGCCCGTCACGGCCTGCACCACGTCGGGGCCGGTGATGAACATCTGCGACGTCTCGCGGACCATGAACACGAAGTCCGTCAAGGCCGGCGAGTACGCCGCGCCGCCCGCGCACGGGCCGAGCATCACGGAGATCTGCGGGATCACACCCGAACAGCGGGTGTTGCGCTGGAAGATGCCGCCGTAGCCGGCGAGCGCGGTCACGCCCTCCTGGATCCGCGCACCCGCGCCGTCGTTCAGCGACACGAGCGGCGCGCCCGCGGCCGCGGCGAGGTCCATCACCTTGTGGATCTTCTGCGCGTGCGCCTCGCCGAGCGCGCCGCCGAAGATGCGGAAGTCGTGCGCGTACACGAAAACCGTGCGCCCGTGCACGGTCCCCCACCCGCACACCACGCCGTCCGAATACGGCCGGCGGTGTTCGAGCCCGAAGCCCGTCGCGCGGTGGCGCCGCAGGGCCTCCAGCTCGGTGAAGCTGCCGGGGTCGAGCAGCAGCTCGATGCGCTCGTGAGCAGTCAGCTTGCCGCGCTCGTGCTGCCGGACGGTGGCCGCGTCGTCGGGACCGCGCCGAGCTGCCTCCTTGATCTCGCGCAGCTCCACGAGCCGGTTGCCGAACGCTCCCTCTACGGCCAGTGCCTCAGACATGTACACGCCCCTTGTCGACGAGCCGATCAGCCAGATACCGGAGAATCACGTCTTGGTGGCGGGTCAGGAAGAAGTGCCCGCCCTGCAGCGTCACCAGCTCGAAGCCCGCCGCCGAGTGGTCGGCCCACGAGCGGACCTCGGCCACGGACGCGACCGGGTCGTCGGTGCCGGTGAACGCGACCACCGGCGCGGCGAGCAGAGTGCCCGGCACGTGCCGGTAGGTCTCCACGGCGCGGTAGTCGTTGCGCACCACGGGAAGGATCATGCGCACGACGTCCTCGTCGCCGAGCAGGTCCATCTCGGTCCCGCTCAGGCGGCGCAGCTCGTCGAGCACGCCTTCGTCGGTGCGCGTGTGCACGCTCTCGTCGCGCTGCCGCGAAGGCGCGCGCCGCCCGGACACGAACAGCGTGTCGACCGAGCTGCCCGCCGATTCCAGCCGCCGTGCCACCTCGTAGGCGACCATCGCGCCCATGCTGTGCCCGAACAGCGCCAGCGGCCGGTCCGTCTTGTCCGCCAACAGCTCGGCGACGGCTTCGGCCATGGCGTCGATCGTGGTCAGGAACGGCTCGTGCCGCCGGTCCTGCCGCCCGGGGTACTGCACGGCGAGCACCTCGACGTCCGGCGCCAGCGCCCGCGAAACCGGGAAGTAGAAGCTGGCAGACCCGCCGGCGTGCGGCAGGCACACCAACCGCGCCCGAGCCTCCGGCGCCGCGTGGAACCGCCGAAACCAGGCGTCTTCCGCGTGGGCGACCATGTCGTCCCACCGCCTTTCCGTCTGTCACAACGGGACGAGGTCACGCCGACCGGGTCCCCCGACGCACCAAGCTAGCCCGCCCGGAAGCCGCCCAACGACCCCTAAGCGCCCCTAAAGGCGGCCTGAACAGAGACCCTCCACAATGGACCTCAACCCTGATCGGCTCCGGTTTGCAGCTGCTCCAGGAACGCCCGCGCGGCCGGCGACGCGCTCGCGCTCACGGCCACCGCGACGGTCCGCGGCGTCCGTGGCACCAACGGCCGCAGCACGGTGCCGTCGAGACGCGGCACGCCGACCGACGGCAGGATGCTCACGCCCAGCCGCGCCCGCACCATCTCCAGCACTGCCGACATCTCGCGGGCCTCGAACGTCGCCTCCAGGTGAACCCCGGCTTGCTCCGCGGCCGCCGCGAACACCTGCGCGCAGCCGCCGGTCGGGCGGACGAACGGCTCCTCGGCGAGATCCGCGTAGGACACGGCCTCGCGCTCCGCCAGCCGATGGCCGGCCGGCAGCACGGCGCACATCTCGTGGCTGTCGAGCAGCACCGTCCGCAGGCCGGGCGCGGGCAGGGTGACCACGGCGGCGTCGGCGACGCCCAGGTCGAGCCAGTCCCGCACCTCCTGGTCGCTGCCCTCGATGAGCCGCACCGCGACGAGCGGGTGGCGTTCGGTGAACGCCCGCAGCTCGGCGGGCAGGCGGGTCCCCGTGGCGGTCGGCAGGCTGGCGATCCGCAGCGTCCCGGTGATCTGCCCGGCCACCTCGGCGACCTCCGCGCGCAGCAGATCGACCTGCCGCACGGCCTCGCGCGCTCGCCGGACAGCGCGTTCGCCGGCTTCGGTGAGGGTGACGCCCGTGCGCTGGCGGGTGAGCAGCGGTGCGCCGAGCTCGGCTTCCAGCGCGGCGACCGAGCGGCTCACGGCGGGCTGCGCCATGCCGAGGCGCTCGCCCGCAGCCGTGAAGCCGCCGTGGTCGGCCACGGCCAGGAGCACCTTGAGCTGCTGCATCGTCGTCATGAGGACCTCCCGCCATGTTCGCCGCGGCATGCCGCCATAACACGAAGGACATTTCTCACGGCTCACCCAGAACATTACCGTCATGGTGCAACCGAGCAAGACAAGAGGAGTCACCAGTCATGCGAGTGCTGATCACCGGGGCGTCCAAGGGCATCGGCCGGACGGTCGTCGACCGGCTGGCCGCCGAGGGCCACCACCCGATCGGCCTGGCGCGCACCGCGCCGGCCGAATTCCCCGGCAGCTTCCACGCCGTCGACCTCGGCGACCGCGACGCCACCGCCGCGACGCTCGAGAAGGTCCTCGCGGAAGGCCCCGTCGACGCAGTGGTGAACAACGTCGGCTTCGCCAAGCTGGCGCCGCTCGGGTCGATCGACCTCGACGACGTCGCCCACGCCTACGACCTGAACTTCCGCACTGCGGTGCAGGTGACCCAGGCCGTGCTGCCGGGGATGCTCGCCGCCGGGCGCGGCCGGATCGTGAACGTCACCAGCATGGTCACGCTCGGCACCGCGAACCGCACCACGTACGCGGGTTCGAAGGCGGCGCTCGAGACCGCCACCGCCATCTGGGCCGGGGAGCTCGGGACCAGTGGCATCACCGTCAACGCTGTCGCGCCCGGGCCGACGGAGACCGAGCTGTTCCGTCGTGGCACCCCCGCCGGGTCCGAAGGCGAAGCCCGGTTCCTGGAGAAGCTGCCGGTCGGCCGGCTCGGGCGTCCGGCGGAAATCGCCCACGCCATCTGCTTCCTGCTCTCCGAGGACGCGGGGTTCATCACCGGCCAGATCCTGCGCGTCGACGGCGGAGGCAGCATCGCCACGGCCTGACATCCTCCGCGGACAGAGCAAAACCGCCACGGTGGCCTGACCGATTCGGGCAGAATCGCCGAGATGGCGCCCACCTTCGTCCTCGTCCACGGTTCCAACGCGACCAGCCGCTGCTTCTCCGTGCTGCAGCGCGAGCTCGGGCTGCGCGGCCACCGCTCGCTCGCGGTCGACCTGCCCGGCCACGGCGCGGCCGGGTTCTCGGCGGCGTACCAGGCGCAGGACCTGGCGACGTTCGCCACCGAGCCGTCACGACTCGCGGGGGTCACCCACGCCGACGTGGTGGCGGCGGTGACGAACGTCGTGCGGCGGGCGCACGACCACGGTCCAGTGATCCTCGTCGGCCACAGCCGTGGCGGGCTCACCGTCACGAGCGTCGCCAACGCCGTGCCGGAACTACTGGACCGGACCGTCTACGTGTCGGCCTGGTGCTGCGTGGACGACACCCCCGCCGGCTACCTGCGGAACCCGGCGTACGTGTCGACGGCCCTGGCCGAAGCGGCGAAGGTCATGGTCGGCGATCCCGCGCAGCTCGGCGTGATCCGCATGAACTGGCGGTCCGCCGACCCCGCGCACCTCGCCGCCCTGAAACAGGCGATGCTCGCCGACGGGACCGACGCCGAACTGCTGTCGTTCCTCTCCGGCATGGACCCGGACGAGTCCCTCGACGCCGGCAACGACCGGGCCGACGCCGCCACGTGGGGCCGGGTGCCCCACACCTACGTGCGGCTCACCCGCGACGAAAGCCTGCCGCTCGCGTTGCAGGACCGGTTCATCGAGGAGGCCGACGCGCTCACGCCGGCCAACCCGTTCGACGTCCATTCGCTGGACGCCGGCCACGTCGGCCCGTTGGTGCGCGCCGCGGACCTCGCCGACGTGCTGGGGAGTCTCACACCCCGGTAGACGATCCCGGCCGCACGATCATCAGCACCGTGACCACGGCCCACAGCAGGTTGAACACCCCCGTCGTCATGGCCAGCCGCCCGGCGACGCGGGTGTCCAACGCGGTCGCCACCGAAGACTCAGCAGACTCGGCCGGCACCGCACCGTCGCCCGAGGGTCCCCCCAGCGCGGCCCGCTGACCCGGCAGCACGAACACCAGCAGCACCACCGCGGCCACCGCCGTCAGCGCGATGGAGACGAGGACCCACGTCTGGCCCGTCACCTTCATCGTCCCGGCGACGGCGAAGCCGAACACCGGCACGGCGATCGACACCCACGCGTACACGCGGCAGATGCGGTGCAGCAACGCCAACGTCGGGCGATCACCCCGCTTCAGCGCGGCGGGGAACATACTGGCGGCCACGGCCACGGGCCCGACGGCGAGGATCGCCGCCAGCACGTGGATCGACAGGAAGACTTTGCTCACGGCCCTGACGCTAGACCTCGCGTTTCACCGCCCGGAACCGGCTGGATCGCCGTGTTCCACCGGATTCTCGCCAGTCGCCGGAAACTAGCGCTTGTCCGCTTCGGGCACCTGCACCGCGAGGAACACCAACGTCCGGTTCAGCCGGAAGCCCAGGTGCTCGTACAGCCGGATCGCGCCGACGTTCGACGCGGCGGCGTGCAGGAACGGCAGCTCGCCACGCTCACGAATGCCCGCCGCGACCGCGCGGATCAGCCGCGCCGCCAAGCCCTGGCCGCGGAACGCCGGGTCGGTGCAGACCGCGCTGATCTCCGTCCAGCCCGGCGGGTGGAAGCGTTCGCCGGCCATCGCGATGAGGGCGCCGTCGCGGCGGATGCCCAGGTAGGTGCCCAGTGAGATGGTGCGCGGCAGGAACGGGCCGGGCTGCGTGCGGGCGACGAGGTCGAGCATCTCGGGCACGTCGGCTTCGGTGAGGCGGACGGCTTCCGCGTCGGGCGCCACCGTCAGGCCGGTGCCCTCGAGCTGCACGCCCGGCGTTTCCCCGAGCACGGTCCAGCCCGCGGGCGCGGGACCCGTCGCGCCGGCGATCACGGCCGTGGCTCCGGGCCCGGCGAGGTCGGCGACGTCACGCCAGACGTGCTCGTCCGGCTGCTCCGGCAGGGCCACGAACGGCGCGACGTCCGCGGGATAGCGCAGGACCTGCCCCTTCTGCTCGGCCAAATGCGCGTGCGGTCCGGTCAGCGCTGCCCACACCGGGTTGTCGAGCGGCGACGAGCTCATCCTGCCTGCCATTTCGTAGACGGAGCGACACTCCAGAATGCGGTGGCGGCCCGGCGATCTGCCACCCGTTCCCACAATCTGAGTCCGCCCGCCCCGGAATTATTCCCGCAGCGCCTCGAACGACTCCTTCAGAGCCGGGTAGTACTCGTCGAACGTCGGCCGCGCCGAGTCGTCGCGCGCGGCGACCAGCAGGTCGAGGTAGTACTCCCAGCCGGGCCCGATCTCCCCGATGCCGTCGGTGCTCGTCAGGTGGTGCACCAGGCGCAGCTCGGTCCCGTCCTCCACTTCGGACACGAGCAGCTCCATCGGCCACCCGCCGGCGTCCGCCATCCCCAGCAACGCCAGCCGCCGCGGTGCCTCACACGCGTCGACGCGCATGTCGATCCACGGCTTGCCTTCCTCGAACGCGAGCTGCACCCGGATCGTCTTCCCGGGCGCGCCTTCGCCTTGCCACGGCCCGAACCACAGCGCCGTGCGGTGCGGCTGCGTCACGTCGGCCCACACGTCTTCGGGCGACGTCGCGAACGTGCGGCGCAGCACGAGGTCGACCCCGTCGTCGGTACGCACCAGCTCTGCCATGAGGGGACTCCTTCCGCTTCGAGGACGACAGAGTATCCGCGAACCGGGCAAATCAGGCCGGAAACTGGCCGGATGGGGTTCTACCGTTCGGACACCACGACGTCGAAAGGATTCCGATGAGCCCCGTCGAGACCAACCAGCCACTCGGCACGCCGACCTGGATCGACCTGGCCGTGCCCGACCTCGACCGCGCGCGGGCCTTCTACGGCGCCGTCTTCGGCTGGGACTTCGACGGCGGCGACTGCCTCCTGCGCGGCCTCCCCGTCGCCGGCCTGCACCACGCGGCCGACCCTACGCCCGGCTGGCAGGTCCACCTCGCGACGGACGACTGCGCCGGCACCGCCGAAGCCGTCACCGCGGCCGGCGGCACGCTGCTGCGCGAACCGCACGACGTCGGGGACCGCGGCCGCGCCGCCCTCGCCGTGGACCCGTCCGGCGCACGCTTCGGTCTGTGGCAAGGGCGCGCGTTCCCCGGCGCCCGCCTGGTCAACGAGCCCGACACGCTCGTGCGCAACGACCTCATCACCCCTGCCGCGGCCGGCGCGCGCAAGTTCTACTGCACCGTCTTCGGCTTCACGCTCGACGGCAACGACGACCTTCCCGACGCCGACTTCACCTTCCTGCGCCGCCCCGACGGCCACGAGGTCGGCGGCATCTTCAACCTCCGCGACGCCCCGCCCTCGGCCTGGGCCACCACCTTCGAAGTAGCCGACGCCGACACCTCGGCCACCAAGGTTCGCGACGCAGGCGGCGAAGTCGCTTCAGTGGCGGGGACGCCGTACGGGCGGATGGCGACCGTGACGGACCCGTTCGGCACCGGCTTCACGATGATCGCGCGACCCTGACCAGCTCGCGGCGCACGTGCTCCGGCACCCAGTTCGCGCCGGCCGGACTCGCCCACCCGCGCCGCACGAACGCGACCAGCTCGGCCAGCCCGCGGTGACCGGTCTCCGGGCGCCACACCAGTGACCACGGGTAACACGGCACCGGCTCGACCACCGGAATGCGCTGCAGATCGTGCCGCTCGGGCCACGCGATGCGGATCTTCTCTCCGACGAACGTGAACAGCGTGCGCGACTCCGCCAGCGTGTCGAGCAGCGCTTCGAGCCCGAAGTTCGGCCCGTCCGGGTCGACGTTCACGCCGAACTCCGCCGACAGCTCTGCGTAGAACCCCTCCCACTCGCTGCCGCGCCGGATGCCGGGCACCCAAGCGTGATGCTCGGCGACCTCGGCCAGGCGCACCTCGCGCCGCCCGGCCAGCGGGTGCCCCGGCCCGACCACGATCTGCAACGGCTCGAGGTACGCGTACACGTGCTTCAGCCCCTCCGGCGGCTCACGCAGGTACGTGAACCCGGCGTCGACCGCGCCCGCGCGCAGCTCCCGCAACGTCTCGGCCGCGCCGCTGGAAGTGAGCATCTCCATCGGCACCTCGCGGTGCTCGCGGTGGAACTCCCGGAACAGTTCGGCGGCCGCCAGCCGGCGCCCGAGCACGTCCACGCGCAACGGCCGCGTCTCCCGCTGCACCGATTCCACCGCGTCGGCGACCGCGCTCAGCACCGCCTTCGCGCGCGGCAGGAACGTCCGCCCGTCCACCGTCAGCGACGCTCCGGCCGCGACGCGCTCGAACAGCACGACACCCAGCTCGCCCTCGAGCCCCGCCACCCGCTTCGACACGGCCTGCTGGCTGATCCCCAGCCGCCCGGCGGCCAGCCGGAACTGCCCCTCCTCCGCGACCGCGACGAAGGCACGGAGTGCTTCGAAGTTCATGCGCTCCAGTGTCGCCTCACCCCGGCGGCGTGACCCGCCCGGCTATCACAGGTCCGCCAAGGGATAACCCATGCCGGCCTCCTGGATCTCGTCGAAGTCGTCCACCGTGAGCCCCCGGCCGGTGAACCGCTCGACGGCCACCAGGCCCTTCGCATACCGGTCCTGCCAGTCGTCGAAGTCCAGCCCCTCGACGGCGGCGGCCACTTCCGGATCAGCGCCGAGCGGCAGCCCGAGTTCCGCCGAAGCGAGGAGTTCGCCGTCGCGAGCGAAGGAGAGCCTCGTGACGGCGTTGACGTTCCAGAACATGCTCGCGGCGCGCCCTCGTCGCGACAGTTCGGTCAGCACCTCGCGCTGCACGCCGCGAACGCCGTTCTCCTCGACGGCCAGCACGAATCCGTCCACTTCGGACACCGTTACCCACGGGCCGAACTCGAGGTCGCAGTCGAGCAGGTCTTCGATCGGTTCCGGCTCCTGAATGTCCGCGCCGAACGCCTGCAACACCTCCCGCAGCGTCAACCCGACGACAACGGTCACGGTGGCCGCCTCCGACAGCGCGCTCTGGCGGATCCACCGATACGCCGCCTCGGGCAGGTCGGCCACCGCGGGCTCCGGCTCGCCGCGCAGCCGGTGGCCCAGCCGGTCGGCTCGTGCGTGGACCACAGACGGCGCCGGCGGCGCTTCCCAGACGACCAGCTCGTAGGTCTCGGTCTCGACGTCGTCGCGGCCGTAGGCGAACACCCGCACCCGCAGGTCACCCGGCCGCGGCGGCGTCGCGATCCGGCGGTGGTTGTAGTGCTTCGGTCCCACGAAGGTCGCGTCGCCGAGGCGAGCCGGCCAGCTGACCTCCACGACCTCGTGCCAGCCCTGCGTGTCGATCTTCACCGGCGGTTCGGCGAGCACCCGCATCCGGACTTCCAGCACCCCGGTTTCCCTCCCGGTCCGCACGAGCACCCCACCGTCGGCGACTTCGACCAGTCCGTTGTCGGCGAATTCCCCAGGCTCGGGGAGCGATCCCTCGGCCAGCGCGAACACGTGTTCGCGCACCGCCACTTGCATGGAGCCGAAGGCCGGCAACCGGTACTCGACGCGTTTCTTGGCGAGCACCGCTTCCTTGTACACCACGGGCATGCTCCGGCTCGGCAGGAGAGCCGACGCCACGCCCAGCCCGAGCCCGACCTGCGCCGCGACCTTGTCGCACCCCGCGTCGCCCAGCACCGCGGCCGCCGTCACCACGGCCACCGCGAGATACGCCGCCCCGTGCGCCGCGGCGACTGCCTCTTCGTCTCCCACCGCATCGGCACCCAGCAACCCGGCGACGGCCTCGTCCCCGACCAACCGCGACACCAGGCCGGCGATCACCTCGGCCGCACCCGGCCACCGCGCCTCGAAGAAGCGAGCCTCACGCAACGCTTCGGCCTCGGTGGTCAAGGACGCGAAGGCGAACGTCCCGCCCACGCCGTCGCCCAGCCCCACCGCGGCCCCCACCACAGGCGGCAACGAGCGCACGGTGAGCTCCAGCGCCCCGTGCAAACGTTCCACCAGCCAGCCCGGCAGCTCCCGCAGGGCCCGAATCGCCTCGGGATCCGGAATCCCGGGCCGTACGCGACGGTCCGGCCGCCACCGCCCCAGCGCGGCCGCTGCCGCCACCGGAACAGCGGCCGCGACCCGCGGCGCCCGCTCGACAATCGCCTCCACCACAGCCGCCGTCACTCTGTCTTCAGAATCCCCCATGGCGTCCATCCTGCCCGAACCCGGCACCGATCAGAACGGCACGACCTTCACCAACCTCGACGCGTGCGGAGCCAACGTCGCCGAGAACGAACCCCGCGCGACACCCAGGTTGCGGTGGGCCCAGAGATCCCGGACCAACGCCGGCCCACGGACACCGAGGTCACTCCAGTTCGCGGTGACCGTCGCGGACGTGCTGCCCAGGTTGAAGAGCGCGACGGTGTAGCCGCCGTGGCCGTCGGAGCTCACCCACGTCTGCTGCGGCGTCGCCTGCGAGACCGGGTGGGCGGGGCGGCCGGCCTGGTCCACGGCGATCACCTCGCGGTTGGTGATGAGCGGGAGGTCGGCCGGGTCGAGCTTCGTCAGGTCCGTGCCCAGCAGCAGCGGCGCGGCCTCGATGGACCACAGCGTGACCACGCTCTGCTTCTCGTCGGCGGAAAGCCCGTCACTGGCACCGTTGCCGACCTCGACGGAATCGAGGTCGTTCCAGTGCCCGGGGCCGGCGTGGGGCACCCACTTCGGCACGTCGGTGAACCGCTGCTTCACCCGCACGTCCCAGTTGGTCAGCCCGACGCAATGGCTGTAGCACTCGATGTCACCCTCGATGCGCCAGCCGTTGCTGTAGCGCTGCCACGTGTCGACGTCGGCGAAACTGAGCGAATTGGACAGTTCCAAGTGGACCGGCCGACCGGTGGCGCGCAAAGCCGCCTGCCAGTGCTGGACGTCCGGGCGGTTGTCCGCCACGACGTTGCCGCCGCCGGGCCCGACGAAGTCCATCTTGATGTAGTCGACACCCCAGGAAGCGAGCAAGTCGGCCTGCGAGCGAACGTATGCGTCGGCGCCGGGCTTGCTGAAGTCGATGCGTGCGGACCCGTCGTCGGCGGTGTTGCCGGGCACGCTCGGGTCGGCGATATCGCCAACGTGGTACGAACTTCCCTTGATCGCCGAGTTCGCGGCGACCGCCGCTCCGGGGACGCCGGGGACGAGGTAGATGCCGAACTTCAGGCCTAGCCCGTGCACGTACTTCGCGACGGCCGCGATGCCGTTCGGGAAGCGGGTGGCGTTGGCGGCGTTGCGGCCGTACTCGTCGACGTGGTCGGACCAGCCGGCATCGATGTTGACGTAGTCGTAGCCGTAACGCGCGAGCGAATCGTGCATCACCTTGGCCTGGGCTTCGATGGCCTGCTCGTTGATGGCCGTGCGCAGCGAACTCCAGCTGCTCCAGCCCATCGGTGGCGTGGCCGCGACGGGTGGCCGGTAAGCCGCGACGGCCTCGGGCGCCGCGACGACCCCACCCGCCAGAACCGCCATGACAGCGGCCAGAACTCTCACCTTGGTAACTCGGTTCATGCCGGACGACCCCTTCCGGATCCCGGCGGCCCCGCGGCCGCACCGGGTTGAAAGCGTTTACCGTTGTACGCCCGCCGCAGTCGAGCGTCAACGATTCATCCGATGACTGAGCCAGCCAAACGCTCGACACGAGTGCGAATTGGTGAAGTTTTCCCACTACAACACCACCAGTTCACGCACACGAACACCCTTTCACATATGGGAATTACCTCGGAATCGGTCAAGGACCAGTAGGCCAGTCGAGTTCATTCAGAAAGAGCCTCACCAAAAGCCCTCGACAATCACCGCGCAGAGATCCTATGTTTTGCCCTGCCCACGGCTCGGTACATCACCCAGCTCGACGGAGGCCACGATGACCCGCCACACCACCACTCTCGCCGCCACGCTTCTCCTCGGCGCCGCCTTGCTGGGCCCGGGAACCGCTGCCGTGGCGCAGCCCGGCCGGCAGGACGTGTACGTCGCGCCCGGCGGTTCCGACAGCGCGCCGGGCACGGCCGCCCACCCGATCCGCACGGTGGCCCGAGCCCAGCAGCTGGCCCGGGACCGCGCACCCCACCTCACCACCGACCTCACGATTCACCTGGCCCCCGGCGTTTTCCGCCTCGACAGGCCGCTCACCCTCGACGCCCGCGACTCCGGCACCGGCGGCCACCGCATCATCTGGCAGGGCTCCGGGCGCACCGTGCTCAGCGGCGGCCGTCAGGTCACCGGCTGGCGCCCCGTGCCCGGTCACGCCGGTCTCTTCGCCGCGCCTGAACCCGCCGGCATGGACAACACGAGACAGCTCTACATCGACGGCGTCCGCGAACAACGCGCGCAAGGCCAGCTCCCCGTCAAGCTCACCGCCACCGACACCGGGTACACGGCGTCCACCGACACGCTTGCCCACTGGCACGACCCGAGCGACATCGAACTCGTCTACACCGCGGGCGAAGCGCTGTGGAACGTCCAGCGCAACGGCCTCGGCCAGTGGACCGAACCCCGCTGCCCCATCGCGTCGGCGACCGGCACCACGATCACCATGGCCCAGCCGTGCTGGGACAACTCCACCCGGCGCGTCGAGTTCCCCGACATCCCCGGCCGCACCGTGAACATGGTCGGCCCGGGTGATCTCACCAACGGCCGTCAACCGTCCTTTGTGGACAACGCCCGCGAGCTCCTCGACACCCCCGGCGAGTGGTACCTCGACCGCTCCGCCCGCACGATCTACTACCTTCCGCGAGCGCACGAGGACCTCCGGCACGCCGACGTCGAGGTCCCGGCGCTGGAGAAGCTCGTCGACGGCCGGGGCACCGCCACCGCGCCGATCCAGGACGTCGCCTTCCGCGGGATACAGTTCTCCTACGCGACCTGGCTCACGCCGTCGTCACCGGAGGGCTTCTCCGAAATCCAGGCGGGCTACACGAACACCGGCGTGGGCGCGTATGCCACCCAAGGCCTGTGCGGGTTCGTGGCCGGCGGCACCTGCCCGTACGCGAGCTGGACGAAGGAACCCGGCAACGTCTCGGTGTCGCGGAGCCGGCGCGTCGAGTTCAGCGACGACGTGTTCACCCACCTCGGCGCCGCCGGCCTCGACCTCGGCGACGGCGCGCAGGACGCGACGGTGCGGGCGAACGTCTTCACCGACATCTCCGGCAATGGCGTCGAGGTGGGCGGCGTCGACCAGCCGCAAGGAGGTGAGGTGACCAGTGGCGTGCAGGTCACCGACAACCACCTCTACGGCCTGCCGCGCGAGTTCCACGGCGGCGTGCCGATCGTCAACGGCTACACGCAGCACGACACCATCGCGCACAACGAGATCGACCACGTCGCCTACTCCGCCATCTCGGTGGGCTGGGGCGGCTGGCCCGACAAGATCATGCAGCCGGCGACGCCGAACGTCTCGCACGACAACGTGATCGCGGACAACGCGATCCACGACTACATGCTCGCCCTCGACGACGGCGGCGGCATCTACACCCAGGGCATCACCGGCACGTCGCTCACCGACGGCGAAAAGGTGACCGGCAACGTGATCCACGGCCAGTGGGGCCTGGGCAAGGCCGTGTACACCGACAACGGCAACACCTACGAGACCATTTCGGGCAACGTCCTCTACGGCGCCGCGTACTTCGACGTCGGCACCCCGCACGTCGACTACCGCGACGCGCTCGGCAACAACGACCCGACGCTCATCCAGGGCAACTACTGGGAACAGGGCGATCGCGACGGCACCAACAAGGGCGTGATCACGACCGGCAACCACCTGCTGAGCACTCCGGCCGCGGCGCCCGCGTCGATCGTGTCCGCGGCGGGGATCGAGCCCGCGTACCGGTGGGTGCTGCAACGACCGGTCGACGGTCGTTCCGCGCCAGACGCACCTTCACGAGTGGGTACGTTCGCCGTGGCGGGGAGGCTGTACGTCACCTGGAACCCGACCGTCGCAGAGAACGGCTCACCCGTGACCGCCTACGTCCTCACCACGACGGACGGCACGCATCGGGTCACCACGACCGTCACGGCGGCGGACTTCCTGCGGACCGGCTATGCGACGGTGCCAGGCCTCACGGACGGCCGCGCGTACACGGTCACAGTCGCGGCCCGCAACGCGCTCGGCGCGGGCTTCGCGTCGCTGCCATCGGCTCCGGTGACCGTCGGCGCACCCGCCGATTCACTCGCCGCGGCCCCGACCGGCGCGAAGGCCCTCCCGGCCGCCGACGCCGTGAGCCTGCACTGGACCCCGCCCAAGAACACGGGCGCGACCCCGGTTCTCGCGTACCGCATCACGGTCTCCGACGGCCGCACGATCACCGCCGTCGGCCGCGACGCTCTGGTGAGCCAGCCGACGGCCAAGGGCATGACGCGCGTGATCGACGGCCTGACCCCCAGCACCGCGTACACGTTCACCATCGCGGCGGTGACGGGCAACGGCGCCGGGGCGCCGGTGTCGGTCACGGCGAAGACCACCGGCTGAACTCGATTGCGCCGCCGGCCTCCCGGGCGCTAGACAGGCACCGTGGACATCCGCCTGCTCGAAGCGACCGCCGACGACGCCGCCGAACTGCTCGTGCTGCAACGGTGCTGCTGGGTGCAGGAAGCCCTGCTCAACAACACCCTGGAGATCCCCGCGCTGCACGAGACCCTCGACGAGGTCCGCGAGGGGATCCGCACCTGGCGGGTGTGGGTTCTGCGGCAGGGCCCGCGCCTGGTCGGCGCGGTCCGCGGGCGGCTCGAGGGCGGCGCCTGGGAGGTGGGCCGCCTGATGGTCGCGCCCGACCTCACCGGGCGCGGCCTCGGCCGGCGGCTGCTGGAGCACGTGGAGAGCCAGGCGCCCGCATCGGCAGCCCGCTTCGAGCTCTTCACGGGCGCCTCGAGCAAGCGCAACATCGCGATGTACGAGCGGGCCGGATACCGGCTGACCGACCAGCCCGGCCCGGTCGACGGCCACATCCGGCACGCGGTTTTCCTGGTCAAGCGCCGGGCGTGATCGCTCACCCCGTGTGCAGGTGCGCCGCCAGCCGGATCCGCAACCCGCGCACGTCGGCCAGCGCCACCGAGAACGTCTCCGCCGGCCGGTGCCCCGCGGTGTTGTTCCACCGTCCACACGGTCCGGTGACGTACGTGAACCCGTTACGCGTCAGGGGAACCGACCAGATCTGCTCGCTCCCGCGCCCCGCGCCGGAGCCCCGAGCGTGCCAGAACTGCGACGTGGCCATCACCTCACCCAGCGCCGCCACGAACGCAGGCACGTCCTCGTCGCGCAGCCCGAGCCCCCGCCCGGCCCACACCCGCGGCAGGTCCGCCTCGCCCTCGCCGGGCCGCAGCGTGCGCCCGAAGACCACCTCGGTGTCCCCGACGTGAACACTCCAGCCCCGCGCGGTGATGGTCACCATGGTTCGACTCGCTTCCTGAGTTCCGGCGCCGAGTGAACCACGCCCCCACCGAACCCGACTGAGCGATCACCGCTTCAGGAAGCGGGTTCTCCCTGGTGCCCCCGCCCGAGGTGGCGCCGCCGCTTGCGCAGCTCCTGCCGCGGTGCCTTCGCGCCCGCTCGCCCACCCGCGCCTCCACCCCGGCCGCCGAGGGGCCTCACGACTGGGGTCGCAAGTTGCCGACCCGCACCTCCACCCCGCCGCCGACGGACCTCACCACTGGGGCCGCGACTGACAGCTCGCGCTTCCGCCCGAACACAGCCCCGCCCTCCCAGGGGGCGTGCCCATGTCCAGTCTATCGGCACCCACCGACAAAACCCCTTGGCACAGCCGAGTTATCCACAGGCGCGCCCGAATCCGGCACCACTGTGGACAACTCGACGAGAGCCGTCAGCGAGCCCACCGAGAACGACCTCTACTGCAAATCGGAGACTCCTCCGGTCACCCTCGACACAAGCCAGCCGGAGGAACCTCCGAATAACGGAACGGAACCGACACTGCCCATCACCACCCCGTTCACACGGGACTCCACCGCCGCCGAGGTGCTCGACGGCGTCGATCTCACCGGGCGCCGGGCCGTCCTCCACATCCTCGTCAACAACGCCGGCATCATGGCCCCAGGGGAGCCCCACCGAAGCCGAACCATTCGACCCGGCCCGCGACAACACCCCGGAACGCTGCGACGTCGCACCCGAAGCCCTCGACCCCGAAACCGCGAGTCGCTTGTGGACGATTCCCGAACAACTCCTCACAAGCTAGGGCACCAACACGACCTTCCCCGGCGCATGACCCTCCGCCAGCAACCGCTGCGCGTCGGCCGCCTGTGCCAGCGGGAAAGTCCGCGCCACGCGCACCGAGAGCGTGCCGGCCTCGGCCAGTTCGACCAGCGCCAGCAGGTCCCGCTGGTCGAGGCGGGCGAACACCGGAACCGTGCCGGGGACGGAAAACTCCGCGATCGACGCCACCCGCACGGCTGGAGCCGCCAAGTCCGGAGTGGACGAGAGTGCACCCCGCCCGACGGTGTCGAGCACCGCGTCGACCCCGGAAGGAACCAACGCACGAACCCGCGAAGCAAGACCCGAACCATAAGAAACCGGCAACACACCCAATGACCGCAGGTACTCGTGATTGGCCTCCGAAGCCGTCCCGATCACCCGCACCCCACGCGAAACCGCCAGCTGCACCGCGAGCGAACCCACGCCACCCGCGGCCGCGTGCACCAGCAACGTCTCGCCCGAGGACAACCCGAGAGCCCGAACCGCCTGCAACGCCGTCAGCCCACCGAGCGGCAACCCGGCCGCCTCGGCCCACGACAGCCGAGAGGGCTTGCGCACCAACGTTCGCACGTCCACGGCCACCTTCTCCGCATACCCGCCGTTGCGGTGCGCGACCTCTCCGCGGATGAACCCGATCACCTCGTCGCCCGGCGAGAACTCGGGCGCCGTCGGCCCCGCGCGTTCCACGACGCCGGCGACGTCCCACCCTGGCACCGCGGGAAAGTACGTCTCCTGGGCCTCGGCCAGCGCGCCCGCCTGCAGCCCGAGATCCGCGGGGTTCAAGGCCGCGGCCTTCACCCGCACCAGTACCCCGTCGAGGTTCATCTTCGGGTCCGGCAGCTCCGCGAGCTCCAGCACCTCCGGACCACCGAACCGTTGGTGCACCACGGCTTTCACGACTGCAGCCCCGTCGGGAGGAAGTCGTTCAGCACGTCATGGCGCGAGATCTTCCACTCGCCGCCGACGCGGCGCAGCTCGGTGTCGTAGTAGCCCGACTCGATCGGCCGCACGACGTACTCGGGCAGCGTCTCGAACACCACGAACTGCGCCGACAGGTGCGCACGGTCGCCATCGAGCTCGATCAGGTGATCCGCCGTCACGTGGTGCCCGGTGGCGCCTTCGGGGTGCGGCGGCATGAACTGCTCCACCGCGTACCGCACACCGGCGCCACCGATCAGCGGTTCGCCAACCTGGTCGTACGAGTCGGGACCGGTCCGGACGTGGATCCGGACCTCGGCGTCGTCGGTGAACAGCGCGCCCTGCGCGGCGCCGTCTCGCCGGTCGGTCGCGCGGACATAGCGGGCCAGGACCTCCTGGACCGCGCGTTCGTCACTCATGGAAATGGCCTTTCTCTGGGAGACGACTCCACAGAACGCCACCGTGACCCACGGAACGATGACCGTCCCGGCGACGATCATTACCCTGGAGGTATGGATCGCTTGGAGACGCGCGAGCTCGCCTACTTCGTCGCGGTGGCCGAGGAGCTGCACTTCGCCCGCGCTGCCGAACGGCTGGGCATCGCGGCACCGCCGCTGTCGCGCGCGATCGCCCGGCTCGAGCGGCGCATCGGTGTGCGGCTGTTCGACCGCACGAGCCGCCACGTCTCCCTCACCGAAGCCGGCGAGGTCTTCCTCGCCGAAAGCCGCTCGGCACTGGCCGCTGTGGACACCGCGGTGCGGCGAGCCCAACGCGCGGCCCGGCCGGCACGGCTCGTGGTCGCTGTGCGCTCCGGCACCGGCGCGGGCCTGCTGTCCGACCTGCTCGAGGCCTACGCGCACCGCCCCGCCACCGCGCCGGTCGAGCTGCTGTTCACCACCGACCAGACCCAAGCGCTGCGCGAAGGCACCGCCGACGTCGCGCTGCTCTGCGCGTCCTCCGACGCCACCGGCCTCACGACCACGGAGCTGGCCGTCGAATCCCCGGTCGCCCTCCTGCCCGCGTCCCACCCCCTCGCGACGCGCGCGGCCGTCCCCATCGAGGAGCTGCGCCGGGTCGACGCCTACCGCGCGACGTGCCCGCCGGTGTCGCTCGACGAGATCGTCGACCGCGTCGCGCTCGGCCAGCTCGTGGTGGTCGTCGGCGAGAGCGCCGCGAGCCGGATCGGCGACGCCGTGGTGGCCGTCCCGGTCGTCGGCCAGGCCAGTACGACGCTTCTGCTGGGCCGCGCCGCGGGCACCCCGACACCGGACCTGAAGGCCTTCGAACGCACCGCGAAGGACGTCGCCGCGCGCCGCCTCGCCACTGCCGGCACGGCGTAGCCCGAACACTCGAAGATCACCCCAAACCTTCCGGACCTGCGCTTATGCACGTTCGTCGCGAAATCCTTGACTTCAAATTGAGCAAGTGATTTAGTCAATTCACTCGCAGAACGGAGTCACCGATGACCGAAGCGCACCCGAAACACGGGCTGTCCGAACAGCTCGTGGACGGGCTGCTGGAGCTGATCGCCGACGAGCGACTGGCGCCGGGCGACAGCCTGCCGACCGTGCGCGTGCTGGCCGAGCGGTTCTCCGTGACCACGCCGACGATCCGGGAAGCGCTGCGCCGGCTGCAGACCACCGACGCGGTGCGCATGCGGCACGGCTCGGGCATCTACGTGGGCGACGGCATCCACCGCACGCTCATGCCGAACCCGAACTCCGCGCCGATGAAGGACGAGCTGATCCTCCAGCTCGTCGACGCGAGGCTCACGATCGAACCTGGCATCGCGGCGCTGACCGCGGTCAACCGCAGCGAGGAAAGCCTGCAGCGCCTGGAACTCGCGCTCGACACGGCCAAGCGCGACAAAACCGACCACCGGCCGCACCTGAATTTCCACCGCGAACTCGCCGGCGGTTCGGGCAACCAGGTGCTCTTCGAGGTCGTCGATTCACTGCTCGCCGCGCGTGGCCGGGAGCAGAAAGCCCTGCGCGCCCTCATCGAGGACCGCCGGCGCGACTACGAGGAGCACCTCGCCATCTTCGACGCCGTGCGCTCCGGCGACGCGGCCGCCGCGGAGGAACACACCCGCCACCACCTCGAACAACTCCGCACCGAAGTGGCCCGCCAGCTCGGGCGGGCCGAATGACCCGGAAAGACACCATGCCGATCGCACCACGTTCACACCGCCTCGCCGACCTCACCTGGCCCGAGATCGACGACTTGCGCCCGCACGCCCCCGTGGCGATCGTGCCGCTCGGAGCCACCGAGCAGCACGGCCACGGGCTCGCGCAGCGCACCGACACCACCCGGGCCGAGGTCGTCGCAGACCTTGTGGCGCAACACCTTTCGCCGAAGGTCGTGGTGACGCCGGTGATCCCCGTCGGGGTCTCCGAGCACCACATGGCCTTCCCCGGCACGCTCACGCTGTCGCCGATCACGCTGCAGCAGGTGATCGTGGAGCTCGTCACCAGCCTGCACCGCCACGGCTGGCGCAAGGTCTACGTGCTCACCGGCCACGGCGGCAACAACGCGACGGTCGAGGTCGCCGTCACGCGGCTGCGCACCGACCTGCCCGACCTGCACATCGCGTGGAGCGGGATCACGCCCGTGGTCTCGGACCTCGTGTCGAAGCTGTCCGAAAGCCGGATCGGCGGCCACTCCAGCGAAATCGAGACCTCACAGGCGATGTTCGCCGACCCGGACCTCGTGCTCCCCGAGCGGCTCACCCCCGGCAGCTCCACCTTCGACGACCTCGACCAGGCGGGCAAGCTCAGCCGCTCGCGGCCGGGGATCCACTTTCCACAGTCCTATCACGACCTGAGCAAGACCGGCACGCTCGGCGACGCCACGAAGTCGTCCGTCGACATCGGTGCTCGGCTGGTGGAAGCCACCGTCGAGCGCATCAGCGGCTTCCTGCAGGAGTTCCTCGACCTGCCGGAACGCCAGACCGCCCCCACCCTCACCCGCATTCCCCAGGAGACGCCATGACCGCCCCGACCCGACGCCGTCTCGGAGTGGCCACCCTCGTGCTCGCGGCCGGCCTCACGCTGACCGCCTGCGGTGGCAGCGACGACCAGGCCGCCAACCCGCTCGGCACCGCCACCCCCGGCAAGGTCCACTTCGCCTTCCGCTCCGACGACAAGCCGACGTCGTTCATCGACGGCGGCAAGCCCACCGGCTTCCTCATCGAACTCACGCAGGCGATGGCGCAGAAGATGAACTTGACCGCCGACTACACGGCGACCGACTTCGCAAGCATGCTGCCCAACATCCGCAACCACAAGTACGACTCCGCCGCGTTCGGCACGCTCGTCACACCGCCGCGCCAGGAGGTCACCGACTTCACCACCGCGGTGAACTACGGGCAGGCGCAGCTGATCTCCCGCAAGAGCGCGGCGCTGGCCACTGTGGACGCCTCGGGCGGCAAGACCATCGCGATCACCCGCGGCAGCGAGCTGATCCCGCTCGTGAAGAAGCGCGTGCCGACCGTGACGGTCAAGGAGTTCCCGAACATCGCGGCCAGCTCCAACGCGCTCACGGCCGGCCAGGTCGACGGGCTGTTCACCGGTGTCGCGACCACGAACGACCTCCTGGAGAAGCACCCCGACTACCAGGCCTCGCCGGCGATCACCAGCGGCATGACCGCGTTCCCCGTGGCCAAGGACAAGCCCGAGCTGAAGAAAGCGCTCGACGACGCGCTCAAGGCCGTGATCGCCGACGGCACGTACACGAAGCTGTTCGACAAGTGGAACCCCAAGGGCGTCGCGATCCCGTCGGACATGCTCAAGGCCTACCCCGGCATGCAGCAGCGCCCCGGCGTCACCGCTGCCGACGGGTCCTGAAAGGACAGTGCCATGGACGGTCTGAAACAAATCTGGGACACGTTCTTCGACCTCGACCTCATCGGCAGCACGCTCCCCACGCTGCTGAAGGAGGGGCTGCTGAACACGCTGTTCCTCACCGTGCTCGCGAGCGCGATCGGCCTCGTGGTCGGCATCTTCCTGGCCAGCGGCCTGATGTCGCGCTTCCGGGTGCTGCGCCTGCCGTGCCGCTGGTACGTCGACATCCTGCGCGGCCTGCCCCACATTCTGAGCATCTACCTCATCGGCCAGGGTCTGCCGCTGGCCGGGATCACGATGTTCGGCAACTGGACCTACGGCTACGCGGCGCTCGCGATCGGGCTCATGGAAGGCGCTTACATGGCGGAGATCTTCCGCTCGGGCTTCCAGAGCGTCGACAAGGGCATCGTCGAAGCGTCGCGCAGCCTCGGGATGTCGCACACGAAGACCATGCGGCTCATCGTGATCCCGATCGGTTTCCGCCGCGTGCTGCCGGCGCTCACCGGCCAGTTCATCCTGGTCATCAAGAGCACGGCACTGGTCTACCTGCTCGGCCTCGCCGCCGGGCAGCGGGAGATGTTCGCGATCGCCCAGGACACGTCCACCAACAACGCTTCGCTTTCACCGCTGGTCGCCGCTGGCCTGTTCTACCTCGCGATCACGGTGCCGCTCACCTACGTGGTGAACAAGTGGGACAAGCGGATGCGCGAAGGCCGGCCCGCCGCGGCGACCGCGCCGGCGGCCGTGCGCACCGAGGAGGCACTGGTATGACGCAGTCGAGCACCGCGGCGACAGCTTCGTCGTCGACCGCCCGAACCACCGGGACGACCGTCCGCTACGAGCACATCGACAAGACCTTCGGCAACACCCCGGTGCTGCACGACATCGTGCTCGAAGCCCCGGGCGGCACCACCACGTGCATCATCGGCCCGTCGGGCTCCGGCAAGTCGACGCTGCTGCGCTGCACCAACCTGCTGGAGATCCCGACGGCCGGGCGCATCTTCATCGGCGACCAGGCCATCACCGACAAGGGCGCCGACGTCGACCGCATCCGGACCCGCGTCGGCATGGTGTTCCAGAACTTCCACCTGTTCCCGCACCACACGGTGCTCGACAACGTGACGCTCGCCCAGCAGCAGGTGCTCGGCGTGTCTCGCGACGAAGCTGTGGAGACCGCACGGGCGAACCTCGCGGCGGTCGGGCTCGCGGCGTACGAGAACCGCCGGCCCTCCCAGCTCTCGGGCGGCCAGCAGCAGCGCGTGGCCATCGCGCGGTCGCTGGCGATGAACCCCGAGGTGATGTTGTTCGACGAAGCGACGTCCGCACTCGACCCCGAGCTCGTGAAAGGCGTGCTCGCCGTGATGCGCGACCTGGCTTCCCGCGGCATGACGATGATCGTGGTGACGCACGAGATGCGCTTCGCCCGTGAGGTCGCCGAGCAGGTCGTGTTCCTCGACCAAGGACGGCTCGTGGAAGCCGCCCACCCCACCGAGTTCTTCGAGTCCCCCCGCAGTGACCGGCTCCGGTCCTTCCTCGACGAGGTGCTCTGAATGAGATTCGCCAAGCTCGCCGCTGTCGCCGCGCTTGCGCTGACCGCCACGGCGGTCGTGCCGCAGACCGCGTCCGCGACCCCCTCCGTGCGCAACTACCCCAAGGTTTCGATGGGCTGCACCGCGCAGTCGACCTCGCTGCCGCTCGGGCAGACGGTCACGCAGACCATCACCTCCGGCGGGCTTTCCCGCGACTACCTGATCCACCTGCCCGCGAACTACCAGCCCGGCCACCCGAAGCCCGTGGTCATGGCGTTCCACGGCCGCAAGGGCGACGGCAGCGACATCGAAGAGTTCTCCGGCATCGACGGACTCGACACCATCGCCGTCTACCCGGTGGGCGCCAAGGGTCTCGACGACCAGCGCGCCTGGCAGAGCGCCCCGTACGCCGCGGAAGGCGTCGACGACGTCCGCTTCGTCGGCGACCTGCTCGACCACCTGCAGGCGACGCTGTGCGTGGACCCGCTGCGCATCTTCGCCACCGGCAAGTCCAACGGCGCCGGCTTCGTGTCGCTGCTGGCCTGCCAGCTGCCGATGCGCATCGCCGCCTTCGCAACGATCGCCGGCGCGTTCTACCCGGGCACCACGGTGGGCTGCTCGTCGAGCGTCCCCGCCCCGATCGTCGACTTCCACGGCACCGCCGACCCAACGATCGAGTACAACGGCGGCACCAGCCACAGCGAGCCCATCCCCTACCTCATGGACTGGGCCCAGAACTGGGCGAACCACAACCACTGCGCCGCGACGCCCGTCGAGACCCCGATCGGCTCCGACGTGATCCAGTTCTCGTGGCAGAACTGCGCCGTCAACGCCTCGGTCACCCACTACCGCATCCTCGGCGCCGGCCACACCTGGCCCGGCGAGCTCGTGGACAGCGGCCCGGGCTCGGCTACGCAGACGGTGAAGGCCCAGGACGTGATCTGGAGCTTCTTCAACAGCCACACATTGGGTTCGGGTTTGTTCCGCTGATCCCTCGGTGATGTCCGGCCGGGCGCGCAACTGCGCCCGGCCGGGCATTTCTTTTGTCCGGACCATTGTCGCCGGGGTCGCTTGCCGGTCAGATCTCTTTGGCTCGTCGCACAAGTCAAAGAGGGGAACAGTCATGGGTTCGGACTACCAGATGAGACGCCGCCGAGCGCTACAGGCGTTCGGGGTCACGGGGGCGGCCACGCTGGCGGCCATGTACACCGCCGATCCGGTACTCGGTGCAACGTTGGGCTACGACGAGAAGATCGGCGTCGACCCGGCCACGTACACCGCGCCCACGGGCGTGGCGCAGGACAGCCCCGGCAAAACGACCGCGCTGAACTGGCTCCGGGACAACGCGAGCGCGGTGACCGGCCTGTCGGACAAGGTCTGGTCCCACGCCGAGCTGTCGCTGCGCGAGTGGAACTCCGCACTCGACTCGGCGGAGCTGCTGCGGCGCAACGGCTTCACGATCGAATGGGGCGCCGGCGGCTTCCCCGCCGCGTTCGTGGCCACCTACGGCTCCGGCAAGCCCATCCTCGGCTTCAACGCCGAATACGACGCGCTACCAGGCCTTTCGCAGAAGACCGGCGTCTCGACGCACGACCCGCTCGTCTACAACTACGACGCCTACGGCCCCACCTACGGCGCCGGCCACGGCGACGCCCACAACACCCTCGGCGCCGGGTCGATCGGTGCCGCCATCGCCGTGAGCAAGGCCATGAAGCAGAACGGGCTCGTCGCCACGCTCAAGGTGTTCGGCGCGAGCGGCGAGGAACAGCTGGTCGGCAAGCCGTACAGTGCGAAAGCCGGGCTCTACGAGGGCCTCGACGGGTACCTCGACTGGCACCCGTTCACCGTCACCCGCGCCGACTGGGGCACCACGTCGGCCCTCATGTCGGCCACGTTCACCTTCCTCGGCGCCGCCGGCCACGGCGCGACGCCGCTGGGCAACAAGAGCGGCCTCGACGGCGCGCTGCTGATGGCGACGATGAGCGAGTTCCTGCGCGAGAAGAACGTCGCGGCGTCCGGGCGCTTCCACTACGCCATCATCAACGGCGGTGGCGCCCCCAACGTGACGCCGGACATGTGCTCGATCTGGTTCTTCGTGCGCGAAGGCAGCCCGGCTCGCGCGCAGGTGCTCTACGACAAGATCGTGGCCTGCGCCAACGCCGCCGCGCAGGCGAGCCAGACGAAGCTGATCCACAAGTTCCACTCCGGCACGTGGAACTCGCTGGGCAACAAGGTCGCGGCCGAGGTCCTCAACGACAACATGGCCAAGATCGGCCCGCCGCAGTTCACCGCCGCCGACCACGAACTGGCGAAAGCCCTGCAGCGCTCGCTCGGCAAGCCCGAGATCGGCATGCCCACCGAACTCGTGCCGCTCACCGCACCCGACCCGATGTTCCTCGGCGGCCCGTCCGTCGACACCGCCGACGTGAGCTGGCGGACCCCGAAGGTCACCGCGCTCATCGCCACGTTCCCACCGGGCCTGCCCAACCACAACTGGGGTGTCACGGCCACAGCGGCCACCAACATCGGCCACCAGGCCGCGCTCTCTGCCGCGAAGTACCTCGCCGCGACGGCCGTCGACCTCATCACGCAGCCCGAACTGCTCCGGCGCATGCAGCAGGAGTTCGCCGAACGCACGCGCGACGCGAACTGGAAGAGCATGATCCCGGACGGCGTCCAACCGCCGATGTACGAACCGCCCGCCGACTTCCTCGCCAAGACCGGGCAGAAGTTCCCGCCGCCGGGGATCACGTGGCCGGTGCCGGAAGTGGTGGCGCAGGAACAACTCGGCACCACGGGCCCGGCCCTCCCGCCGCAAGTCTGACGGTCGCGTCCGGCGCCCTGCGGCAGCCGCCGCTCCCCAGGGTTGAGGCGTGGTGGTGGACTGAGCCGCGACACCTTCGCCGCCTCGGCTCAGTCCACCATCAGCTCCCGCACCATGGGCGCCACGCGCGTGCCGTACAGCTCGATGTTGCGCAGCACCGAGCCGCGCGGCAGGCCGGCCAGCCCGTACTTGAGGTCGAACCGCGTGGCCCCCACCGTCTTGAGCGACGCGGCGATCTTGCGCGCCACCGTCTCCGGCGAGCCGACGTGCCAGGCGCCGCGTTCGGAGACCTCCTCCAGGAACTGCTCCCGCGACGGCGGCCGGAACCCCCGCTCGCGCGCGACGCGGGTGAGCACGTCGACGTAGTGCGGGTACAGCTCCTCCATCGCGTCCTCGTCGCTGTCGGCGATGTGGCCGGGCATGTGCAGCCCGATCGCCTTCTGCGGTTTGTCCAGGCGGCGCTGCACGTCGCGGAACAGGTCGGCGAACGGCTTGAACCGCGCGGCCGGGCCGCCGATGATCGCGAGCATCAGCGACATCCCGTACTTCGCCGTCCGCAGCACGGACTCAGGGCTGCCGCCGACGCCGATCCACGCCGGGATCGGGCCCGTCTCCGTGTGCGGCACCACTTCCTGCCCGCTCAACGAGGGCCGCAGCCGCCCGGACCAGGTCACGGGCTTCTCCTCCAGCAAGCGGGAGAACAGGTCCACCTTCTCGTCGAACAGCTCGTCGTAGTCGCCGAGGTCGTAGCCGAACAGCGGGAACGACTCAGTGCTCGACCCGCGCCCCAGGATCACCTCCGCCCGCCCGTGCGAGAGCGCGTCGAGCGTCGAGTAGCGCTGGAAGACGCGCACGGGGTCGTCGGAGCTCAGCACCGTGACGGCGGAGCCCAGCCGGATGCGCGACGTGCGCGACGCCACCGCCGCCAGCACCACGTCGGGCGCCGAGAGCGGCATGTCCACCGTGTGGTGCTCGCCGATGCCGAAGAAGTCGAGGCCCACGTGGTCGGCGAGCACGCCGTGCTCCACCAGGCCGCGGATGGTCTCGGCGTGGCTGACGGGCGTGCCGCCGTCGTCGGAAAGCACGTCCCCGAACGTGTCGAGTCCGAGGGTGACCGAATACTTCGTCATGCCCCGATGTTGTAACCACCACGGCAACCGCACCTCGCCACGCGCTGGGTACCCACACGAGGGGACGGCAGCGGGCGCACTACCGGAGCAGAATTGACTCAGCAGACACCACCGCGGGATCGCGCCGGCTTCTGGACTGAGCGGTTTTCGCGCGGCCCCTGGGCCGCGCGAAAATCGGGAGGGAAGAGGCCGGCTTGAAGCGATCTCGCACGCCTAGGCGGAGCCTAGGCAGAGATTTCAGCCAGCTCGTTCTTCCCGAAGTCCTCCACGTCTTCCAAGTAGTGCAGGAAACCGAGCAGCAGCAGGTTCGCGCCGCGCTTCTTGTATTCGATCGCTCGGTCGGCGATGTGTTCCGGCGTGCCGATGAGCTGGGTGCGGAAACCGTCGTTGTACTGCACGAGATCCTTGAACTCGGAGTCGGCCCACATGCCTTTGTTGTCCGCCGTGGACTTCCCGGCCTGCGCGACAGCGGAACGGAATCCTTCGACAGCCGGCCGGTTGGCCTTCTCGATGATCTCGCGCAGCACGGCTTCGGCCTCGGCGGCGGATTCGCGGGCGATGACGAACCCGTTGAGTCCGAAGCGGACAGTGCGGCCGTTCGCGATGGCGCGGACGTCTTCGACTTGTTCGGTGAAACCGTTGTAGTCCTTGCCGTTGCTGAAGTACCAGTCGGACACCCGACCGGCGACCTTGCGGGCGGCCGTGGAGTTGCCGCCCTGGAAGATCTCCGGGTGCGGGCGGCCGGGGGAGACCTCGGGCTTGGGCTTGATGTCGAAGTCGTGGATGCGGTAGAAGTCGCCGCCGAACTCGGCGTGGTCGTTCGTCCAGAGTTCGCGCACGGCGGTGATGAACTCCTCCGTGCGGCGGTAGCGCTCGTCGTGTTCGAGCCACGGTTCGCCCAGCTTGGTGAACTCGTCCTTGAACCAGCCGCTGACAACGTTGATGGCCGCGCGCCCGCCGGAGATCACGTCGGCGCTCGCGACGAACTTCGCGAGCACACCCGGGTGCCACAGGCCGGGGTGGATCGCGGCGATCACCTTGAGACGCTGCGTCGCCAGCAGCAGCGCTAGGCTGAAGCCGGTCGATTCGTCCTGGTAGGAGGCGCCGTCGGCCCTGAGCAGCGTCAACGCAGGTCCAGGGCGTGAGATCATCCACAAAGGACATTGCGCTGATCGACTTGAACCGGTTGTGGGCGGGGCCCGTACTCCCCTTTGCGAAGGGAGCTGGTGGCCGTGGACCTGATCAACGTCGTGGAACTCGTGGCGCTGGCGGTGATCGTGACGCTCGGCGTCGTCGAACTGCTCGCCCCGCCGCGCGCCCGTCCGGCGGTGCGCGGGTACGATTCCGGGGCGGACGAGTTGGCTGGACGGTCGCGAATCGGGGTGACCCGGTCCGAGGAAAGTCCGGACTCCGCAGGGCAGGGTGGTTGCTAACGGCAACCCGGGGCGACCCGCGGGACAGTGCCACAGAAAACAGACCGCCCCCGTCTCCGGACGGGGGTAAGGGTGAAACGGTGGTGTAAGAGACCACCAGCACCCCGGGTGACCGGGGTGGCTAGGTAAACCCCACCCGGAGCAAGGCCAAGAGGGAGCTGCCGCTCCTGCGCAGGCGCTTGAGGACGGCCCGTCCGATGCCTGCGGGTAGGCCGCTGGAGCCTGCCGGCAACGGCAGGCCGAGATGGATGACCGTCGCCCGACCGGCCGCGAGGCCGCGCCGGGCACAGGATCCGGCTTACACGCCAACTCGTCCGCCCTGCTTTGGGGCTTCTGCCGTCCCGGGCACCTGCTTCGGCCCCGCTACCACAGCTTTGGCCGCCCCCGTGCGCGCCGACTTCGGCCGACGCTGCCCCTGGCCACGTTGCGTGTGCGGGCTCCGCACACGGCACCATGCCCGGCGCAATTCAGCCGCGGCACACCTCTCTCCATCACCACCCGATCGGGCTGTGGACAACTACCCTGACCTGCGCGAATTCCCCCAGAACTGTCGGGGGTGCCCGATAGACTGGGCATGGGACGCCCCCCGAGGAGGGCGGGGGTGTGTCCGGCGGGGCGGTGCTTGCCAAGAACCCGCCCCCAACCCCAAGACACCAACACCTACCGCCCGGTAGCATCCCGCCCATGGGCGAAGCAGCCGAAGCGGCGAAGAAGTTCAAGGGCACCTTCGACACCCTCCACTCCCTGATCTACTTCGTCCCCGAAGCCGAAGAGCACCTCACCGCCGCGGGGCTCCGGCCCGGGCGCATGACGTACTTCGCCAGCCGTTCGGCGCCGATGGGCGCGGTCAAAGCCGACGTGGTGGCCGCGACGTTCTACAACTTCAACCCCGAGATCGTCGAACGCCACATCCCGCGCGCCTGGACCCTCGCCACACCCGAACAAATCATCGAAGCCCGCTTCACCGCCGTCGACGCCGCCCTCAGCCGGCTCCTCGGCGACGAGATCCACGCCGAAGCCACCGCCGAAGCCGCCGAGCTCGCGCGCGAAGCCACGGACGGCTGCGGCCCGGAAGGCCGAGCCCTCTACGCCGGCCACGCGAGCCTCGCCTGGCCCGAAAAGCCGCACCTCGTCCTCTGGCACGCCCTCACGCTCCTGCGCGAGCACCGCGGCGACGCCCACGTCGCCGCCCTCATGCTCCACGGCCTCGACGGCCTGGCCGCCCTCGTCACGCACGTCGCGAGCGGCGCCGGCTTCACGCCCGACATGGCCAAGAGCACGCGCGGCTGGAGCGATGAGCAGTGGGACGCCGAGGTCGCCCGCCTGGCGAGCCAAGGCGTCATCGGCCCCGACGGCGACCTCACGGACAAGGGCGCCGACCTCCGTGAGCGGGTCGAGGCCGCCACGAACGCCGCCTCCGAAGACCCCTGGCGGCACCTGGGTGAGGAAAAATCCGCCCGTCTCGCCGAGCTGTGTCGGCCGCTGAGCCGTGCCGTCGTCAAGGCCGGCGCGTTTCCGCGAGCGGTGACCTCTTCCCGATAAGGCACCTCTCGTGCCCGATGTCCGGCATCACGCTATGTAGTGAAAATCCCGGCCTGACTTGCGCGTATCGTGACAAGCGCCTCACTGCTCCCGGCGACCCTGGGGCAGCGTGGTGGTGACACTGCGGGCTCACTCGGAGAGGCCGAATGGGGCATGCCACACTGGCTCCGGCCGGATATCGACCACTTGCGAAGTACCGAGAGTGAGCAAAACACTCCCAGCAGGGTGAGTTCGTGAGTCCACTGCGAAATCCGGGTGGCCGGGGTTAATCCCAAGCACCCTTGCCCCCATGATGGAGGGCGAGGAATTCTGACCAGACGACCCCAGCCCCATCCGTGTCCACAAGTCGACATTTACACAGCGCGCTTTGACCACTACCCCTTGTGACGCCATGATGTTGTTCAAGGCTTCGCCGAAGCCAGAAGCGCGCGGGACCGTCCGCGCACCGGGAGTATCGCGATGACCACCATGACCACGCTCGAGACGCTGGCTGCCGGCGAACTCGGCACCGGAAACGTCCGAAACTGGTTGCTCGACAACGTCGTCCCCCTGGTGTTGCTGGCCGTCGCGCTCCTGTTGCTCTGGCTCGGTGGCGGCAAGGGTGACAACGCCGGTGTCATGCGCAGGCTCGCCGGTGTCGTCATCGCGCTCGCCATCATCGGACTCGCGGTCAGTGGCGCCGGCGTCAACGTGGGCCAGTGGATCGCCGGCCTGTTCACGGGCTGAGGCGGAGCAGGCGTGCGCATCAGGACGGATGACGAGGTCTACCGGGTCGACGCCGTCTGGCTCGGCCCGCCGAAGGCGACTTTTCCCTGGAGAGCCCGCTACGTAGCGTGGCTCATCGGCATACCCATCTTCCTGGTCGTGCTCACCATCGAACGGTGGGCCGGCTGGAGCTTCGGATTCTTCTCCACGGCGTGGGCGTTCGTGGCCACGATCGTGATCACCCGGCTGATCACCGCCAAGATCAGCCACGAGCGCCCGCTGGGCGCGGTGATCGGGATGGCCGGCCGCGAGCTCAACACACCGCGTGAGAAGCCCGCGGGCACGGGCGGCGCCGTCAGCGCCAGCCGCATCCGCGTGCGGGCCGAGCGCCCGTTGCCGAAGCACAAGAGGAGGCGGCAGTACCGGCACCACGGCTACGGCCAGGGCACCGGGGTTTCGGCCGGAGCACAGGGAGCACCACGAGCGCGCCGGAGCCGCCCCGCGGCTCGGGCCGGGAGGTAGTCGTTGTTCGGTCGCGGCGGAAGCCGAGGAAAGCGGGATCGAAGCGTGCCCACGGGCGCCTGGGAAACCCCGCAGCAGGTCCGGCAACCCTCGCCGAGGAACAACTCCTCGGCGGGCAAGAGGCTGCCCGGTGAGCAGGCCATACCCGCGTACACGCCATCGATCGCGGCGCGCAGCATCGACGGGCACCTGCTGCGCACCGGGCACGAGGTGTACGCCTGGTACCGGCTCGCGCCCCAACGGTGGTCGTTCCGCTCCGACTCCCAGCGCCGCGACCTGATCGCGGCCATCGCGGGCCAGTACGCGGAGCTGCAGGGCCGCTGGCTGCACCTGCGCGTGACCAACCGGCCGTATCCGATCCGCATGTGGGCCGAGGCCCACGTGCACAACGCCGTCGGCCGGCCCCAGGACGTGCCGGGCGCCCTTTCCTTCGACGACTACCTGATCGGCGAGCAGCAGCAGCTGATGGGCCGTTCGATGGCCGAAAAAGAGGTCTACCTCGGCGTCCAGGTGCAGACCCGGCGCATGGTCGACCGCGCCGTCGAACGCGCCGCCCCCGTGCTGCGCAAGATCCTGCCCGAGGCCGTCGACGCCGAGCTGGTGGCGCTCGACTCCGAGGTCGAGCACCTCGACCAGGTCATCGGCACCGCCGGGCTCGAAGGCCGTCCGGTGCACGCCGAGGAGATGTCCTGGCTGATGCACCGCTCGTGCTCGCTGGGCCTGCCCGCGCCGCGCAACATGCCGGCCGTGCCGGGCGCTGCGTGGGAGCCCGAGGACCTCGCCAGCTTCACCGACGCAGCCGACTTCCACGCCGACCCGTACGCGCCCACGGTCACCGTCCGTGGCCGCACGGGGTCCAACGCCGGCGTGTCGCGGCACCTTGCCGTGCTCACCGTCGGCCAGATGCACGGCCTGCAGATCCCCGAGGTCGACGACCCGTGGATCCAGCACGCCGACCGCCTGCCCGCTGCCGTCGAGGTGTCCGCGCGCATCTACGTGCGCCGGCCCGAAGAGGTCGCGGGTGAGCTGCAGCGCCAGATGAACAAAGTGCGCTCACAGGTCAAGCACTACACCGACGAGCACGAGCTGGAGCCGCCGCAATCGCTTGCGCGCCAGGCCGGGCGCGTGCTGGAGATCGACGACGAGATGACGTCGGGCTTCACCGCGCTGGCCACCCGCGTGCGCTCGTGGTGGCGCCTGGCCGTCTCCGGCCCGACGGAGCGCGACGCGCTGCGCCTGGCCCAGCAGCTGCTCGACCTGTACAAGCCGAAGGTCGCGATCGAGCACCCCGAGGCCCAGTACGCGATGGCGCGGGAGTTCATCCCGGGCGAGCCGCTGGCGTCGGCGGCGTACATGCGCCGCGGCTCGGTGGTGTGGACGGCGTCGTCCGTGCCGACGGCCACCGCGGAGGTCGGCGACCGGCGCGGCATCCTGCTCGGCGAGACGGTGACCGCGACCCGGCGGCCGGTCGCGTGGGATCCGTGGATGGCGCAGGAGATCCGCGACGGCTCGGGCCTCACCGCGATGGTGGCCGGCCTGGGTGGCGGCAAGTCGTTCCTCGGCGGCGGCATCGTCTACAAGACGCTGCGCGCCGGGGCGCACTGGACGATCCTCGACCCGTCGGGACCGCTGGCGCGGCTGTGCGACCTGCCGGAGCTGCGGCCGTACGCGCGGCCGATCAACCTGCTCAACGCGCAGCCCGGCATCCTCAACCCGTACCGCGTGGTCGCCGACCCGCTGCTCGAGCACTTCATGGACGAGGACGACCCGGAACGCTCGTGGCGGCGCGAAAAGGCGCTCGCCGGCGCGACCCGGCGCCGGCTGGTACTCGACGTGCTCACGGGCGTGCTGCCGTACGAGGTGTCGCGCATGGCGCAGACGCGGATCGTGCTGCTGCGCGCCGTCCGCGCCGTCGGCGGTCGCTTCGACGCCGACCCGGGCCAGGTCATCGACGCGCTGCGCCGCGACTCGAGCGAGCACCACGAGCACGCCGTCGTGGTCGCCGACTTCCTCGACGAGATGCGCGAACGCATGGCGCTGCTCATCCCGGAACGCGGCGCCGACCCGTACTCCGAGACGCGCGACGACCGCATGACCGTGCTGACCATGGCGGGCCTGACCCTGCCCAAGGACGGCGTGCCGCGCGAGTACTGGACCGACGCGGAGTCGCTCGGCGTCGAGATGCTGAACCTCGCGGCGTGGCTCACGCAGCGGTCGGTGTACGAGAAGCCGAAGGAACAGCGCAAGGGCGTCTGGATCGACGAGGCGTTCTTCCTCTCCGAGGTCCCGACCGGCCGCGTGCTGATGAACCGCTTCGCGCGTGACTCGCGAAAGTGGAACGTCCGCGTGCTGCTGTCCTCGCAGATCCCGGCCGACTTCCTGAAGATCCAGGGATTCGTCGCCCTGCTCGACTCGGTCTTCGTCGGCCGCCTCGACGACGACGACGCCCAGGCCGACGCCCTGCGCCTGCTCAAGGTTCCCGTCGGCGTCGGCTACGAACAGGTCGTCGCCGCGTTGGGCCGCCGCCCCGGCGCGCAACGCGGCACGGAACGCGACGTGGAACCCCGCCAGTTCATCTTCGGCGACGGCGCCGGCGGCGTGGAACGCATCCGCGTCGACTTCTCCGGCCCCCACCTCGACCAGCTGCGCTCGGTCATGGACACCACCCCGGGTTCCCCCGACGCGCGCACCAAGCCGGGCGCGGCCCTCGTGCGACCCCACGAGGAAGCGCCCGCCCCCTACGTCCCCACCCCACCGGAGGACGACGAGCTGGAACACGACTTCGAGCTCCAGGCCGAGCTCGAAGTCGGCCTTACCGACGAGCAGCTCCTCGGCTCGCCGGACCCGCTCGCGTCCGAGACCGGCGAGGTGGAGGGTGCAGTGCACAACGGAAACGGACAACCTGCCAACGGACACTCCCCCGACCGGCACGCCCGGGCCGGCGGCAAGGGTGGTACCGGCAGGGATGCCGCGTGAACACAGTCTGGACGCTGGCGTTCGTCCTGTCGTTCGCCGCTGGCTGGCACGCGCTGAAGCGGCGCATCAGGGAAGGTCCGAAACCCGGCCGGCGGCAGCCGAGCCGGCGGGCGGCCATGCTCGCCGTGATCACGATCCTCGGCTTGCAGACGGTGCTCATGGCGCCGTCGGCCAACGCCGCGGCCTGCGGTGAGTCACCGAACCCCGAGCGGCCCGGCTCGGGCATGGTCGGCGCGATTGACCCGCCGGAAGGCCACGGCGAGCCCGGCAGCGCGTACATCGACTACAGCTACGCGGGCATGGTCTGGAACACCTACCAGACCAACTGCACGGCGCTGTCCGCCATCGCCTCGCCCAGTTCCACGATCGACACGTGGGCGGGCAACCAGCTGTTCAACGTCGGCAAGAACATCGTCGGCGCCACCAACTCGCTGCACTACACCGTGCTCGAGGGCGGGCTGCTGAACCCGATCTACAACGCGGTGAAATCGGGCGCGGAGAAGGTTTACAACAACATCTACGCGCAGCTGTTCGGGCTCGTCGCACTGATCCTGTCGATCATGCTGTTCCGCCAGATCTGGCGGGGTGACCTCGCGGCGGTGAGCAAACGGGCGTTGTACGCGCTCGCGGGGGTGTGGCTCGCGGCGTCGTCGCTGGCGATGCTGCGGTACTTCGACCCGATCGACAAAGCGATCGTCCAGACCACCACGAACATCCAGGCGGGCTTCGTCGACGAGAGCTCCGACCGGATCGTGCGCGACATCCTGCCCACGAACCTGCACACCCAGATCGTCTACGACAACTGGCTGCGCGGGGAGTTCGGTTCGCCGACCGCGCCGCAAGCCGACCAGTTCGGCAAACCGCTGCTTGACGCGCAGGCGTTCACCCGCGACCAGCTCGTGAACGGCGACGACGGCAAACAAAACGTCGTCGACGCCAAAAAGGCTGCCTTCAAAGACATCTCCGGCAAGCTCGGCCCCGCCACCGGCTACTTCACCGGCGAATCCGGCGGCCGCACCGGCGCTGGGTTCCTGGCGCTGGGCCAGAGCATCGTCTACTCGCTGTTCCAGTTGCTGGCCAAGGCTTCCGTGCTCCTCGCACAGGTCTTGATCCGCCTGTTCACGCTCACCGCACCGCTCATCGGCCTCGTCGCGCTGCTGCACCCGGACATCCTGCGCCGCGTGCTGAAGGTGGCCGGCGGGATCGCGTTCAACCTGGTCGTGCTGTCGGTGCTCGCGGGTGTGCACGCGCTGCTGCTGCAGGCGATCTTCGACGCCGGCAGCTCGCTCAACCTGCTCACGCAGATGGTGCTCGGCGGCCTGATCACGGTGCTGCTGTTCCTCGTCGGACGGCCGGTGCGGCGGCTGTGGCAGATGGTCGAGATGTCCGTCAACGTCGTGGGTGCCGCGGTGCCTTCGCCCAACGGCGGCATTTTCTCCCGCTTTCGCAAGAAGGCCGGTCCTTCGCCGCAGGACGAGTTCTGGCAGAACGTGCGCGACACCGACGACGTGGTCGACGGCGAAGCGCGCGGTCCGATGGGCGCGACCGTCGGCGGCGGGCGCTACCGGCCGGAGGCCGCGGTCTTCGCCAGCGCCCAGCGGCTCGACAACGGTTCCCGCTCCGCGCGTCCGGCCGCCGCTTGGTCGGGTGCGCCGTGGCCCGGCGCCGTCGGGTCGGCCGGCGAGCGCGCCGCGCTGACCTCGGGCGGCGGTGGAGCGCCGGTGTTCTCGCAGTACAACCCGGTCACGGGCGAGCCGGGCGACTATGTCGGCGGCCGCCGCGTGCCGATGCAGGAAAGCCGGCGCGTC
The DNA here is from genome assembly GCF_040607795.1 of Amycolatopsis sp. NPDC005232. Taxonomy (NCBI): domain Bacteria; kingdom Bacillati; phylum Actinomycetota; class Actinomycetes; order Pseudonocardiales; family Pseudonocardiaceae; genus Amycolatopsis; species Amycolatopsis sp. NPDC005232. The sequence goes on along the minus strand of NZ_JBEXHL010000010.1, from coordinate 46,587 downwards.
GACACGTCGCCGGTGGCCGACCGGCGTTGGAGCGACGAGCAGGAGCCGGTTGTCGTCCCGTCGCGGATGGGCTCGTCGGACCGCGGCTACGCCTCGCCGGAGTCGATTCCGGAGCAGGCAGGCGTCTACACGCCGCCGGGCATCCGCGCGCAGCCGCGCCGGGTCGACCCGGAAGTGGTCGCGGGCAAGCCCGTTTTCGTGCTGTACCGGCCTTCCCGTGGCATCGAGGTCCGCGACACCGACCAGCTCATGGGGCGGTGACGCGTGCCGATCCGGACCAACCGCGGCCGGACCGCGGTCTACCGGCGCCTGTGGGGCTATCCGCTGCGTTCGCCGCGCCACCTCGTGGGCACGATCGTGTTCCTGGCGATCGTGGTCACCGCTCTTGGCATCGTGCTGCCGAAGGTGATGGGCAAGCCGGCCACCGCGACGCCGGGCGCGCCGGGCAGCACTTCGGTCGCCACGACCACGTCGCAGCCGCCGGGTATCGCGGCACCCGTGCCGACCACCGCGACGCTGCCGACGCGGCTGTCGAGCCCGCTGCTGACCCCGACGTCCGCGGCACCGAACCCCGAGGCCGTCAACGTCGCCAAGCAGTGGGCCACGGCCTGGGTCAACCACCCCGCGGGCATCACCAACGCCGACTGGCTCAACGGCATGCGCACCCTGACCACCGACGAGTTCCTGCCCCAGATGTCCACTGTGGACCCCGCGAACATCCCGGCCACGCGCGTGACCGGCGACGCGACGGTCCAGTCCTCCTACACCAGCTCCGTCGTAGTCCTCGTCCCCACTGACGGTCCGAAGCTGTCCATCACCGTGGTCAACACGGGCGCGGGGTGGCGGGTTTCGGACTACGACCAGGCGAGCTGACTCGGTGAAGATCGCTATCCTCGTCGCGGTGCTGGTCGCTGCTGTCTTCGCGACGGTGCTCACCGCGAGCACCGTGACGAAAGTCGTGGTGGACCAGCAGGAAGCCGCCGCCGGCGGGATCCTCAACACCTCGTGCGACGCGGCGATCGGCCCCACGCAGCCCGGCCAGCCGGAGACCGGTGCGGGGCAGGCGCAGAACCTCGACGACGATCAGCGCGGCATCGTCTCGCTCATCATCTCCATCGGCAAGCAGCGCAGCCTCGCCCCGCGCGCCTGGCAGGTGGCGATCCAGGCCGGCATGACCGAGTCGGGCCTGCGCAACCTCAACCACGGCGACCGCGACTCGCTCGGCATCTTCCAGATGCGCCCGTCGATGAACTGGGGCAGCGTCGCCCAGGTCACCGACCCGAACTACGCGATCAACAAGTTCTACGACGTGCTCCTCGCCGTGCCCGACTGGCAGAACGAACGCCCGGGTGACGCCGCGCAAGCCGTTGAACGCTCCGGTTTCCCCGACCGCTACCACAAGTGGGAAGCCATGGCTTCCGTGCTGATCGAGAACCTGGGCCAGGTCGTCGACGCGTCCGGCTGCGGCCAGGGCCTCGGAGCCGCGCTCCCGCCCAGCCAGGCGGCGGCGCAGGCCATCAAGTTCGCACTGGGGGAGCAGGGCAAGCCCTACGTGTGGGGCGCGACCGGTCCCGGCGCGTACGACTGTTCCGGTCTCATGCTGCGCGCCTACGAGTCGGCCGGCGTGATCCTGCCGCGCGTCTCCCAGGACCAGTACAAGGCCGGCGCGATGCTCCCGGTGCGCGAGGCGCAGCCCGGTGACCTGATCTTCCTCGCGACGGACCCCGCCGACCCGTCCACAATCCACCACGTGGCGATGTACCTGGGCGACGGCAAGATCGTCGAGGCCCAGCAGACGGGCGTGCCCGTGCACGTGCGCCCCTTCTCCTTCGATGAGGCCGAAGTGGTGCCGCAGGCGGTGCGCCCCGGCGTCTAGCATGGAGTTCGGGAGTCACCGGCTCTTGACACGGACCGGGGTGACCGCTAAGGCGCTTGACCGGCGCCGCGGATTCACCCGAAGTCGCGGCCTGTCCACGAGCACGCGGCCGCGCGCTGGCAGAGGATGACACACGTGGCACGGAAATTCGGCAAACGAGGCAAGCCCGGCCAGGGCGAGCCCCAGGACCCGGCAACGTTGTTCGGTGCGCCCCAGCCTCCGCGGCAGGCCGCGCACCCCGCGTCGAGCACCCCCCTGGCCGACCACCTGGCCCACGGCTGGCCCGGCGTCGACCCCGGGTACGTCGTGCTGCCCCGCTCCCTGGCCGAGGGCATGTCCCTGCCGTGGCAACAACAGATGGCCGCTCTGCTGGCCCAGTTCCACGCCGAACACGCCGCCTTGGCGTGGCCGATCTACCGCGTGGTGCCGTCGCGCTACGAAAAGCTCGTCGACTTGGACGAAGAACAACTCGCGGAGGCCGGCTACCTCGTCGAAATCGACACCGAAGGCGAGATGATCTACCGGGAACGGAGCGGGCGAAAGGTCGACGACCCGCTGAACACGACCGTTCTGGTGTCCTGCCTGGATCCGATTCCGAAGCCCAAGCCGCGGCCTGCCGCTCCCGCCCCTTCTCAACCGCTGCGGGCGCCCGCAGCGATGAACATCGGCCCGGCGCCGGTGTGGCGGACGGTGCCGCATCCTGGTGAGGGTGAAGTTCCTGGTGCCGGCGCTCCTGGTCGTGCTGGTCCTGGTGGTCCGGTTTCTGGCGCTCCGGGTCCTGCTGGTCTTGCTGGCCCTGTTGGTCCGGGTCCTGTCGCTCCGGGTCCTGCTGTCTCAAATGCCGGCCCAGGCACGGGAGGTCCTGGCTTCCAGACCACGCCCGCCGGGCCACCGCACCCTGGTTTCGACCCGACATCACAAGCTGCGCCGCCCAACGGCCCTTTGCCCGAGGCAACCGGCTGGCAACACTCCGCCGCAGGTCACCCTGGTGGTTCAACCTTCGCCACCGGTGCCACGGACCTGAACGCAGCCACCTTCGGCACCGGCTCTCCCAACGCCGGCGGCCCCGGCCTCGGCGCGCCGGGCTTCGCTGCGGGACCTGGAGTCCCAGCCGCGGCACCCGAGACCGCTCAGACCACCTCGGCGTCGGTGCCTGTTGTTCCCGCTCAGATCCCGGTCTCCACCCAACAGTGGACCTCGGCTCCGCAGCCACCACCGGCTCCTCCGGCGGTCCAGCCGCCGATTGCCGAGACGCCCGACCCCGGCCTGCTCCCGCCCGAGACCCCGCACGCCGCGGAACCGGTCACGCAGCCCGCGCCCCTTCAGCCGCCGGCTCCGCCGACGGAACCAGAGCCTGTCCAGACTCCGGCTCCCGCACCGGTCGACCCACCGACCGGCACCAGTTCTCCGGCCCCTTCGGCAACCGACGCCTCCGTCGAGCCCACGGCTGCGGAGGAAACGGCCCCTGTACCCATTTCGGGCGACACAACGCCACCCGCTGCCGACACGCCACCGATCCCGGCCGAGCCCACGGCAACTACCGCAGATCCGGAAGATGCCCCAGTGGCCGAGCCTGCAGGGGACCCCAACCCCAGCGCACCGGATCTCATCGAATCTCCATCACAGACTTCCGAGCCACCGCAGGAACCGGCAGCCCCGTCGCCAGCGCAGGACGCCGCCCAGCAACCGCCACGACCGGACGAACAGCCGCAGCCTGCACGTCTGACCAGCCCGCCGGCGGACCTCCCGGCCGAGCAGTCGCAATCGCCCGACCATTCGCCCCCGCATGACCAGCCGCACACATCTCCGGTGACCGAATCCTCGACACTGTCGCCGATCGCGCAGGCAGAGTCACAGTCGCCGGACCAGCCATCACACGATGATGTGCACCCGCAGGAGCCGTCGGCGCCCGAGTTTTCGGCGCAGTCGCCGAGTGTCCAAGCGGAGGCACTGGACCGATCGCCGCTGGTGGAAGAGCAGCCGCAGGCGTTTTTGGCCAGTGAGTTTTCGCCGCAGTCGCCTGATCAAGTGGCTGCCGAGGCCGCCGCGAGCGAGCCCCGGCCTGCGATTGAGCAGGCTTCGCCGCAGGCTGAGGTGGAGCAGCCGGATGAGGCGGCTTCTGCCGTTGCGGCAGGTCGGGCCGAGAGCGCCGAACTGCCCGCACCCGAGCCGACTCCGCATGTCGAAGCATCCGAGCAACCGGTGGATGCGCAGGCCGAGCCAAGGCAGGTGCCTTCCACGACTGAGCCGGAGCTGGCGCCGGCCGATCAGCCGACGTCGCAGATCGCCGCGCCGGAGCAGCAAGTTCCGCAGGTAGAGCACCAGCCGCCCACCGAGAGTTCGGGGGCGGCGGAGCCGCAGAACGGGCGGCCGCAAGGGGAGTACCCGTCGGCTCAGCAGGCCGCTGCACCGGCGCAGGTCCCGCAGACAGTTCAGGCTCCGGCCGCGCAGGTAGGTCAGGCTCCGGCTGCGCAGGCGGAGCAGGTTGCCGGTCATCCGCAGGACGGCCAGCCGAGGAGTGCTGCCGAGCCTGCTGGCGGTGAGCAGCTGAGCCAAGCGCAGCAACCTTCTGAGTATCAGCCGACCCAACCGGTGACTAGTGCGCCGGAACAGCCGGGCGAGGCAGCGCCCCAGGCGAACGGGCAGCCGAGTGCAGCGCAGCCGCAGCCTGGGTGGGCCCATCAGCAGGCGGCGAGCGATCAGCAGTCGGGTGGTGCACAGACAACACAACAGCAGCAGGGCGGCCAGTGGAGGCAGCCGCAGTCGGGCGGCGTTGTGCCGGGTGGTATGCAGCCGCAGTTTGCGGGCGCGGCAAGCGGGTCGCCTCAGCCCGCTGCGCAGCAGCCAGCTGCCGCGCAGCCATTCGCGGCGACAAGCGGTTTGCCCCAGCCCGGCCCGCAGCAACCGGCTGGCGCGCAGCCAGCGACAGCATCGAGTGGCTTGCCCCAGCCGAGCGGAGTGCAAGGCCCCGGCGGGCAGCAGCCGGCTGCTCCGGCAAGCGGCTTGCCCCAACCAGGCACGCAGCCAGCGGTTCCGGAGCGTGGCGTGCCGCAACCGGGTGCGCACCAGGCGGCTCCGGCGAGCGGCTTGCCGCTCGCAGGTGCAGAGCCGGAAGGGGCGCAGCCAGCGGCTCCGGCCAGCGGCATGCCGCAACCGGCTGCGCACCAGGCGATTTCGGCGAGCGGCTTGCCGCTGCCAGGTGCACAGCCGGACGGGCAGCAGCCGCCGGTTCCGGAGCGTGGCGTGCCGCAACCGGGTGCGCACCAGGCGATTCCGCCGAGCGGCTTGCCCCAGCCAGGTGCACAGCCGGAGGGGCAGCAGCCGGCTGCTCCGGCGAGCGGCTTGCCCCAACCAGGCACGCAGCCTGGCTGGCGCCAACAGGAAGTGCGTGCCCCATGGCCTGAGCTGCCGCAACCGCGACCCGCGCTAGGACCGGACGGCCGGCCCCTGCCCGTGTTCCCCGGCCAGGAGACCGGACCCGTGGCACCGCCGCCCGCTGCAGCGCGGGTGTATCGCGCTGCGCCGCCGGTGTTTCCCGGGAAGGAGCCGGTGGTGCCGGTGGTGCCCGAGGTGAACCAGCCCGTTCAGGAGAAGCCGGGGTTGCCGCAGCCGTCGTCGATGGAGAGGAAGTTGGCGGGGCAGCGGGGGCAGGCGGAGGGGGCGCAGGTGAGGGATGTGCCGTTGGGGTTCTCGGAGCAGACGGCCCACGGACAGCAGCCCAACGCACCCCAAAGCCACCCCGCCGACGAAGCCCCCACCCCGCCACGCGGCATTCCCCAGGTGCGCGGTTGGTTCGACCAGCACCCCGACAACCCCAACCCCCCACCGCAAACCGCCACACCCCCCAACGGCGACGACCCCGACGGCGGCGAGTTCGGCCCCACCGGCGACCCGACCGAGATCCCGTTCCGCTGGCGCAAGTGACCTGCCGGATGTCAGGCTGGACACATGGCTGACGACCCCAACCCGGACCCCGGCTGGTACTACAACACCCGCACCCACGAGGTGGAACACCTGGAACGTAGCCGGAGCATCGACCTCCTCGGGCCCTACCCCGACGAGGCCACCGCCCGCCGCGCCCTCGACATCGCCCGCGAGCGCAACCGACAGGCCGACGCCGCCGACCGCGAATGGGACGGCGACTGACCACCCGCCACCTCGGGCCAGGTCCATCCGGCCCGGCCCGCTGACGTTCGCCCGCGGTATCCGGCGCGCCTGATCTCTGTCCGGGGCAGGCCCGCGGCCCCGCGAAGGTTTGCGTGGCCCGACTCGGCCGGCACTTCGCCGCCCACGGCAGGTCAGCTCGCAGCGCCGGAATCGCTGTCGAAACCGGGACTGATACCGCAGTTCTCAGATCGACCCGGTCGGCACGTCACCGCCCGGGGCGGGCCGGCTCAATGTTCCGGAATTGCCGCCGAACTGAGGCATGGGCTGGTTGCCGCGATCATCGGCCGGCACGTCGCTGTCCGGCACGGCGTGGCGAGGCACGGCCGGTGCGCCGGCCTGAACCGTCGCCCGGCCCGGCTCGGCCAGTGCGCCGGCCGAAACGTCTCCCGCGGAGCGCACGTCGCTGCCCGGTCGGGCTCGGCGCCCCGAGGCACGGCCGGTGCGCCGGCCTGAACCGTCGCCCGGCCCGGCTCGGCCGGTGCGCCGGCCGAAACGTCTCCCGCAGAGCGCACGTCGCTGCCCGGTCGGGCTCGGCGCCCCGAGGCACGGCCGGTGCACCGGCCTGAACCGTCGCCCGTGGAGCGCACGTCGTCGCCCGGCCCGGCTCGCCGCGCCGAGCCCGGCCGACGCGCCGACACCCGAGCCGCGGAACCCACAGACCACAACCTCACAAAGACGTCGAAACCCCCGGCCCCCACACGAACTCCGGGTCCACCTGCGCCTCGAGGTCCTCGCCCGTCCGGCCGTTACCCCAGGCCCGCGCGTTGCGCAGGTGGAAGTCCACGGCCTGGCGCTGATAGCGAGCCCAGTCTCGGGTCACGCCGTCGACCGTCGACAGCATCGACGCGAGCGTCCCCAGGTTGTGGGGCTCCAGTTCCCCAATCGGACGCGAAGCGCCGCGCTCACCGGCCCGCACGTGTCCCGAAGCCTCCAGCCAGCCCAGCAGAGCCGGTCCCAGCGAGGACTGCAGAAAAGCCACATCCTCCGCATCCGTCACCTTGTTCCCCACCGCCACCAGGTGCACGCCGAAGTCGCGCGCGTGGTCGGCGTACTGGCGGTAGACGCCGACGCTGCGCAGCGTCGGCTCGCAGACCAGGAACGTCACGTCGAAGCGCGTGAACAGCCCGGACGCGAAGGCGTCGGCGCCGGCGGTCATGTCCATCACCACGTACTCGCCCGGGCCGTCGACCAGGTGGTTGAGCAGCAACTCCGCGGCGCCGACCTTCGAGTGGTAGCACGCCACACCGAGGTCGTCCTCGTCGAACTGGCCCGTGACACCCAAGCGCACGTCGCCCAAAAACCGGAAGCACGCGTCGGTGACGGGGTTGTCCTCGAACGGCGTGACCAGGCGCGATCCGCGACCCGGCGGCGTGGTTTTGATCATCGCCGAAGCGGAAGGGATACGCGGGTTGTCGCCGCGCAGGTAGTCCTTGATGAGCGCCATGTTGTCGCCCAGCGTGGGCCACGCGAGTGCTTCCTCTTCGGTCGCGCCGAGGGCGACGGCGAGGTGCTGGTTGATGTCGGCGTCGATGGCCAGCACCGGTTTGCCGGCGCCGGCCAGGTAGGAGACGAACAGCGACGAGAGCGTGGTCTTCCCGCTGCCGCCCTTGCCGACGAACGCGATCTTCACGGCGAAACCCTTTCACAAGATGAAGATGGTTTTCATTACAGCAAGGATCAACGTACACCGGCGCGGCTCGCGCCCGAACGGGCGATCGGCGGCCGTCGAGCGGGATAGTGTTGTGTGGTGCCACTCGTGATCAGGACACCCGCGTCGGGAGGGGACTTCGGTCGGCTCCGGACGGAGTTCTCGTTGCCGGAATCGTTCGGTCCCGAGGTGCTGGCCGAGGCGGAGGCCGCTGTGCTCTCCGCGCGCGCCGAGGGCCGCGAGGACGCCACGGACCTGCCGTTCGTGACGATCGACCCGCCCGGCGCCAAGGATCTCGACCAAGCGATGGTCGTCGAACGCACCGGGGGCGGCTTCCGCGTGCACTACGCCATCGCCGACCTCGCCGCCTTCGTCCCGCCCGGCGGCGCGCTCGACCACGAGGCCCGCCGCCGCGGCCAGACGCTCTACCTGCCGGACGGCAACGTCCCGCTCCACCCCACAGTCCTGTCCGAAGGTGCCGCAAGCCTGCTGCCCGGCGAGGTCCGCGCGGCCGTGCTCTGGACTGTCGACGTCGACGCCGACGGCGAGCCCGTCGCCACCCGTGTACGCCGCGCGCTGGTGCGCTCGACCGAACAGCTCGACTACGAGAGCGTGCAGGCCTCGCTCGACGCGGGCACTCCGCACCCGTCCGTCGCCGCGCTGCCGGAGCTCGGCCGGCTGCGACGCGAGCTGGCCGTGCAGCGCGGGGCCGTGGAATTACAGCTGCCTGAGCAGGAGATCAGCGGCGACCCCGACGGCGGCTGGGCGCTGGCCCGCCGCCCGCGCACCGCCGTCGACGCGTGGAACGCCGAGATCTCGCTGCTTACCGGCATGGCCGCGGCGCAGATCATGCTCGAAGCCCGCGTCGGCGTGCTGCGGACGTTGCCGCCACCCGAGCCGGACGCCGTGGAGTGGCTGCGCCGCTCGGCGTCGGTCGTGGGCGTCCCCTGGCCGGCGGGGCTCGGCGTTTCGGAGTTCCTGTCCTCTTTGGACCCCGGACAGCCCTCGTCGATGGCCATCTTCGCTGACACCACGCGGCTTCTGCGTGGCGCCGGCTACACGTCCTTCGACGGATCCCTGCCCGCGCTCACCACCCACGCGGGCATCGGCGGCGCGTACGCCCACGTCACCGCGCCCATCCGCCGTCTGGTCGACCGCTTCGGCACGGAGGTCTGCCTCGCCGTCACGGCCGGGCGCGAGGTGCCGTCGTGGGTTCGCGACGCGCTCGCGGAGGTGCCGTTGCAGATGTCCGCTTCGGACGGTCTCGCCGCCCGCGTCGAACGCGCCTGCATCGACCAGGTGGAAGCGTGGGTCCTGGCGGAACGCGTCGGACGCGAGTTCACGGCCGTGGTGCTGCGAGCGGAGGAAACGCGTGCCGAGATCCTCGTGGAGGACCCGCCGGTGATGGCCAAGTGCACGGGCGAGAATTTCCCCGAAGGCGAACGGATCGGCGTCCGGCTGACCGCCGTGGACGTCGACAAGCGGAAGGTGTCGTTCGAACGCGTATGAGGGATCTCTTCGACGACCTCGGTGAGCCGGTCCCGCTCGACGGCCCGCCATCCCGGGTCGTGTCGCTGGTGCCTTCGCTCACGGAGGCGGTGGAGGTCAGCGCGCCCGGACGTTTGGTCGGCGCCACGGACTACTGCACGCATCCGTCCACTTTGGACGTCCCGCGCGTCGGTGGCTCGAAGTACCCGAAGGTCGACGACGTCCTGGCGGTGCGGCCGGACCTCGTGCTGGCCAACTCGGAAGAGAACCGCCCCGAGGACGTACAACGGTTGCGCGCCAACGGCGTTCCGGTCTTCGTCATGGAGGCCGCCGCTTCGGTGCCCGCCGCCCTCGGCTCGCTGCGCCGGCTCCTCACCCAGGTCTACGAGCTGATCGAACCGGCCTGGTTGGTCGAGGCCGAAGAACTCTGGCGCACCACCGGCCCCGTCCGCCACCGCGCCGTCATCCCGGTCTGGCGCAAACCCTGGATCGTCCTCGGCCACGACACCTTCGCCGGCGACGTCCTCCGCCGCGTCGGCGTGGCCAACGCGTATGCCGACGCCGAAGACCGCTACCCCCGCCCCCCGCTGGCCGAACTGCAAGCCGCCGAGGCCGACGTCGTGATCCTGCCGGACGAACCGTACGAATTCACCGCCGACGACGGCCCGGGCTTTTTCCCGGATCTCAGGCCGGCGCTGGTCTCGGGGCGGTATTTGACCTGGTACGGGCCGTCCCTGGTGGAGGCGCACGGGGCGTTGACCCGTTCTCTGGCGGAGCTGTCGTGAGCCGGGGTGCCCGAGCCGCGCGCCTGCTCGCGGCGCTGGACTGCTGCCGCATCGAACCGGGTCTCACCGACGCCGAGTTCGACCGCATCGAGGCCCAGTACGACATCGAATTCGCCGACGACCACCGCGCGTTCCTCGCCGCCGGCCTCCCCGTCGAGTCGCCGAGGGAAGAGGGCCAAACCTGGCAACAGCCCTGGCCCGACTGGCGCAACGGCGATCCGGCCACCCTCCGGGCAATCGCGTTCTGGGACCGCTACCTCAAGGACGACTAGCCCGCGTCCGACGACACCTGAGCCGAGGCGATCGCGGTTCTCATTGATCGCGGGCTTTGGCGACACCCGGGCGACGGCTGTCTGCTGCGAACACCGCCTGGACTGCTGCCCTGGGCCCGCCAGTCTGTTCGCACCGGAGATCGGGTGTCGGTCGTTGTCTCGCGGTGGGCGGAGCGGCCGGTGCCCGATGCCGTCGAAGGCAGGGGCATCGGCCGCTCACGAGGCCTACTTGAGGCCGAAGGCGCGGGTGATGGTCTGGCTGATGCCGCCACCGTTGCGCTGCTTGGCGGTGACACGGATTGACACGTAACCGGCCCGGGCGGGCGCGTGGAGCTGCGCCTGCCAGGCGCCCCTGTTTTCCTTCATGGCCTCCGGATGCCAGGATGCGCCGTCGTCGTAGGAGACCTCCAGCTTGACCGAGGCGACACCGTCCTCGGCCGCAGCACTGTCGACGACGGGCTTGACCGAGAAGGCGGACGTGCGGGGTGCCCGTCCGGAGAGGTCCAGGTCTGTCCCGTAGTCGAGTTGGACCAGCGGGATGGCCTGGTTGTCGGCGTTGCCGGAGAGGAAGTTCCACTCGGTGTGCGTGGTGGAGGAGTACGGGGTGAGCTGGGCGTTCCCCACCGTGTCGGCGACGAGCCGGTACGGGAGTTTCTGCGGGGCCAGGTCACCCACGCCGAAGTCGGGGCGCGGGCCGTTCTGCACGAGCAGCTTGTCACCCTGGTAGAGCGCGAAACTCCGGGACATCAGGCCGGTGTCGCCGCTGTGCGCCGAACCTCCGTCACCGAACCCCGCGAGAGTTCCTCCCATGGCGTTGCCGACCCGGTGCGGGACCTCGAAAGTGAGCATCCGCGGTCGCGTGATCGGGCCGAACCAGTGTTCGCTCTGCACACTGCGCGGCTGGTAACTCGCGATGTCGGTGAAGGTCTGCCAACCGTCGATGCCCGCGTACTGCTGCCACTTGACACCGTTCCCGGCGGAGACCCAGTCGGTGCGGCGCCCGGGGGCGACGGGCTCTCTCGGGAACGGGGGAACGCGCAAGCTGCCATACACGGCATAGGGGAAGCCGGCCGGGAAGTACTCGTACGACGGACTGTCCTCGCGGCTTTCGGTGATCTGTTTGCCGGCGGGCGGGGCGAAGGTGTTGTCGATGCGTGCGAGGCTGCCGGGATCCGTTGCGGCAGAAGGATCGTCGGGCACGCGGCCCTGGTGGTAATCGGCCAGGTCGTACAGGTACTCCGGCGTGGGATGGGCCTCCACGGCCAGCTTGGTCGGCTTCTTTCCCGCGGATGTGATGGTCCTGATCAGTTGCTCGCCGTCGTCCTGGGTGATCGAGGCGACCGGGATGAGCCCGGTCGTGTTCTCGTCCGGGCCGCCGTACCAGTCGCTCTTGCGGCCGTCGCCGTCGTTGACCACCAGGAGCATCTCCGCCGACGCGGCGCGCGCCGCGGCCGCCTGGTCTGTCGGGGCCACGGTGGAGTTGCTGCGGACGATCACGGCCTTGCCTCGGGCGGACAGGCCGGTGTAGTCGGCCGGTGCGCCGTCACCGGCGTAGACCGCGTCGATGCGGGTGCTGCCGCTCGGGAACGGGGCAGAGCCAGGCTGGACCAGCAGTGTGTCGTCGAGGTCGTGCCCCGGGTAGGTGATCTTCAGCGGAGTCTGCACGGCGCGGATCCGGGTGGCGAAGACGAAGCTGCCCTTGGTCACCTTGTTCTTGGTCGGCAGGGCCCAGAGGCTGTCGTAGCTGGTGTCGGGCATGAGGATTTCGTGCAGTGCCTGCGTGTCGCTCGGCGTGGGCTGGTTCGAGGTGAAGGAGCGGAAGAGGTCGATCCTGCTGGTGGCAACCGACGTGGGCTGGGGTGTCGCCACCTTGATCTGGTGCACGCGGGAAGCGTCCAGGTCGACGCTCTTGTCGGAGGTCAGGTTGAGCTCGGGGGCGGTGAGCACCGCGAAGCCCAGGGAGTGCGGGCCGGTGCGGCCAGCCACGTCCATTGTGGACACGAGGGTGTAGGAGCCGGGTGCCCAGCGGCTGGTGAGGGTGCCGTCCGGGACCCACATGACGGTGGTCTTCCCGTCGGCTCCGGTGATCTCGACCTCACCGCTCACAGGCTTGCCCGCCCGGTCCTTCAGGTGGACCGTCAGGTTGTACTTCTCGGACTCGACAGACACGCCCACAGCGGTGTGCACGGCGCCGGCCGCGAAGCGGGCGGTGACCTGGGCGGAGTACTGGCCCGCCGCCAGGCCTGCCGGGGTGGCCTGGAGCCCGACCTTCGAGGTTCCGTGTGCCGGTACCGTCACGTGGTCGGCGGCGAGGGTGAACACCCCCGCGGGCGAGTCGCCGCGGTCGGCCGTGAGGCGCAACGTGATGGGCTGGTCGGTGGTGTTGGTGTAGGCGATCTGCCGCGCGACCGGCTTCGGTGACTGGTTCCTCGACCAGAGAACGAGTCCGGCGTCGACCGATCCGCTCGCGATGATCTGGTCCTGCGCGTATGCGGTGCCCACGCCCACCCGGCCGGTACCGGCCTGGTAGGCGCTGTAGGCGGGGGTCAGGACACTGGTGCTCATCAGGGCGTCTTTGATCTGCCGACCGGTCCACGTCGGGTGCTTCTGGGCCAGGAGCACCGCTGCTCCGGCGACGTGCGGCGCCGCCATGGAAGTGCCGCTGTCCGTGCGGTAGTAGCCCTCGCCCGAGCTCATCTGCTGCGAGCGCGCCGCCAGCACGTCCACGCCGGGGGCGGTCAGGTCCGGCTTGAGGGCGTCGTCGTTCATCCGCGGCCCGGCGCTGGAGAAGTCCGCGAGGTGGTCGGAGGAATCCACCGCGCCTACGGTGAGGGCGGCGTCCGCGGTTCCCGGTGAACTGACGCTGTACGGGCTGTTGCCGGCGTTGCCCGCGGCGATCACGAAGAGTGCGCCTGTCTCCGAACTCAGTTGGTTGACCGCTTGGCTCAGCGGGTCGTCCTGGGTGTGCCACGCCGGGGTGCCCAGGCTGATGTTGATCACCTTGGCGTGCTCGGTCTGCGCCGCCCACTCCATCCCCGCGATGATTCCCGAGATCGGACCGGATCCGTTGTCGCCGAGGACCTTGCCCACGAGCAGATCCGCGCCCGGGGCGACACCCCGTTCCTGCCCGTTCGAGGCGGCTCCGGTGCCGGCCACGGTGGAGGCGGTGTGCGTTCCGTGCCCGTTGCGGTCGGTGATGTCCTCGCCCGCGACGAAACTGCGTGACGCCACGATGCGGTCGCCCAGATCCGGATGAGTGATGTCCGCTCCGGAATCCAGGACCGCGACCCGGACGCCCGCGCCAGTGTCCCCTGCTGCCCACGCTTTGGGGGCGCCGATCTGCGCCGTCGTGTCCGCCAGGTCCGCCTTCGCCTGGCCATCGAGCCACACCTTGTTGACACCGGCGGCGAAGGACGGCTCCCTCGCTTCGTCCGGGCTCGTGGCGGCCCTCGCCGTCGGCCCCGCGGCAGCCTGCCCGTCGGGGCCGGTCAGGGCGGACCAGAAGGCAGAGGTCTTGGATCGTGGGGTTTCGACGGCTTCACCGTGGACGGACGGAAGCTCCAGGGTGGTCTTCGCGCCCGGCAGCACGACATCGGACGGCGCTCTCCGGGCGGACGTGCCGCTCTCGGGTGCCGACACGTCCGGGGAGTGCGTGATGATCAAGGGAAGCGCGCTTGTGTGGGCGTCGTCGTAGCCCTCCGCGATCAACTGGGTGACGTCGAAAAGCTGTTTGTCGAGCCGGCCGGTCGCGAGGTAGGGCATGGCACTGTCGGGGTAGACAAAGGTGTCACCACCCTCGACGGCGACTCGTACCGCACCCGCGGCGCCCGGCGCGCGCGTGACGTCGTCCACCGACAATGTTCCGTCCGGTGCCCGAGTCGCCGTCACCTTGTCACCGGTGATCAACGTGACGGCAACCGGCGCGGGCTGCGCGGCGCTCTGGTCGCCCGCAGTGGCTTGCGTGAGCGCTGACGGAGTAGCTGCTTGGGCCGTCAGGGGAAAGGCCGACGTGGCAACAAGAGCAGCAGCCACCGACGCTGCGGATCTTCGGACGAAGGGAAGCGGCATTTCTCCTCCATGGTCAGTGATCGAGTGGATCAGACCACCTGGGGAGGGGAAATGTAAGTACTTGAGTTCTTGACCATCTGGCTGTACATGCGCAGCTGGTCAGGGTGCGGCCGGCGTGTCGGCCGGCCACCCGCTGACGCCGCGCGCGCCCGCCCCTGGTACCTGAGGAGGCGGGACGCGTCGCGGCCGGATCAACGCCCTACAACGTCAACCCCGTCAACACCGTCACCCGTTCCTCCGTGAAGTCCGCCATCGCGGCGGCCGGGCCTTCGCGGCCGACGCCCGAGTCCTTCACGCCGCCGTAGGGCATCTGGTCGGCGCGGAAGCTGGGGACGTCGCCGATCAGCACGCCGCCGACCTTGAGGCGGGCGGAGACGTCGAACGCAGTCGGCAGGTCGCGCGTGAAGACGCCGGCCTGGAGGCCGAAGCGGGACGCGTTGATCCGCGCCACGCCTTCATCCACAGAGGACACCCGGACCAGCGAAACCACCGGCCCGAAAACCTCCTCCGCCATCACCGCGGCGTCCTCCGGCACGTCGGCCAGCACGGTCGGCTCCACCGTCGCGCCGGAACGGCCGCCGCCGGTGAGCACGCGGGCGCCGGAGGAAACCGCGTCCGAGACCCAGGAAGCGACGCGAGTGGCGGCGGCTTCGTTGATCAGCGGGCCGACGTCCACGCCGTCGGCGGAAGGGTCGCCGGTGCGAAGAGCCGCCACCTGAGCGAGGACGCGCGATTCCAGCTCATCGTAAACATCCGTGTGCACGTAAACCCGCTGCACCGAGATACACGACTGCCCGGCCTGGTACATCGAAAAAGTCGCGATCCGCTGCGCAGCGAAGTCCAGGTCGGTCCAGTCCGGACAGACCAGCACGGCGCCGTTCCCGCCCAGCTCCAGCGAGACGTGCTTGCGCGGCACACTGTCCCGGATCGACCAGCCGACCGGCACTGAGCCTGTGAACGAAACCACCGGCAGCCGCGGATCGCGAACCAGGGCGGCCGTCTCCTCGTTGCCCAGCGGCAGAATCGACCAGCTCCCGGCCGGAAGGTCCGTCTCGGCCAGGATCTCGCCGAGCAGCAGGGACGTGAGCGGCGTCGCCGGCGCCGGCTTCAGCACGATCGGCGCGCCGACGGCGATGGCCGGCGCGACCTTGTGCGCCACCAGGTTCAGCGGGAAGTTGAACGGCGTGATGCCGAGCACCGGTCCGCGCGGCACCCGCCGCACCAGAGCCATCCGGCCGGTGCCGCCCGGGTCGGTGTCGAGGCGCTGCAGCTCACCGGAAAACCGGCGCGCCTCCTCGGCTGCCCAGCGGAACGTGGACACCGCGCGCCCCACCTCGCCGCGCGACCACTTCAGCGGCTTGCCCGACTCGGCCGTGATGAGCCGCGCGATCTCGTCGGCCCGCTGACTCAACGAACCGGACACGTGGTCCAACGCTCCCGCCCGCACGTGCGCGGGCGTAACAGTGAACTCGTCGGCCACCGAAGCCGCCGCCGCAACCGCCGCCTCGACGTCCGAAGCGGTCGGCACGAAGTGCGAACCGGCCTCGCTCCCGTCGTAGGAGTGGTGGACGACCGCGGTCGAAGAACTGGTCACCGGCTTGCCGGCGATCCAAAAGGGGACAGTCACTTGCGCACCTCCGTGCGGACCGCGTGCTCGAGGACGGACAGGCCCTCGTCGAGCAGCTCGTTGGACAGGGAAAGCGGCGGCAGGAGCCGGATGACGTTGCCGTAAGTCCCGCAGGTCAGCACCACCACGCCGAGCGCGTGGCACGCGGCCACGACACGCTTCGTCAGGTCGGCGTCGGGAGTGGAAGTGCCGGGCTGCACGAACTCCGCCGCCAGCATCGCGCCGCGCCCGCGAACATCACCGAGCACGCCCGTCTCCGTGGCCAGCGCACGCAACCGCGGCAGCACGAGCTCCTCCACCCGCCGCGCGGAAGCGGCCAGATCGGCGGACCGCATGGTCTCGATCGACCCCAGCGCCGCGGCACACGCGATCGGGTTGCCGCCGTACGTGCCGCCCAGGCCACCGGCGCCGACCGCGTCGAGCAGCTCCGCGCGACCCGTCACGGCCGACAGCGGCAGGCCTGCCGCGATGCCCTTGGCCGTCGCGATCAGGTCCGGCACCACGCCCTCGCGCGACGACGCGAACCAGTCGCCGGTGCGGCAGAAGCCCGTCTGCACCTCATCAGCCACGAACACCACGCCATTCGCAGCGCACCACGCCGAAAGCGCCGGCAGGAACCCCGGCGCAGGCTCGATGAACCCGCCCTCACCCTGGATCGGCTCGATCACCACGGCCGCCACCTGGTCGCCGCCGATCTGCTTCTCGATCCGGTCGATCGCGATCCGCGCGGCCTCCGGACCCGAAAGCCCGTCGCGGTACGGGTACGACCCCGGCACGCGATACACCTCGGGCGCGAACGGGCCGAAGCCGTGCTTGTAGGGCACCGACTTCGCGGTCAACGCCATCGTCAGGTTCGTCCGCCCGTGGTAGGCGTGGTCGAACACCACCACGGCCTGCCGCCCGGTCGCGGCGCGCGCGATCTTCACCGCGTTCTCCACAGCCTCCGCGCCGGAGTTGAACAGCACCGACTTCTTCGCGTGGTCACCCGGCGTCAGTTCCGCCAGCGCCTCGCACACCTCGACGTAACCCTCGTACGGCGTGATCATGAAACACGTGTGCGTGAACCAGCCCGCCTGCGTGCGTACGCGGTCCACGACCTCGGGCGCTGAGTGGCCCACGTTCGTCACGGCGATGCCGGAACCGAAGTCGATCAGCACGTTTCCGTCGGCATCGGTGAGCAGACCGCCACTGGCCGACGTGATGTACGCGGGCAGCGTCGAGCTCACCCCCGCCGCGACCGCGGCCGTCCGCCGCTCCTGCAGCGCGCGCGAAGCCGGGCCGGGGATTTCGGTGCGCAGCCGACGCGCGACGGGCGCCGGAGCCACCAGGGTCTCGGTGGTCGTGGTCATGGGCTCAACTCCTGGGAGGCGGGCTGGGTCACCTCCCAGGATGAGGCGGCTCGATGTCCGAGTCAGCTGGCCAAGATGTCCAAAACCGCGCGTAAACTTGGCCACTATGGCACTCACCCTGCGCGCGCTCACCGAACAGCGATCGCTCGCGCTGCGCGTGGTCGCGGGGGAGGCAGGGCTCGACCGCCCGATCGGCTGGGTGCACCCGACCGAGCTCACCGACCCGCACGCCTTTCTCGAAGGCGGCGAGCTCCTGCTCACCACGGGCCTGGCCCTCGACGACACGACGTCGGAGGCCTACGTCCGCCGCCTCGTCGAAGCGGGCACCGCCGGGCTCGGCTTCGGCGTCGGCCTCAGCCACGAGCACGTGCCGCGCACCCTGGTCGAAACCGCCGACGAGATCGGGCTCCCGGTGCTCGAAGTGCCCCGCAAGACGCCCTTCATCGCCATCACCCGCGCCGTCTCCCGCGCGGTCGCGGCCGACGAGTACGCCGCGACCGTCCGCATCGGCCGCGCTCAGCAGGAGCTCACCCGCACCGCCGTGGGAAAGACGGGCGCGGCGGGTGTCGTGCGGCGGCTCGCCCGGCTCATCGACGGCTGGGTCGTGGTCTTCGACGCCGCCGGTCACCTCCGCGAAGTCTCCTCCGCAGCCGCTCGCGCGCACGGGGAACAGCTCGACGTGAAGGACCTGCGCGCCGGCACACGGGTTGTCACGCTGGGGGAGCAGGAGGTCGTGCTCCAGACCTTGCACACGCGCGGCGCGCTCGCGGTCGGCACCACCGAGCCGCTCGACTCGACCGGTCGCCACATCGTGAACACGGCGGTTTCGCTGCTTTCCCTTGCCCTGGAACAGGATCGTGCGCAACGCGGCGCGCTGTCCCGGCTGCGCACCGGCCTGCTCGACCTGTTCACCGACGGCCAGGAAGCCCTCGCGCTCGACGTGGTGCGCACCGTGCAGGGCGCCCCGCCGCAACCGTGGGCCGTGCTCGCCGTCGCGGGCCGGCCTGCCGCGCGGACCGCGCTGTACGACCGCCTGGAACCCGTTGCGGGGCAAGTGTTCTTCGCCCACTCCGAGTCGCTCCTCGTCGCCGCGACCGACGACGCCGACCGCGTGCTCACCGTGGCCGCCGAAGTCGGCGGTTGCCACGTCGGCGTCGGCGACGCCACCGAGTTCCCGGCATCCCTGCGCCAGGCCCGGCAGGCGGCCGAGACCGCGCGCAGCCAGGACATCCCGCTCCTGCACTACGCCGACCACGCCGGCCGGGGCCTGCTCAACCTCCTGGATCCCCTTGCCGCCCAGGCCTTTGCCCACGATCTACTGCACCCGCTGCGCACCCACGACGAGTCCGGCCGCGGCGAGCTGGAGGAGTCCCTGCGCTGCTGGCTCGAGAACCACGGCCACTGGGATCGTGCCGCCACGCAGCTGCACATCCACCGCCACACCCTGCGCAACCGCATCACCAAGGCCGCCGAGCTCCTCGCCCAGGACCTCGACTCACCCGGCACCAGGGCAGAACTCTGGCTCGCGCTTCAGGTCACCCGCTGAGAAGTCACACGCTGACGAGCAACGCGATCGGCGAATCCCCGCACCGGCGCAACGTCGCGCCGCCCGACATCGTCTGCGGTTCCGCGCCCGACGTCCACCACGCCGGCACATCGACGTCTCGCACCAGAGAACCCGTCGCCTGCCGGACGCTGTTCGACACGATCACGCGCCCTTGCGCGTTGAGCAGAGCCGCGCGTCGGCCCAGCGAACGCAGCCGCCGGCTCACTGTCCGCTCGAACTCGCGCACGTAGACGTCCGCGCCCACCACGCCGGCAAACGAACCGTCGCGGTACACGGGCAGCGTGAACGTGAGCGTGTACTCGTCGGTGCAGAGGTAGTCGACGTACGGGCCGTTGATGTGGCGCCGGCCGCTGTCGCGCGGCACGGTGAACCACGACTGACGCGTGTAGTCGAGGAAGTTCGGGCTCTCCGGGTCGAGGCTGATGAACAGCTGCTCCGGCACGGCGTCCTCGGAACCACTGTCGTCCGAACCGGTGGTGGTCCACCACTCGAAGCCGAACTCCTGGTCCGACAACACGTGGGGCGCGCTCACGAACCCGGCGCCGATCACGAGGCCGCCGAGGGCCTCCAGGACCTGCGGCCGGATGCCGTGGAGCGTGCGGGAACCGGCGCCGCCGGGCTCGGCCAGCAGCGTCTCGGCCGCGGCCAGTACTGGCTTCAGCCGCTCGAAGATCTCCTCGACCAGCGCGGATACCTGTGCGACGACTTCGTCGCCGGTCAACGTGCGGGTGTCGGTCACGATGCTCACCTCGATCGCGGGGTCATCGAAGCTTACGGCGTTTCGAGGCTTAAGTGCAGATCCACGAGCCGGTCGAGCGCGCTCAGGATGTGCTCCTCGGTCAGCTTGCGGGCCAGGTCGCCGTCGGCCGCCGCGATCGCGGTGACGATCGCGTAGTGCTCAGCGTAGGACTGGCGGCAGGTGTCCTCGCCGTCGAGGGGCACCCAGAGCAACCCGCCGTGTTCGCCCTGCAGTTGGACCTCCTGGTTGGTGAGCCGCGGCGACTGTGCGGCCGCCGCGACCTCGAGGTGGAAGTGCCGTTCGGCGCGCGTCGCCTCGGGACCGGTCGTGCCGAGGAGGTCTTCGCTGGTCAGGCGCAGTCGTTCCAGGTCTTCGGGCGAGCTGCGTTCCGACGCGAGCTTGGCCGCGGACCCGGCCACGGCGAGGTAGTGGTCGCCGAAGTCGCGCAGATCCGCGAGCGAGACGAGCCGCAGGCGCTGGGCCCACGAGCTCGGCGCCGGCCATGCGGGCGTGCGCACGAAGCTGCCGCCGCCGCGCCCGCGCCTGGTCTCGACCAGCCCCTGCTGCCGCAGCACGGCGAGCGCTTCGCGGACCGTCACGGTGGAAACGCGGAACTGCGCGGCGAGCTCGACTTCGCTCGGCAGCTGCTCGGCGTCGTCGAGCAGACCCAGGGTGATGGCGTCGAGCAGCCGGGCCGCGACCGCCTCGGCGCGGCCGAGCTGGTCGAGCGGAGCGAACATCGCCAGTCGTGCGCTGTTCGACATCTCCTTGCGCATCGTGGGCCCACCCGTCTCGGCATGCGATGGGGGCCAATAGTGCCCCAGGACCTTGTCATGTGAAATATGGAGTTATATGTTTCACCCTGCCACGGAGAGTCAGGAGGCGCACGCGTGCAGGAATTGAAGCACTATGTCGGCGGGAAGTTCGTCGACTCGCAGTCCGGGAAGGTCCTCGAAATCGTGGACCCGGTCACCGGCCGCGCGTACTGCACCGCGCCGGTGGCGAGCGCCGAAGACATCGACCACGCGCTCAAGGTCGCGGCGGAGGCGTTCGAGAGCTGGAAGGAGACCACCCCGGCCCAGCGCCAGCTCGCGCTCCTCAAGATCGCCGACGCCGTCGAGGCCCGCGGCGAGGAGCTCGTGCGCGTCGAGTCGCAGAACACCGGCAAGCCGGTCGCGCTCACGATGTCCGAAGAGCTGCCGATGATCGTCGACCAACTGCGCTTCTTCGCCGGCGCCGCGCGCGTGCTCGAAGGCCGCGCGGCCGGTGAGTACATGGAAGGCCACACGTCCTTCATCCGCCGCGAGCCCGTGGGCGTCTGCGCGCAGGTGACGCCGTGGAACTACCCGCTGCTCATGGCGATCTGGAAGATCGCGCCCGCGCTCGCGGCGGGCAACACGGTCGTGCTCAAGCCGTCGGACACCACGCCGGCGTCCACGCTGCTGCTGGCCGACATCTGCGGCGAGTTCCTGCCGCCGGGCGTGTTCAACGTCGTGACCGGCGACCGTGACTCCGGCCGCGCGCTGGTGGAGCACCCGATCCCCTCGATGGTGTCGATCACCGGCTCCGTGCGCGCCGGCATCGAGGTCGCGGGCGCCGCGGCCCGCGACGTCAAGCGCGTGCACCTCGAGCTGGGCGGCAAGGCGCCCGTGATCGTGTTCTCCGACGCCGACCTCGAGGCCGCCGCCGAGACCATCGCGATGGCGGGCTACTTCAACGCCGGCCAGGACTGCACCGCCGCCACGCGCGTGCTGGTGTCCGACGACGTGCACGACACCTTCGTCGCCGCCCTCTCGCGTCAGGCCGAGGCCAGCAAGACCGGCAAGCCCGACGACGACACCGCCGCCTTCGGCCCGCTCAACAACGCCGCGCAGCTGGAGAAGGTGTCCGGCTTCATCGACCGCCTGCCCGGGCACGCCACCGTCCACTGTGGAGGGCGACGCGTCGGCGACGAGGGCTTCTTCTACGAAGCCACCGTGGTCTCCGGCGTCACGCAGGACGACGAGATCACCCAGAACGAGGTCTTCGGCCCCGTGATCACCGTGCAGCGCTTCTCGGACGAAGCCGACGCGGTGAAGGCGGCCAACGGCGTGCCCTACGGACTCGCCTCCTCGATCTGGACCAAGGACCACCAGCGCGCCATGCGCGTGTCCGCCAAGCTCGACTTCGGGTGCGTGTGGATCAACACCCACATCCCGCTCGTCGCCGAGATGCCCCACGGCGGGTTCAAGAAGTCGGGTTACGGCAAGGATCTCTCGCTGTACGGCCTCGAGGACTACACCCGCGTCAAGCACGTGATGACCGCGCTGTAGGTACCGGTGACGAGATCCACGGGAAGGCCCGCCATGCCACACCTTGCCCCGACGGCCGCCCGCCGGCCCGAACCGCCGCGCGCCGGCGGTGAGCCGGCGATCCGGCTCACCGGGCTGCAGAAGCACTTCGACAAGGTCCGCGCCGTCGACGGCGTAGACCTCGACATCCCGCCCGGTGAGTTCTTCTCCATGCTCGGCCCGTCGGGCTCGGGGAAGACCACGGTGCTGCGCATGATTGCCGGCTTCGAGCTGCCCACCGCGGGCACCATCGAGCTCGCCGGCCGGGACGTCAGCCAGCTCGCGCCGTTCGAGCGCGACGTGAACACCGTGTTCCAGGACTACGCGCTCTTCCCGCACATGTCCGTGCGGCAGAACGTGGAGTACGGCCTCAAGGTCAAGCGGGTCGCCAAGGCCGAGCGCAAGCAACGCGCCGCGGAAGCCCTGGAGACCGTGCGGCTCGGGGAGTACGGCGACCGCAAGCCTTCGCAGCTCTCGGGTGGTCAGCGCCAGCGCGTCGCTCTCGCGCGGGCGCTGGTGAATCGCCCGAAGGTGCTGCTACTCGACGAACCGCTGGGAGCGCTCGACCTCAAGCTGCGTCAAGCGATGCAGATCGAGCTCAAGCAGATCCAGCGCGAGGTCGGGATCACCTTCGTGTTCGTGACGCACGACCAGGACGAGGCGCTGACCATGAGCGACCGCATCGCGGTGTTCAACGCCGGGCGGATCGAACAGGTCGGCACCCCGGTGGAGGTGTACGAGAGACCGGCCAGCGCGTTCGTCGCCGGCTTCGTCGGCACGTCCAACCTGCTCAGCGGGCGTGGGGCCGAAGCGGTGATCGGCAAGCCCGGCGTGTACAGCATCCGGCCGGAGAAAATTCGCATCGATGCTGATCTTGCGTCGCCGGCCGGTCCAGGCGAGACTTCGGCGACCGGAATCGTCACGGATGTCGTATACGCCGGATCTACAGTGCGCTACGCTGTCGCGCTCGATGCGGGGGGTCAGTTGTCCGTGGTCCGCCAGAACACCAGTGAACCGACCGAGTTCGCCGACGGCCGGGTCCGTCTGCGGTGGCGCCACGAACACAGTTTCCGGGTCCCCGAAGCCGGCTAGTTCTCACGGGAAGGTTTCTCTCGACATGAAGAACAGGAAGACGCTGCTCGCGGGTCTGTGCGGCGTGAGCCTGCTGCTCGCGGCCTGCGGGACGTCGGGCTCCGACTCAAACGCGGGGTCCGCGCCGGGCGCACAGGGGTTCACCCCGCCCAAGCTGGCCGCACTCACCCAGCTGGGCCAGCCGGAAGGCCAGCTGAACGTGCTTGCGTGGCCCGGATACGCCGAGAACGGCTCCAACGACGCGAAGATCAACTGGGTCAAGCCGTTCGAGGACCAGACCGGCTGCAAGGTCACCGTCAAGCCGTTCGGCACGTCCGACGAGGCAGTGACGCTGATGAAGACGGGCCAGTACGACGTGGTGTCCGCCTCCGGCGACGCCTCGCTGCGCCTGGTCGCCTCGGGCGACGTCGAGCCGGTGAACACCGCGCTCGTGCCGAACTACAACGACGTCTACCCGTTCCTGAAGAACAAGTCGTGGAACAGCGTCAACAACGTCGCCTACGGCATCCCGCACGGCTGGGGCGCCAACGTGCTGACCTGGCGCACCGACAAGGTGAGCCCGGAGCCGACGTCGTGGTCGCCGATGTTCGACGTGAACTCGCCCTACAAGGGCAAGATCATCGCCTACGACTCCCCGATCTACATCGCCGACGCCGCCCTGTACCTCATGGCGCACCAGCCCGACCTCGGCATCAAGAACCCGTACGCCTTGGACGACAAGCAGTTCAACGCGGCGGTGGACCTGCTGAAGAAGCAGCGCCCGAACGTCAGCGAGTACTGGGCGGACTACCTCAAGGAAACGCAGTCGCTCAAGAACGCGGACGCCGTGATCGGCACCGCGTGGCAGGTCACGGTGAACCTGGCCAAGAGCGAGGGCGCTCCGCTGGGTGCGACCGTGCCGAGCGAAGGTGCCACCGGCTGGTCGGACACCTGGATGGTGGCCACGAAGTCGCAGCACAAGACGTGCGCGTACAAGTGGATGGACTACATCATCAGCCCGAAGGTCAACGCCCAGGTGGCGGAGTACTTCGGTGAGGCCCCGGCCAACTCCAAGGCCTGCGCCGAGATGACCGACAAGTCCCTGTGCGACACCTACCACGCCAACGACGCGGCCTACGCCGCCAAGATCCAGTACTGGACCACGCCGATCCCGCAATGCCTCGACGGCCGCACGGACGTCAAGTGCAAGGACTACGGCGACTGGACCCGCGCCTGGACCGAGATCAAGGGTTGACGTGCTCGTGAGTGCCGGCGCTGCTCTGGAATCCGCGCCGGCGCTCACGGGATTCCCTGTTACCAATCCGGCCAGAAGAAGGCCGACCCCCAC
Organism: Amycolatopsis sp. NPDC005232; assembly: GCF_040607795.1. Taxonomy (NCBI): domain Bacteria; kingdom Bacillati; phylum Actinomycetota; class Actinomycetes; order Pseudonocardiales; family Pseudonocardiaceae; genus Amycolatopsis; species Amycolatopsis sp. NPDC005232. Next base: position 22,252 of record NZ_JBEXHL010000010.1, on the reverse strand, counting down.
GCGGAACGTAACCGTTGCTACGAAGCCATTCGGCCGTGACTGTGGTCGGATTGGTAACGATCCGCACAGTAGCTCCGGGGGCGGCGGGCACCCTCCCCCCTCGTTCGCCGCCCCCGGACCCCTCCTCCCGACCGTGCCCCGAAGGTGCCCGCATGACCGCCGTGAGCCCGCCGAGCCGCCGCGCTTCGGCTTTCTTCTTCCGCAAACCCAAGCTGCGCCTGGGCATTCTCCTTTCGGCTCCGCTGCTGTGGCTCGGCCTGGCCTACCTCGGCGCGCTCGCCGCCCTGTTCATCACGGCCTTCTGGTCCACCGACGTGTTCACCGGCAAGGTGGTCACGGACTGGTCGTTCGACAACTTCGTCACCCTGTTCACCGACTCGGTCTACCGCACGATCACGCTGCGGACCGTCGGCATCGCGCTGCTGGTGACGGTGATCGACGCGGTCATCGCGTTTCCCATGGCCTTCGCGATGGCCAAGCTCGCTTCCCCTCGGGCGCAACGGATTCTCGTGATCGCCGTGATGACGCCGCTGTGGGCGAGCTACCTGGTGAAGGCCTACGCGTGGCGCACCCTGCTTTCCGGCAACGGCGCGATCAGCTGGCTGCTGAGCCCCTTCGGCCTCTCCGGCCCCGGCTACGGCGTCGCGGCCACGGTGATCACGTTGTCGTACCTGTGGCTGCCGTACATGATCCTGCCGATCTACGCCGGCCTGGAGCGGCTGCCCGATTCGCTGGTCGACGCGTCGGGTGACCTCGGCGCGAAGTCGTTCCGCACGTTCCGCTCGGTGATCCTGCCCCTCGCCTTCCCGGCGATCGTGGCGGGCTCGATCTTCACGTTCTCCTTGTCGCTGGGCGACTACATCGCCGTGAAGATCGTGGGCGGCACGTCGCAGATGCTCGGCAACGTCGTCTACGACAACATCGGCGCGGCCAACAACCTGCCATTCGCCGCGACCGTGGCCATCGTGCCGGTCGTGATCATGCTCGTGTACTTGGCCGTCGTGCGTCGCACCGGCGCGCTGAACAACCTTTAGGAGACCGCCGTGCGCATGTCGAAGACCGGCCGGGTGGTGCTGTGGACGGCACTCGGGGTCGGTTTCGCGGTGATCTACTTCCCGCTTCTGGTAGTGCTGCTCAACTCCGTGAACTCGGACACCACGTTCGGCTGGCCGCCGAAGAGCTTCACCCTCGAGTGGTGGGGCCGCGCGGTCACCAACGCCGGCGCGCTGCGCGCGTTGTGGACCAGCATCGAGGCCGGGGTGGCCGCCACGGCGATCGCGCTCGTGCTCGGCACGATGGCCGCGTTCGCCTTGCAGCGCTACCGGTTCTTCGGCCGGGACTCGATCTCGCTGCTGATCATCCTGCCGATCGCGCTGCCGGGCATCGTCACCGGTATCGCGCTGAACAACGCGTTCCGCACGATCCTCGGCATCGACCTCGGCCTGCTCACAGCGATCATCGCCCACGCGACCTTTTGCATCGTCGTGGTGTTCAACAACGTCGTGGCCCGCCTGCGGCGCATGGGCGGCAATCTCGAGGAAGCGTCGATGGACCTCGGCGCCGACGGCATCACCACGTTCCGGCTGGTGACGTTCCCGATGCTGCGCTCGGCGCTGCTGGCGGGCGGGCTGCTGGCGTTCGCGCTGTCGTTCGACGAGATCATCGTGACGACCTTCACGCTGGGCACCGGCATGGAGACGTTGCCGATCTGGATCTACGACAACCTGTTCCGCCCCAACCAGGCCCCGGTGGTCAACGTGGTGGCGGCGGTGCTGATCATCGTCTCGACGGTGCCGGTGTACTTCGCGCAGAAGCTCTCCGGCGGCGACAGCTCTTCGGGCGGCCGGATCTAGGGTTTTCTAGATCACGGAGCGGATGGTGCCACCGTCCACGCGGAGGGTGGCCCCGCTGACGTAGTCGCCGTACGGGCTCGCCAAGTACGCCACGGCGCCCGCGATCTCCTCGGGCCGTCCGAAGCGGCCGATGTCGTTGGGCACGAAGTCCTGAGCGGCGTGGGGTTCGATGGTCTCCCAGGTCTCGCCCCAGCCCCGTTCCGGCGCGAGGTCCGTGAGCAGCTTCTGCACGGAGTCCACGAGGATCGCGCCGGGAGCGACCACATTGGACGTCACGCCGGTGTCCTTCAGTTCCCGCGCAAGGGAAACCGCGAGGTTGTGGCGCGCGGCAAGCGTCGCGTTGTAGTGGGGGAGCAGCGCCATCGGCTGGCCGGACAGGCCGCCGCCGATCTGGATCACGCGGCCCCAGCCGCGTTCGCGCATGCCGGGCACGAGGTGGCGGATCATGCGGACCGACGAGATCACGTTCACCTCGTACGTTCGCGCCCACTCCTCGGGCGTGGCCTCGGTCCAGGTCAGGTGCTGGTAGGCGCCGGCGTTGTTCACGAGCACGTCGATGTCACCGGATTCCTTCGCGACTTTCGCCGCGCCTGCGTCGGTGGCGAGGTCGCCGATCGCGACGGCTTTCGCGCCGATTTTGTCCGCCACCGCACGGGTTCGGGCTTCGTCGCGGCCGTGGACCACGACGTCCGCGCCCTCTTCCGCGAGCAGCCGCGCGATCGCTTCGCCGAGGCCGGAGCTCGAGCCCGTGACGAGTGCGCGGCGGCCGGTCAGGTTGAGGTCCATGGTTCTCCGTTCAGGTCTACGGGTGTAGATTTAATTTTAGTCTACACTGGTATACATGACTGCACCACGCCGTCGCGACGCCGCGGCGACCCGGGAAGCGATCCTGCGCGCGGGCGTCGAGGCGTTCACGCGCTTCGGCTACGACGGCGTCGGCGTGCGGGAGATCGCGCAGACCGCCGGCGTCACGGCGATGCTCGTGAACCGCTACTTCGGCTCGAAGGAAGGGCTCTTCGCCGAGGTGGCGGAGGTGTCGATGACCGAGCGGACCGTGCTGACGGGCGACCCGGCCACACTCGCGCGCGACGTCGCGGCTTCGCTGGTGTCGCGGACTTCACCGGACGCCGACAGTCTCGACCCGTTCCTGCTGATGCTGCGCTCGGCGCCCAACCCGCGCGCCGCCGAGATCCTGCGCGCGGGCATCGAAAAGCACGTCGAGGCGCACATCCTCGACGTCGTCCCCGGTGTGCGCGGAACCGATCGCGCGGCCGTGGCGCTGTCGCTGATCTCGGGGTTCTGGTTGATGCGCAAGGTGATCGGCAGCACGGCCTTGAACGAGACCGACGAGGCCGCGTTGGCGTCGACTTTGGAAGGACTCTTCCGGCTGCTGCTCGACGTTTAGCGGAAGTCGTCGGTCGCCTGACGCAGCGCGGCCAGCGTGCCCGGGTCGTTCACGGCGTGCCCCGCGCCTTCCGTGATGCGCAGGATCGAGCCGGGCCACGCGCGGTGCAGCTCGTACGCGGTGATCGGCGGGCAGACGGCGTCGTAGCGGCCCTGCACGAGCACGCCCGGCACTTCGGCGAGCTTGCCGGCGTCGCGGATCAGCTGCTCGTCCTCGAGCCAGGCGTCGTGGCTGAAGTAGTGCACCGCCAGTCGCGCGAACGTCAGCGCGAAGGACGGATCGGCGTACCGGTTCAGGAACGCTTGCTGCGGCAGCAATGCCACCGTCGCGCCCTCCCAGACACTCCACGCGATCGCGGCCCGTTCCCGCACGCCGCGCTTGGGGTCGTCGAGCAGCTCGGCGTACCCGGCGAGCGGATCCTTGTGGTGCTCTTCCGGCAGCGGCGCCAGGAAGTCCTCCCACTCGGCGGGGAAGAGGTTCGCCGCGCCACCGCGGTAGATCCAGTCGAGCTCGCGCTGTCGCGCCGTGAAGATCCCGCGCAGCACCAGCTCCGTCACCTGATCGGGGTAAGTCTGCGCGTACGCCAGCGCGAGCGTCGACCCCCACGACCCTCCGAACACCTGCCAGCGCCGGATGTTCAGCCGCTCCCGCAGCAGCTCCATGTCCGCGACGAGGTGCCACAACGTGTTCGTGCTCAGGTCCGCGTCCGGGTCCTCGACGCTCGGCGTGCTCCGCCCCGCCCCGCGCTGGTCGAACAGGATGATCCGGTACGCGGCGGGGTCGAAGTGCCTGCGCGCCATCGGCGCGATCCCGCTCCCGGGCCCGCCGTGCACCACGACCACCGGCTTGCCCTGCGGGTTTCCCGCCTCCTGGCAGTAGATCCGGTGCCCGTCGCCCACGTCGAGCATCCCATCGGCCAGCGGCTGCAGCGGCGGGTAGAGGTCGTCCATGCCGATCACTCTGCCGGACCGGCGGCCTTCGCGCGGGGGTCGCGGCGCCGTTCAGCCGAAAGGCCGCGAGCCGTCCGGGTGTCGGCCGGCTTGGTCCACGCGGGCGCCGCTTGCACCACCGCCGCGCCTGGCTGTCGCCTCCGCGGAGACACCCTCAGCGTCATTCGCAGAGAAGGTGGAGGCCCGCCCCCGCCGCCGGGCTGAGCGGGCCCCCGTCCGTGTCGCGTCGGTGGCCCACCTGGGAGGTGGCCGCGTCCGCGATTTCCTTCACCGTGGCGCGGACCTCGGGCGGCGGGTCGCGCGTGAAGCTCCGGCTGCTTCCGGCATCCCGTCCTCCTCGTCGAGGTTCACACCTTCGTGTTGGGACCACGCTAAGCCACCGCCCGAACACCAGTCAAGGACATGATTCGTGTTCATGGATGTGAACAAGCACAAGGTTGCCGAGGAGGTTCTTTCGCCCCCTTGCCCCGCGTTTACCCGGTAGTGGGTAGCTTGCGCGAGGAAAGGCCGAACCGACGCGAGAAAGGCTCGAGAATGTCCGCGGTCACGTATGTCGAGTCGATCGTCGTCGGCGCGCTGCAAGGCGTGTCGGAATTGTTTCCGGTGTCCAGTCTGGGACACAGCATCCTGTTGCCCGCGGTGATCGGCGGATCGTGGCAGCGTGATCTGAGCATCGGCGAGGATTCGCCTTATCTCGCGGTGCTCGTGGCGATGCACGTGGCCACGGCGCTCGCCCTCGTGCTGTTCTTCTGGCGCGACTGGGTGCGCATCATCGGCGGCCTGTTCTCCTCGATCCGCCACCGCGAGGTCCGCACGGCCGACCAGCGTCTCGCGTGGCTGCTCATCCTCGCGACGATCCCCGTCGGCATCGCCGGCCTGCTGCTCGAAAGCCTGCTGCGCGACTTCCTCGGCAAGCCCGTGCCGTCGGCCATCTTCCTCATCCTCAACGGCGGCGTGCTGTATGCGGCCGAACGCTTCTCCCGTGCCGCGCCCAAGGCCGGGATCTCAGGCAGGACAACAGAAGACACCGTCGACTTCAGTACCGAAGACACCCTCGTCATGCGCGCGATCACGGTCGAGGAAGCCACCGACGCCCGCCTCTCCAAGCTCAGCGTGAAGGAGGCCGTGCTCATCGGCTCGGCCCAGATCCTCGCGCTCCTGCCGGGCATCAGCCGCTCCGGCATCACGATGGTCGCGGGCCTGCGCCGCGGTCTCGGCCACCAGGATTCGGCCCGCTTCGCGTGGCTGCTGGCCACCCCGGTGATCCTCGCCGCGGGCGTGCTGAAACTTCCCTCGCTGTTCACGCCGGAGAACAGCCCGTCGCTCGGCCCGGCGCTCGCCGGAAGTCTGGTGGCCGGTATTGCGTCCTACATTTCTGTCCGTTTTCTCACGAAATACTTCGAAACGCGCACCTTGACGCCGTTCGCCATCTACTGCGTCATCGCCGGAATCGCCAGCCTGCTCGTCTTCAGTTTCTGAGGGCGGTGTCCCGGTCCGATTTCCGGAAGGGGACACTGGCGGTATCGAAACCCCGCTCACCGGCGCCACGCTCTTCACGGCCTGGACACCCGACGTCCCGGCCCTGCTCGTCGTGCTCGCCCTCGGCGCGGCTTACCTCGTCGCCGCGCGGAAGCAAGACAGCTGGGCACCCGGCCGGACGACGGCGTTCCTCGGCGGGCTCGCCACGATCGTGCTCGTCACGTGCTCGTTCCTCGGCGTCTACGACACCACGCTGTTCTGGGTCCGGGCCACGCAGAACACCGTGCTGCTCATGGTCACGCCGCTGCTGCTCGCCCTCGGCGCGCCGATCACGCTGCTCATGCGCACGGCGCCGCCCGGCCTCGCGCAGTGGTTGCGCCACCACGGCCGCAGCCCGTTCACGAAGTTCCTGACCTTCCCGCTCACCGTCACGGTCGTGCTCATCGCGCCGTTCGTGATCATCTATCTGACGCCGGTCTACGGGCTCTCGCTCGACTACCCCGTGGTCGGCGGCCTGGTGCGGGTGTTCCTCATCGCCGCCGGGTTCCTCTACTTCTACAGCCGTGTGGCACTCGATCCGACCCCGCGCGGCGGCTCGCACCTCGTGTCGGTGTGGATCTCGTTCACGGAAGTCATCTTCGACGGCGCGCTCGGCCTCGTGCTCTGGCTCGGCCCGCTGCTCGCGCCCGCGCACTACGCCACGGCGCACCCCGGTTGGGGCCCGGACCCGCGCACCGACCAGATCATCGGCGCGGGCGTGCTGTGGATCGGCGGCGACGTGGCGGGGCTGCCGTTCGTCGGCGCGCTGTTCGTGCGCTGGGTCCGCGACGACCAGAAGCGCGCGAAGCAGATCGACGAGCGCCTCGACGAGGAAGCCGAATCCGGCGAGGCCCCCGCGGGCGGCCTCTGGTGGCAGAACGACCCGGAGCTCGCCCAGCGGTTTCGCCGCCGGTGAGCCCCGGGTCGAGGAAAACCACTCAGTGGAACGCGTGCTCCGGCGCCGGGAACTCCCCGCGCCGCACGTCTTCGGCGAACGCCGAGGCCGCACCCTGCAGCACGTCGGCGAGCTCGGCGTAGCGCTTCACGAACCGCGGTGCCTTGCCCCGGCGCAACCCGGCCATGTCCTGCCACACCAGCACCTGCGCGTCGCAGTCGGGCCCGGCGCCGATGCCGACCGTCGGGATCTTCAGCTCGTGCGTCACGCGCTTCGCGGCTTCGGCGGGCACCATCTCCATCACCACGGCGAACGCGCCGGCCTCCTGCAGCGCCAGCGCGTCGGCGAGCAGCACGTCCGCCGCTTCACCGCGCCCCTGCACCCGGTAGCCGCCGAGGTTGTGTTCACTCTGCGGGGTGAATCCGATGTGCCCCATCACGGGGATGCCGGCCGACGTCAGCGCCTCGACGTGCGCGGCGAACCGGCGCCCGCCTTCCAGCTTCACGGCGTGCGCGCGGCCCTCCTTCATGAACCGCACGGACGTGGCCAGCGCCTGCTCGGGCGAGAGCTGGTAGGAGCCGAACGGCAGGTCGGCCACCACGAGCGCCCGCTTCACCGAGCGCGTCACGGCGCGGACCAGGGGCAGCAGCTCGTCGACCGTCACCGGCAGCGAGGTGTCGTAGCCGAACACGTTGTTGGCCGCGGAGTCGCCGACGAGCAGCACGGGGATGCCGGCCTCGTCGAAGATCTGCGCGGTGTACATGTCGTAGGCGGTGAGCATCGGCCACGGCTCGCCGCGTTCCTTCAGCTCACGCAGGTGGTGCACACGGACCTTGCGCCCGGTCGCCGCGGGTTGCGCGGGCGCGGCGCCGGTTCCATACGGGGCGGCCACCTCGTCGGATCCGTTCGGATTGGCAGACATCGTCGTCGACCGTCCTTCCCTCGAGGCCTCGGTGAGGTCCCCGGGTCGTGGAGTCAGAACACGTCAAAGCCTGACATGTCCGCCGGTCGGTCCCAAGGTCGTGCGATGAGCTTCACACGCGTGTGGTGTGCTCCGTCAGGAGGATCCTGGCTCAGCCTGCCGGGTGATGACTGCAGACAACCATTGCCGGTCTACTGACGTCTTTGCACCAGTCGTGATGATCACGTGAGAAGGGCACCGATGGGAACCCCAGCGAGCGCGCGCAGGCGCATCCCCGCCTGGAAGGCCAGGGCGGGCGGCCTCGTCGCCACTGTCGTGCAGCTCGCCGCTGTCTTCTCGGTGGTGCTGCTGCTCGCCGGCGGGACCCACGGGCACCTGCTCGACGGCATCGACATGGCCTTCTCGGCCCTCAGCGTGCCGACGAGCGCGAGCCTCGTGATCGTGCTGCTGCTCGTCGTCCTCGGCGCGGCCCTGCGGCGGCGCAAGAAGGCCGCGCTCTACACGTTGCTGCTCTTCCAGGTCGTCGGGCTGCTCATCACGCTCGCGTTCCAGGCGGTACTGCTGTGGGCGCCCGACCTGCTCGCGCTCGGCCCGCGGCAGATCCGCCACATCCCGATGCAGGTCGGCTTCCTCGCGATCGCCGACGTGCTGTCCGTGCTGCTGATCTGCTTCCTGCTCGTGCTGCGCCCGGCGTTTCCCGCGCGGCTCGCGCCCGGCGCCTGGCGCGACGGGCTGGCGGTGCTCTTCGGCGGCCTGCTCGTGGTGGTCGCGCTCGGCTGGGCGCTCACCGAGGCGTTCCCCGGCACGCTCGGCGACTCGTGGGAACGGCTGGTCTGGGTGGTCAACCACGCCACCGGTGAGAACCTGCAGCTGCGCAAGATCGGCGTCGGCGAGGGCCCGGCGTGGATCGACGTGGTGCTGGACCTCGGCGCGACCTTTGTCGCCACCGGCGCGCTGTACACGCTCTTCCGCGGCGTTCGGCACCGTCGTCAGCGCACCGACGACGAAGAGCTGGCGCTGCGCCGCCTGCTCGCGGAGTTCGGCGACGACGACTCCCTCGGCTACTTCGCCACGCGCCGGGACAAGAGCGTGGTCTTCTCGCCCAACGGCCGCGCGGCCGTGACCTACCGCGTGCTCGGCGGCACCAGCGTCGCCAGCGCCGACCCGATCGGCGACCCGGACGCGTGGCCCGACGCCGTGCGGGCGTGGCTCGACGAAACCCGTTCGTACGGCTGGATTCCCGGCGTCCTCGGCGCCAGCGAGCGCGGCGCGAAGGTCTACGCGGCTGCGGGCCTGCGCGCGCTGGAGATCGGCGACGAAGCCGTGCTCGACGTCCGCGAGTTCTCCCTGTCCGGACCCGAGCGCAAGTCCGTGCGCCAGGCCGTGAAGCGGATCGAACGCGCGGGTTACACCGCGCGCGTGCGCCGCCACGGCGAAATCCCCGTCGACGAGATGCAGGGCCTGCTCGCGCGGGCGCAGCAGTGGCGCGGCGCGGAGTCCGAACGCGGCTTCTCGATGGCGCTGGGCCGCCTCGGCGACGCCAGCGACGCCCGCAGCGTGATGGTCGAGGCCTACGACGGCGAGGGCGAGCTGCGCGGCCTGCTGTCCTTCGTGCCGTGGGGCCGGCGGGGCCTCTCGCTCGATCTCATGCGCCGCGACCGCGGGGCGGAAAACGGCCTCAACGAGTTCATGGTCGCCGAGGTCGTCGCGGCCGCGCAGCACCTCGGCGCGCAGCGGATCTCCCTCAACTTCGCCATGTTCCGCGCGGTCTTCGCCGAGGGCGAGCGCATCGGCGCCGGTCCCGTGCTGCGCCTGTGGCGTTCGGTGCTGGGCCTGGCGTCGCGGTTCTTCCAGCTGGAGTCGCTGTACCGCTCCAACGCGAAGTACGGCCCGGACTGGGAACCGCGTTTCCTCTGCTACTCCTCGGCCCGCCGCCTGCCGCGCGTCGGCATCGTCGCCGGTGCGTTGGAGGGCTTCGTGCCCACGGGCCGCTCGCGCGTGCTGCGGCTCGAAACGGTGAGCGACGAGTTCGTGGCCAAGGTCCGGCGCATCGAGGACGGCGCCGCCCGCGTCGTCCCGAAGGCCACGCGCCGTCCGGAGCAGGTGCGCGTGCGCGTCGCGAAGCTGGACAAACTGCGCGATCTCGGCGTGGATCCGTACCCCGTCGGCTTCAAGCGCGAAGACCTGCTGGGCGAGGTCGTGAGCAAGTTCGCCGAGCTGCCGGCGGATTCGCGCACCGGGCACCGCGTGCGTGTGGCCGGCCGGGTGCTCGCGCTGCGGACGCTCGGCGGGCTGTGTTTCGCGCGCATCAAGGACTTTTCGGGCGAATTGCAGCTGATGCTCGACGCCGCGGTGCTCGACCTCTCGGGCTGGCGCACGGGTGTGGACCTCGGTGACCACGTCGGCGTGAGCGGCGAGGTGGTCACCTCGCGCCGCGGCGAGCTGTCCGTGCTCGTCGACGAGTGGACGGTCACCGCGAAGTGCCTGCACCCGTTGCCGGACAAACGAAAGGGCCTCACCGACCCCGAGACGCGCGTGCGCCAGCGCTACCTCGACCTGGCCGTGAACCCGGAGTCGGCGCACCTGCTGCGGCTGCGGTCCACGGTGGTCCGCGCGGTACGCGAGCGGCTGCACCAGGGCGACTACCTCGAGGTCGAGACGCCGATGCTGCAGACCGTCCACGGTGGAGCCAACGCGCGGCCGTTCGTCACGCACATCAACGCCTACGACATGCGGATGTACCTGCGCATCGCGCCGGAGCTCCACCTCAAGCGCCTGTGCGTCGCCGGCGTCGAGCGCGTCTTCGAGCTCAACCGCAACTTCCGCAACGAAGGCGTCGACGCGACGCACAACCCCGAGTTCACGATGCTCGAGGCGTACCAGGCCTACGCCGACTACAACTCGATGCGCGACCTCACCCGCGAGCTGGTGCAGCACGCGGCAGAAGCGGCCTTCGGCGCGCAGATCGTGCGCCGCCACGACGCCGACGGCCACGTGACCGAGTACGACATTTCTGGCGACTGGCCGGTGATTCCCGTGCACGAGGCCGTTTCGGCGGCGCTCGGCGAGGAGATCCACTCGGGTACGTCGGTGGCCACGCTCCGGCGGCTCTGCACCGCGGCCGGTGTGCCGGTGGGGGAGGACGCCGGGCACGGTGACCTGGTGCTGAAGGCCCACGAGCACCTCGTCGAGGGCTCGACGGTGATGCCGACCTTCTACACCGACTACCCCACGGACGTTTCGCCGCTGACCCGCCAGCACCGCCGCGACCCGCTGCTGGCCGAGCGCTGGGACCTCATCGCGTTCGGCTCGGAGGTCGGCACCGCTTACACCGAGCTCACGGACCCGATCGAACAGCGCCGCCGGCTGGAAGCCCAGTCGCTGCGCGCCGCGAGCGGCGACGTCGAGGCGATGGAGCTCGACGAAGACTTCCTGCTCGCGCTCGAACACGGCATGCCGCCGACGGGCGGGCTCGGCCTCGGCGTCGACCGGCTGCTGATGATGCTCAGCGGCGCTTCGATCCGGCAGACGGTGCTGTTCCCGTTCGTGCGCCCGCACGCCTGAGGAACGTTGCGACCAGGGAAAAAGTGACACCTCCGCGCGCAACGTCGCACCGCTTCGCTTAGGGTGTGGGCGTGCGTACTGCGCGACTCGCCGCGGTCGCCCTGGTCGGGCTCGGGGTGGTGGTCTATTCCGCCTGGCTGCTCGAATTCTTCCTGCCCACCGGCGTATCGCCGGCCCAGCAGACCGTCGAGGAGTTGCTGCGGGCGGTTCCGCTGTTCCGGATCACCACGGCGGTCGCGGGCTTCGCCTTCGTGCTCGCCTGCCCACCGCTGTTGCGCCTGGTGCCGGTGCATTGGACGGGTCGAGTCGCCGCGATCACGCTCGCGCTCTTCGGTCTCGTCCTGATCGTCGACGCGCTGGTGCCGGGCACGATCGCCGCACAGCTGCTGGAGAACCTCGCGTTCGTGGGGGGCTCGTTCAGCCTCGTGTTCTGGTGGCCGCCGCCGTGGCGCGAGTGGGCGCTGGCGGGGTTCGCGCTGGTGCTCGTCACCTGGGCGCTGGTCCTCGTCGCGTCGCTGCTCGGGCCGGGACACCTGGCCGGCGTGTTCAGCCGCGTGCAGCTCGGGGTGCGGGCCGTGCTGATGGGCTCGGGCGTCGCGTACATCGTCATCAGGCCCCTGCCGCGCTTCGCTTCGCGTCCCGTTCGCTGAGTTTTGTCGGGGGTCGCTCGTACCCTGGGCGGATGACGTCCGGATACACCGTTTTCGACACGCCGCTGGGCGCGTGTGGGCTGGCCTGGCGCGAAGGGGCCATCATCGGCACCGCGCTCCCGGGCAGCTCGCCCGCGAGCACCCGGGCCTTCCTCGCCCGGCGGTTCCCCGACGCCACGGAAGCGGTGCCGCCGGCGGAAATGCAGACCGCCGTCGAGCTGATCACCGCGTTGTTGTCGGGCGGCCAACCCGACCTGTCCGGCCTTCCGCTGGCGTTGGACGACGTCCCGGAGTTCAACCGCCGTGCCTACGTTGCGGCGCTGCGGATCCCACCCGGCAAAACCAAGACCTACGGCGACCTGGCCCACGAGCTCGGCCTCCCGGGCGCCGCCCAAGCCGTGGGGCAGGCCATGGGCAACAACCCGTTCCCGATCATCGTGCCGTGCCACCGCGTGCTCGCGGCCGGCGGCAAACACGGCGGCTTCTCGGCCCCGGGCGGCGTCGAGACCAAGCGGCGGATGCTCGTGATCGAAGGCGCGCTGCCCGACGAACCGACGCTTTTCTAGGCGCTGTGCTCAGGCTTTCCGCTCGCGCCACGCGTTCGTGATCGGCAGCCGCCGGTCGCGGCCGAAGGCCTTGAACGTGATCTTCGTGCCCGGCGGGTACTGCCGGCGCTTGTACTCCGCGCGGTCGACCATCCGCACGACCCGGTCGATGGTCTCCGGCTCGAACCCGGCGGCCACGAGGTCGGCGTAGCCGCGGTCGCCCTCCACGTAATCGTCGAGGATGTCGTCGAGCAACGCGTAGTCCGGCAGCGAGTCGGTGTCCACCTGGCCGGGCGCGAGCTCGGCCGACGGCGGTTTGGTGATCGAGTTCTCCGGGATCGGCGGGGTTTCGCCGCGCTTGGCCGCCTCGTCGTTGCGCCAGCGCGCGAGCTGCCAGACGTGCGTTTTGAACACGTCCTTGATCGGCGCGAACCCGCCCACCGCGTCGCCATAGATCGTGGAGTAGCCCACGGCCAGCTCGGTCTTGTTGCCGGTGGCGAGCACGAGGTGTCCGTCCAGGTTGGACAGTGCCATGAGGAGCATGCCCCGCGTGCGGGCTTGGATGTTCTCCTCCGCGAGCCCCGTCAGTGCCAGCTGGTCCACGTAGACCTTCACCATGTCCTCGACCGGCTCCACGCGGTAGTGCGCGCCGATGCGCCGCGCGAGGTCGGCGGCGTCGTCCTTCGAGTGCGCGGACGAGTACTTCGACGGCATCGAGACGCCGTACACGTTGTCGCCGCCGAGCGCGTCGGCCGCCAGGGCCGCGCAGACCGCGGAATCGATGCCGCCGGAGAAGCCGAACGTCACTGACGAGAAGCCGTTCTTGTACACGTAGTCGCGCAGCCCGGTCACGAGCGCCGACCACACCTCGGCCTCGTCCGAAAGCGGCTCGCTGATCACGGGGTCCGTCAGCGGCGGGTACGCGGGCAGCGGCTCGGCGCTCAGCACCCGCCGGTGGACGTGCAGGCCCGCGAGGGCGCCGTCGCCGGCGTGGCCGCCCGAGGTCAAGTCCATGTCCACCACCAGCAGGTGCTCCACGAACTGCGGCGCCCGCGCGAGCAGTTTGCCGTCGGCGCCGACCACGAGCGAGTCGCCGTCGAACACGAGGTCGTCCTGGCCGCCGACCTGGTTCGTGTAGACCAGCGGCGCGCCCGCCTCGGCCGCGCGACGGGCCACGAGCGGCAGCCGCTGCTCGTCCTTCGACCGCTCGTAGGGTGACGCGTTGGGCGCCACGACCAGGTCGACACCGGCCTTGCCGAGCGCGGAGATCGGGCCGCCGTCCTGCCAGATGTCCTCGCAGATCACCATGCCGATGTCGATGCCGTGCAGCCGCACGACCTCCAGCTCCGTGCCCGGCTTGAAGTAGCGGTGCTCGTCGAACACGCCGTAGTTGGGCAGGTGGTGCTTGTACTGCTTCGCCACGACCTCGCCGCGGAACAGCGCGGCGGCCGCGTCGCGCGGGCCGGCCTCGTCGTGGTCGAGGTAACCGACGTAGGTGAGCACCTCGCCGCAGCCCGCGTCGTCCAGCCGGCGGGCCAGCTCGTCCAGCGAATTGCGCGAAGCCTGCGCGAAAGTGGCCCGGAACGCCAGGTCCTCCACGGGATAACCCGTCTGGGACATCTCCGGGAACACGACGACGTGGGCGCCGGCCTCGGCGGCGCGGCGGGTCCACTCGACCGTGCGCGCGGTGTTGCCGTCGACGTCGCCGACGGTGGGGTTGACCTGGGCCAAGGCGATGCGCAGCTGCGGCATGCGGTCATTCTGACCCGGCCGCGCACCCGGGACCGAGCGAATGTGGGCAAATCTGCACAGCCTGGCCTGGCCGGAGCCGAGCGAATGTGGGCAAAAAGAAACCCGGCCACCGACGTGGGTGACCGGGCTCTTCACGACACCGGGATCAGGACTTCTTCATCCGCATCATGCTGCGCACCTTCTTCACCGTCTGCTCGAAGTCCGAGTCGAACGGGTTGTCGTGCACCAGGTAGGTCCACGTCGTGTTCGCCCGCCGCACGCCGGCGTCGGCGAGATCGATGCCGTCGTCGGTGATCTCGGCTTCCTCGAGCGTCTTCGACGCGCGCGCGGCCGACTCCGCGATGATCTTGTGGAACTCCGGGATCGCCGCGCGGTGGAATTCGTCGAGCGGCGTCTCGCGGGCCAGCGCCCGCAGGTGGATGCTCTCGCGCACGTCGGTCAGGTACGCGAGGTGGTCGGACCAGAGCTGGTCGAGGTGGAACAGCACGACCTCACGGGAGAGCTGTTCGAGCCGCTCGGTGTCGTCGAGCTTCTCCTTCACCTCGGCGAACTTCTCCGGCTGAGCCTTCTCCAGCTCCTCGGCCGCGAACGCCGTGTGCAGCACCTTGTCGCGGTGTTCCAGCAGCTCGGTGCGCTGCCGCTCGATCAGCCGCGTGTAGCGCCAGGTGTTGCGGTGGATCTCCAGGTCGACGCCCTCGGCCACGCGCTGGGCGTGGTTGATCTGCCGCAGCGCCGCCGGGTCGGTGATCTCCCCGGTCTCGGTGTCGGCGTCGATGCCCTCGGGGATGTCGGGCGCGTTGGAGAGCACCAGGTCGTCGTTGAGGCTCGCGAAGAAGATCGCGCTGCCCGGGTCACCCTGCCGGCCGGACCGGCCGCGCAGCTGGCCGTCGAGGCGGCTCGACGGGTACCGCGCGGTGCCGATCACGTGCAGGCCGCCCAGCTCGGCGACCTCCTCGCGGCTCGCGCCCTCGGTGCCGCCGAGGCGGATGTCGGTACCGCGGCCGGCCATCTGCGTGGACACGGTGACCGCGCCCTTCTTGCCGGCCTCGGCGATGATCGCGGCCTCTTCGGCGTCGTTGCGCGCGTTGAGCACCACGCACGGCAGATCGACCTTCGCGAGCTTGTCGGCCAGTTCCTCGGACTCGGCCACGTCCTGGGTGCCCACGAGGATGGGCCGCCCGGTCTCGTGCACCTTCCGGATCTCCTCCTCGATCGCGCGCAGCTTCTGCGACGGCGATCCGAAGATCCGGTCCGGCTGGTCCTCGCGGACGTTCGGGGTGTTCGGCGGGATCACCGCGACCTCGAGGCTGTAGAACTCGCGCAGCTGCTCGGCCACGGCCACGGCCGTACCGGTCATGCCCGCCACCGACGGGTACCGCGCGAGCAGCGCCTGCACCGTGATCGAGTCGAGGATCTCGCCGCGGTCGGTGGCCGCCACCTGCTCCTTCGCCTCGACGGCGGCCTGCAGGCCGTCCGGCCAGCGCTGCAGCTCGGCGACGCGGCCGCGGGCGGCGTTGATGAGCTGCACCTTGCCGTCGCGCACGAGGTAGTCGACGTCGCGGGTGAGCAGCGCGTGGGCGTGCAGCGCGACGTTCACGGCGGCCAGTCGGTCGGAGCCCGAGTCGCCGTAGAGGTCGATGCCGCCGAGCGACTTCTCGACCACGGACGCGCCGGCGGTGGTGAGCCACGCGTTGCGGCCGTCGGTGTCGGTCTCGTAGTGAAGCCCGAGGCGAAGCCGGCGCACGACCGTGGCGACCTCTTCGTCGGCGTCGTTGTGGTCGATCGAGCCGGCCATCACGAGCGGCACGCGGGCCTCGTCGACCAGCACGGAGTCGGCTTCGTCGACGATCGCCACCTCGGGTGCGCCCTGCACCAGGTCGTCGACGGCCGTCACGAGCCGGTCGCGCAGCACGTCGAAGCCGATTTCGGCCACGGCGCCGTAGGTGACCTGCTTGCCGTAGGCGTCCTTGCGCTCGTCGCGGCTGTGCGCGGGCTCGACCCAGCCGACGGTGACCGAGAGCAGGTCGTAGACGGGTTTCATCCACTCGGCGTCGCGTCGGGCGAGGTAGTCGTTGACGGTGACGACGTGCACGCGGTTGCCGCGCAGGGCGTACCCCGCGGCCGCCAGCGCTCCGGCGAGCGTCTTGCCCTCACCGGTCTCCATCTGCACCACGTGCCCGGTGAGCAGACCCATCGTGCCGAGGACCTGCACGTCGAACGCGCGCTCGCCGAGCGCGCGCCGCGCGGCCTCACGGCCGAGGGCGCAGGTCTCCACCAGCTGGTCGTCGTTGAACACCTTCGCGCCGCCGAGGTCCTCACGCAGCTTTTCGGCGCGTTCGGTGAGCTCGGCGTCCGAGAGCTTCTCGAGGTCGGGTTCGAGCTTCGCGACTGCGGGCAGCAGCGCTTCGTAGCGGGTCAGCTCGACGCTGCCCGGCCGCTGGATGATCCGGCGGAGCCGCTTGCCCACCCGGCTGATCAGTGCCACCCCTGGTCTCCCGTCCTGTTGCTCGTGTCTCCGACCGCCGCTGGTCCACCCGACGCTGACTACCCAACGCGCCGGTGGTGCGTCGGAGTTCCGTCGCCGGATGGCACGATCAAACCGTGTCTCCCCTTGCCAGCGCCAGCTCTCGCGCCCACCGGATCGCCGCTCTCGCGGCGGCCGTACTGCTCGGCGGCACGCTAGCCGCGTGTACGTCGAACGACGGTCAGGTCGCGCCCTCGCCGACCACGGAATCGCATCCGCCCGTGGGCCCGGTGCCCGCGGGATTGGCGCGCTTCTACGGCCAGAGCATGACCTGGGCCGACTGCGCACCCTACGCGACCTCGGACGACGCGCAGTCCGCCTTCCGCGCGTCCGGGATCCAGTGCGCCCGGCTGACCGTCCCGCTGGACTATGACAAACCGGACGGACAGACCATCACGCTCGGCGTCCTGCGGCACAAAGCGAGCGAACCGGACGACCGCATCGGCTCGCTGGTGGTCAACCCGGGCGGTCCCGGCGCGTCCGGCATGGTCGCCGCGGCCGGCTTGATCGACCAGGTCAAGAACAACGACCTCGGCAAACGCTTCGACCTCGTCGGCTTCGACCCGCGCGGCATCGGCGCGAGCGAACCGCAGATCCGCTGCCTCACCGACAGTGAGCGCGACGCGGACCGCGCCGACGACAGCGAAACCGACGGCACGCCCGCCGGCGTCGCCAAGCAGGAGACACAGGAAAAAGACTTCGCCGCCAAGTGCGCCCAGCGCACGAAACTCGGCGACGACATGCTCGAACACGTCGGCACCCGTGACGGCGCGAAGGACTTGGACGTCCTTCGGTCCGTGCTCGGCGACGAGAAGCTGACC
This sequence comes from Amycolatopsis sp. NPDC005232, assembly GCF_040607795.1. Classification (NCBI taxonomy): domain Bacteria; kingdom Bacillati; phylum Actinomycetota; class Actinomycetes; order Pseudonocardiales; family Pseudonocardiaceae; genus Amycolatopsis; species Amycolatopsis sp. NPDC005232. The sequence continues at coordinate 4,853 of NZ_JBEXHL010000010.1, read as the reverse complement.
TACCTCGGCTACTCCTACGGCACTCTCCTCGGCTCGACCTACGCCGAGGACTTCCCGCGCAACGTCCGCGCGCTCGTCCTCGACGGCGCCGTCGACCCGACGCAGGACCCGGAAGACTCGCTCGTCGCGCAGGGCCAGGGCTTCGGCGTCGCGTTCGGTGAGTTCGCGAAGTGGTGTGCCGCTCAGCAGGACTGCGCGCTCGGCACCAACCCGGCCGCGGCGACCAAGGCGTTCCAGGACCTGACGCGGCCGCTGATCGACTTCCCGGTGCCGGTGGGCGACGGGCGCAAGCTGTCGTACGAGGACGCCACCACCGGCGCCATCCAGGCGCTCTACCAGCAGAACCTCTGGGACTACCTCAACACGGGCCTCAACGAGCTGCGCAACCAGCGCGGCGCCACGCTCGAGCAGCTCGCCGACATCTACAACGAGCGCGGCCCCGACGGGCGCTACGGCACCACGCAGGACGCCTTCACCGCGATCCGCTGCGTCGACGACCCGCGTGTTACGGACCCCAAGACGATCCTCGACGCGCAGCAGAAGTACGAGCAGGTGGCGCCGTTCCTCGACGACGGCCGCCCGGCCAGCTCCGCGCGCGACGCGTGCGCCTTCTGGCCCGTGCCGAACACCATGACGCCGCACGAACCGCAGGTCGAAGGGCTGCCCAAGACGCTCACGATCTCGACAACCAACGACCCGGCCACGCCGTACCAGGCGGGTGTGAACCTCGCGAAGGCGCTGAAGGGCGCGTTGCTCACCTTCGAGGGCACGCAGCACACGGCGTTCCTGCAAGGCAACGCGTGCGTGGACAAGGCGGGAATCGCCTACCTCGTCGACGGGACGGTGCCGGCCGACGGGACGCGTTGCGCGGGCAGCTAGGCCGCTGTGATCAGGTCCGGGGAGCCGGGATGGGCTGGTTCTCGTTCGAGAGCGTGACCTCGAACATCACCGGGCTGTCCTTCTCCGTCGGGGGCGGGACCTGCAGCCAGAACCGGGCGAACCGCCGCGGTTCGGCGGCGGTGACCCACACCTTCACGTTCACGTCCGAGTGAATCTGGGGGAGCAGCCGCGTGGCCACCTTCTCGGGCAGGACCCCGCCGACGCGGTAGGTGTCGAGGCCGTGAACGGGCTCGCGGGTCTCGGTCTGCGGGTTGCCGAGTGAGCTGAGCAGGTGCGCGAGCCCGCTGTCGGGGCCGAGGAAGTCTCCGACGGTGAACGTCGCCGGACCCGACCAGGTCGCGCCGGTGCTGTCGTGCGTGGTGGCGTGGGAGCCGTCGAGGACGAAGGAGAGCTTCCGGTCGCTCGTGGCGTTCTCCAGTTCGGCGGTGCCGGCCGCGTGGCCGCCGTCGTCGAGCGTCGCGTCGCCGTCGACGGTGCTCAGCGGCAGGCCGGGCAGCACGCCGTTCACGACCACGGAGAAGTGCAGGCTGCGCACGCCGGCGAAGTTCGCTCCGGCCGCGCCGAGCAGGTCACCGGCCGGGGGCAGCGAGGGCGCTGTGCACCCGCCGACGAGTCCGAGGAGCAGCAGCGCCGGCAGGAAGCTTCGGCAGCGCATGGCGGTGAGACTACCCGTGGCCCGATCCTTTCGGACGGTGTCCTTCAAGCCACTGTCCCGGACGCCGAAGACGAATCAGACTCATCTCCCGTGACCGTCGAGACTCGTACCGCGCCCCGCGTCCACCGAGCCTGGTTCGTGGCCGCGGCCGCGTTCATCGCGCTGCTGGCCGCGGCCGGGTTCCGCGCCGCGCCGAGCGTGCTGATCGACCCGCTGCACGAGGAGTTCGGCTGGTCCCGCGCGACCATCGGGCTCGCGGTCTCCGTCAACCTCGTGCTCTACGGCGTCTTCGCGCCCTTCGCGGCCGCGTTGATGGAGCGCTTCGGCATCCGCCGCGTCGCCGCGACCGCGTTGTTCGTGGTCGCGCTCGGGGCCGGCGGCACGGTGTTCATGAGCACGAGCTGGGAGCTCATCCTGTGCTGGGGCGTGCTCGTCGGCGCCGGCACAGGCTCGATGGCCATGAGCTTCGCCGCGACCGTCACCACGCGCTGGTTCGAGCGCCACCGCGGCGCCGTGACCGGCATCCTCACCGCGGCCGGCTCGACGGGTCAGCTCGTGTTCCTGCCGGTGGTCGCCACGCTGGCCGTGAACGACGGCTGGCGCACGGCGTCGCTGGTCATCGCCATCGCGGCGCTCGCGGTGGTCCCCGTCGTGCTGCTCGTGGTGCGCGACCACCCGGCCGACCTGGACACCGTCGCGTACGGCGCGCCGGCGGGCACGGAGGTGGCCCACCCGGAGGTCAAGCGCGGTTCGGCGGGCCGGGCGATCAGCGTGCTGTTCCAGGCCATGCGCTCCCGCTCGTTCTGGCTGCTGGCCGTCGGCTTCGCGATCTGCGGGGCGACCACCAACGGCCTGGTCGGCACCCACTTCGTGCCGGCCGCGCACGACCACGGCATGCCGCAGACCACCGCGGCGAGCCTGCTCGCGCTCGTCGGCGTGTTCGACGTGGTGGGGACGGTCGTGTCCGGCTGGCTCACCGACCGCGTCGACCCGCGCATCCTGCTCGGCGTGTACTACGCGCTGCGCGGTCTCTCGCTCGCGTTGCTGCCGCAACTGCTCACCGACTCCGTGCAGCCCAGCATGTGGGCGTTCATCCTTTTCTACGGTCTCGACTGGGTCGCCACGGTCCCGCCGACGGTCGCGCTCTGCATCCGCTCCTTCGGCGAGGCCGGCCCGATCGTGTTCGGCTGGGTCTTCGCGTGCCACCAGCTGGGCGCTGCGTTCGCGGCTTCCGCGGCCGGCGCCGTGCGCGATCAGCTGGGTGACTACGCCCTGGCCTGGTACGTGGCGGCGGGCCTCGCGGTGATCGCCTCGATCGCGTCGGTGTCGATCACCCGATCCGGGAAACGCGAGCTCACGTTCGTGGCCTGAGGAGAGTTCACGCATCGTGGACACTTCCGGCGCGTCGTGAAACATGTCGTTAACACGCCGTCGTTAGGGTGCGGCCATGGATCGCCAGCAGGAATTCGTGCTCCGGACCTTGGAAGAGCGCGACATCCGTTTCGTCCGCCTCTGGTTCACCGATGTGCTGGGGTTCCTCAAATCCGTCGCGGTCGCGCCGGCTGAGCTCGAGGGCGCGTTCAGCGAGGGGATCGGCTTCGACGGCTCCGCCATCGAGGGCTTCGCCCGCGTCTACGAATCGGACATGGTCGCGAAGCCGGACCCGTCGACGTTCCAGGTGCTCCCGTGGGAGACGCCGGACGGTGGCCCGTACTCGGCGCGGATGTTCTGCGACATCGCGATGCCCGACGGTTCGCCGTCGTGGGCCGACCCGCGCCACGTGCTGCGTCGCCAGCTCTCGAAGGCCGGTGAAGCGGGCTTCACGTGCTACGTGCACCCGGAGATCGAGTTCTTCCTCCTGGCCAACCTGCCCGACGACGGCAGCGAACCCGAGCCCGCGGACAACGGCGGGTACTTCGACCAGGCCAGCCACGCCACGGCCACGCACTTCCGCCGCCACGCCATCGAGACGCTCGAGGCGATGGGCATCTCCGTCGAGTTCAGCCACCACGAGGGCGCGCCCGGCCAGCAGGAGATCGACCTGCGTTACGCCGACGCCCTCACCATGGCCGACAACGTGATGACGTTCCGGTACGTCGTGAAGGAGGTCGCGCTGACGCAGGGCGTGCGCGCGACGTTCATGCCGAAGCCGTTCACTGATCAGCCGGGCTCGGGCATGCACACTCACGTGAGCCTGTTCGAAGGCGACCGCAACGCCTTCTACGACGCGGAGGACCCGTACGAGCTCTCCGCCACGGGGAAGGCCTTCGTCGCGGGGCTGCTGCACCACGCCAAGGAGATCTCCGCAGTCACCAACCAGTGGGTGAACTCGTACAAACGCCTGATCAGCGGTAGTGAAGCGCCGACGACGGTGTCGTGGGGCCGCGCCAATCGCTCCGCGTTGGTGCGCGTGCCGATGTACTCACCCGGCAAGGCGTCCTCCCGGCGGGTCGAGATCCGCACGCTGGATTCGGCGTGCAACCCGTACCTGGCGTACTCGGTGATCCTCGCCGCCGGCCTCAAGGGCATCGAGAAGGGCTACGAGCTTCCGCCGCCCGCGGAGGACAACATCTGGCAGCTGTCGGAGTCCGAGCGTCGTGCCGCGGGATACGCGCAGCTGCCGCAGAACCTCGGGGAGGCGCTCGCGGAGATGGAGCGCTCCGAGCTGCTGCCCGACGCGCTGGGGGAGCACGTCTACGACTTCTTCCTCCGGAACAAGCACGCCGAGTGGGACAACTACCGGAGTGCCGTGACGCCGTACGAGCTGCGGACGTTGCTGCCGGTCCTCTGACCGCGGGACTGTTCGAATCCGGCTCCCTCGCCCTGCCTTCGTGGCGGGTGGGGAAGCCGGTTCTCGTTTCCGGCCGGCCCGCCGTTGCCGCCGGTGCCCGTCGCACGGGGTCGAATTGGCCTCTGACCTGCGGCTATGTCGTTAAGTGACCCCCCTGTTTTCGGCCCGTTGCGGGGCATGTAATCTTCTCTTCGTCGCCAGGAACACCGGGCCGGCGGGGCCGAAAGCCCCAAGGGAACGGGGCGCCAGGGCCGAGCGGGTTGACACCGCGAAACGGACCAGGTAATGTTCAGCGTCGGCCCACGAGCGGCCGCCGAGCTTCTGCGAGTTACTTGCAGGTGTCGGCATGCTCGACCAAAAAGCTTGAAACAACGCAGTGATCTGGTTTGCCTGCTGGGTGGGCTGGGTTGCGGTGTGTTGCTTGAGAACTCAACAGTGTGCTAGTGAACTAAGCCAGTAGAGCTTATATGTAACCTCGTATGAGGTTCCTTTGAGAAAACTAGATTG